>CAJTSZ010000028.1 GCA_910578755.1 uncultured Oscillospiraceae bacterium | reverse complement strand
TGTTTCCT
Source organism: uncultured Oscillospiraceae bacterium (assembly GCA_910578755.1). Taxonomy (GTDB): domain Bacteria; phylum Bacillota; class Clostridia; order Oscillospirales; family Ruminococcaceae; genus Negativibacillus. Next base: position 19,919 of record CAJTSZ010000028.1, on the reverse strand, counting down.
CCCTGTGGGGTAAAACGCCTAATTGCTTGCTATTTGTTAAGTTTACCGTTCCCTACAGTATATGTCAACGAAAAAACTACCGTTGTTTTATGAATTTTACCGGTAATATTCCCCTTCCCTATAAAAACAGCCAAGCCCTCCCTACTGGTTTGGCCGTTTTTCCCGCTACAATTAAAACAAGGGCCCGCTGTTTTTCCTTTTTTAACCGCCTGTAAAAAGATACTTGCGCCCCCTATTTTCTTGTGGTACAATAACGGCAAAGCTGTTATTATATTTTGATGGCGTTCGCCTTGCAATACAGCAACATAAATAAAAATACCAATAAACCGCTGATAGGGAAATTAAACCGGAACACGGGCTTACAGAGAGCCGGGGGTGCTGAAAACCCGGCAGAACACGCTCCGGCAAATGGCCCCTGGAGGGCGCGGTGAACCTGCCGGCAGGGCCTTTGCCTGCCGCGCCGCAGTATCCGCTGCCGTTTGGCCCGCGTTAAGGGCAGAAAGAGGGCGCGCCGAAACAGGGCGCTGCCAACCAAAGGTGGTACCGCAGATAAAACATCTGTCCTTGCAGGGCAAGGGCGGGTGTTTTTGTTTTATTTTGCGGGCTAACACAAGCTATTTTACCTTGAAAGGAGTTTTATTTTATGGAAAACAACACTGCTCCAAAATTAGAAAAAAAGCCAGTTATTTTTTCCGGCATCCAGCCCACAAGCGGTTCTTTTACCCTGGGCAACTATTTGGGGGCTGTAAAAAACTGGAGCAAGCTTCAGGACAGCTACAACTGCGCCTACAGCATTGTAAATATGCACGCCATTACTGTGCGCCAGGACCCTGCACAGCTGAAAAAGAATACCCTTTCTGCCTTTGCGCTGATTTTGGCCTGCGGCGTAGACCCGGAAAAAAGCATCGCCTTTATTCAAAGCCATGTAAAAACCCACGCAGAGCTGGCCTGGGTGCTGAACTGCTACACCCAGTTTGGCGAGCTTTCCCGCATGACCCAATTTAAGGATAAATCTGCCAAACACGCTGACAACATTAACGCCGGCCTGTTTACCTACCCTTCCCTTATGGCTGCGGATATTTTGCTGTACCAGACCAACCTGGTGCCTGTGGGCGCCGACCAAAAGCAGCATTTGGAGCTGGCAAGGGATATTGCCCTGCGCTTTAACGGGCTGTACGGCAATGTGTTCCAGGTGCCCGACGGGTACATCCCCAAAACGGCGGCCCGGATTATGTCTTTGGCCGACCCTGGCAAAAAAATGTCCAAGTCTGACGAGAACGCCAAGGCCACCGTATTTTTGCTGGACCCGCCGGATACCATCATTAAAAAATTCAAAAGCGCGGTAACCGATTCCGAAGCCCTTGTTGCCTACCGGGAGGATAAGCCGGGCATTAACAACCTGATGTCCATTTACTCCGCTGTTACTGGCGCTTCCATAGAAGAAATTGAAACGCAGTTTGCAGGCAAGGGTTATGGCGATTTTAAGCTGGCTGTTGGCGAAGCCGTTGTGGAGGAGCTGCGGCCCATTCAGGAGAAGCATGCCCGCCTTTTGGCCGACAAGGCATATTTGGAAAGCTGCTACCGCGCCGGGGCGGAAAAGGCCCTTGGGATTTCCCAGCGCACCCTGGACAAAGTGTATAAAAAAGTGGGCTTTCTTCCCTATTAAGCTGTTATGGAGGTACTTTTTATGGAACAGAACCACAACCAAAGCCGCTATATTCCTTTAGCTGGCGCTGCCAACGTGCGGGACCTTGGGGGCTGCCCCCTGCCCGGCGGCGGTACCACGGCCTGGGGCAGGTTTTTGCGGGCGGACAGCACTGCCAGCCTTACCCCGCAGGATATTGATTTACTGAAGGAAAGGGGCCTTGCCCTTGTTCTTGACCTGCGCTCCCCTGGGGAAACAGCCAACTTTCCCTCCCGTTTAAGGGAGGTTCCCGGGGTACGGTACGAAAATATTGTAATGTTTGACGATGTAAACTCCAGCGGCATGAAGGGAAACCTCCCTGACGATATGGCGGATATGTACATTGGGCTGCTGGAAAACTGCCAGGAGCAATACCGCCGTATTGCCTGCTTGCTGCTGGAATGTACAGGGCTTACCCTGTTTCACTGCACCGCCGGCAAGGACCGCACCGGCGTGCTGGCCATGCTGCTGCTACAGCTGGCCGGTGTGGATAAAGAAACCATTACAACGGATTATGCCGCCACAGAGCAGTACCTGCCGCCGCAAAAGAATTGCCAGGAGCTGGCGGCCCGGGGGATTCAAATTCCCCTGCACGTATTACAGGCCCAGCCCTGTACCATGGAAAAAACATTGGAGTATTTGCTTGCCACCTGGGGCGGGGCCGCGCAGTACTTTGCGGCCTGCGGCCTTTCCCCCAAGGAAGTGGAAAAGTTAAAACAGCGGCTGCTTTAGCCCCCTGGCCCCCCTGCCGCAGGAAAGGATTTTCCCATGAAAAAAATGCCATACAGCACAATTTACATTGATAAACACTTAAAATATATCCGCACCCTTTTGGAAAACGCCAACCAAGGTGCTGGCAACCCGGATTTCCAGTGGCTGGATAACCGCATTCAGAAGCAGGCTTACGACTGGATTATCAACAGCCTGCGTGATTTGTTTTTTATGTACACGGGGGATGGGGACACCCACCTTCAGCTGGAGCAGGACGCCAAGGCTGCCAAGGAAAGCTACTATATTGCCGCCTGTGTTGCCGCGTTGTGCTACGAAATGGTGGAAAAAGGGTTCCCCCACCACGTTATGGACAGCGGTTCCCCTTACAATTTCCGGGAAAAGAACATCAATTTCTCCAAGGCGGCTATCCTTGCCAATGAGTATGACCTTGCGCTGCAAATTGCAGGGACAGATACTGTTGAGGGGGCGCTGATTTTACAGGATTACGCCAAAGCCTGCAAAATCCTTCCCGACGGCCCGGAGGGCGCTTCCATTGCCGGGGACCAGCTTCGCCAGTGTATGTGGGCAATTGCCCATGGGGACGAAGATAGGTTTAATAAATATTTGGAAAACCGCATCAAAATGCTGCGCCGCTATGGCCGGCTGAACCCCGTCCCTTTAGATAGCTGGGGGCTGGCGGCCATTAAGCTGGCGAACCGCCGGGGAATTCAGTGCCATCTTGATGTGATTGAACTGCCCTATTCCCTTTTGGGTGACGATAGGCCCAATACTTCCGCCCTCGCCTTCCCAAGGGAGGCGCAGATTCGTTCTATTTTGCAGAATGTAAACCCTGCGGGAAGCAGATAACTGGATACAAGAAAGGAAAGTGCCTATGATTTCCCCCCGCGTCACAGAGGGTACCCTCACTGTGGGAGAACAGCAAGCCCCCTACCGCATTACCTGGAAAAAAATAAAAAACATAAACCTGCGGGTAAAATCCGGCGGGCAGGTGGAGCTTTCCGTCCCCATAAACGTCGCCCAGGCGGAGGCGGAAAGGTTTTTGCTGCAAAAATCCTCCTGGGTACTGCGCAGCTTAAAAAAGTATGCCTCCCTGGCCGAAACAATTCCCCCTTTGGAGAACGGCGCCTTCCTGTACCTTGGCCAGCCCTTAATGCTGCACATTACACCTGGGCCTGCAGGGCGAATCTTGTTGGAAAAGGATGCCTTAACTGTGGAAACCCCTGAACCGGAAAACAAGGACGCAGCCCAGCGGGTAACTCAACAATGGCTGGAGGAGCAGAGCCGGGTAATACTTGCCCAGGCTTTGGAGGAGGCCCGCCGGCTGCTGTGGCAATACAGCCTGCCCCCTTATACCATGAAGCTGCGCAAAATGAAAAGCCGTTGGGGCAGCTGCCAACCGGCCACCGGTATTATTACCTTGAACAGCCGCTTAATCTGCGTGCCATACAGCTGCATTGTTGCGGTTGCCGCCCATGAACTGACCCACCTGCTTCACCCCAACCATTCCCCCTCCTTTTACGCTGTGTTAAACAGTGTTATGCCTTTATACCCCAAGCACCGCCAAACCTTGTCCTCCTTTGCTTCCATTTTGCGCTGAAAACCTTGAAAGGAGTTTATTTTTATGTTAGAAGCTGGAACAAAAGCCCCGCTGTTTACCCTGCCGGACCAAACCGGCGCTATGGTTTCCCTCAGTGATTTTACTAGTAAAAAGGTAATTTTATATTTTTACCCTAAGGACAACACCCCAGGCTGTACCAAACAGGCCTGCTCGTTCCGGGACATTTACAGCCAGCTGGAGGAGGCCGGCGTACAGGTCCTTGGCGTAAGCAAGGACAGTATACGTTCCCACAAAGGGTTTGCCGAAAAGCAAAGCCTGCCTTTCCCCCTGCTTTCGGACCCGGAGCTGGCCGCCATTACCGCCTACGATGTTTGGCAGGAAAAAAAGCTGTACGGCAAGGTTTCCATGGGGGTAGTGCGCACCGCTTATTTAATTGATGAAAATGGCGTTATTGAAAAAGCCTACCCAAAGGCAAAGCCGGATGCAAACGCCGCCGAAATTTTACAATATTTACAGGAAAAGCGCTAAAAAAGAGTAAGCCCCCTCTTTGTGTTTATGATACACAAGGAGGGGCTTACTCTTTGGGCCCATGGCGCCAAGGGGGGATTAAATACCTCCCCGGAACCCTTTGCCGATAATTTCGCTGGTGCTGGTAATTAGTACAAAGGCGTGGGGGTCTGTATTTTTAATAACCTGTTGCAGGCTGATGCCCTGCTGTTTGCTTACCGCAGTCATAATAACCGTTTTATCGCTGTGATTATAAATGCCTTCCGCCTTGTAGACTGTAGCGCCCCGCTTTAGGGTATCCTTAATATAACTGCAAATATTGTCCGGCTTATCGGTAATAATGGTGAAGGACTTGCACATATTCATACTTTCCATAACAAAGTCCACAATCAGGGATTTTACCCCCAGGCCCAAAATGGAAAACAGGCCGGTGGTGGGGCCAAAGGCAAAAAAAGTGACAAAAGCAATGAGGGTATCCACCACAAAAAGGGCGCTGCCGCTGCTGGTATGGATGTATTTTTTTAGTATCATGGCAATAATATCGGTACCGCCGGTGGAAGAATTGATGTTAAACAGCATAGCCGCCCCAATGGCCGGCAGGACTACGCCGAAAATTAGTTCCAGCAGGGGTTGGTCTGTCAAAGGCTTGGACAGGGGGAACCAAACCTCAAAGGCGCTCATTATGGCGGAAAGGGCCACAGTAACATAGGCCGTTGTTGCGCCAAACCCTTTGCCAAGGACAATAATCCCCACTGCCAAAAGGGCCAGGTTTAAAATCCAGTTGATTCCCCCTAAGGAAATATTGGGCAAATAATGGCCCAGCACTACGGTAATGCCGCTGACGCCTCCTGTGGAAAAATGGTTAGGATATTTAAAAAAATACACACCAATGGCTGTTATTAAGGTAGCGATATTTAAAATAAGAAAGGTTTTCATGTGCTGGGCTGTGAGCTTGGTTTTCATAGTATGGTTCCTCCTGTTTTTTGCCTCAGCCTAAATTTTGCTTTATAGGATAGTATTCCCCTTGTTGGAGCGCCTGTGGGAAAAACCAAATACAGCGGTTCCTGTATTTGGCGTTTACACTCCTCTGTTTTTCTGACCGGGCAGGCCTTCTGGCTTGAGCCGGCTGGAAACCACAGTGGCGGGGTTTTCCTGGCGGGACCGCGCGGGAATTTCACCCGTCTGCCCTATTGGGCACCCGGCAATGTTTGGCTGCGCACTGCTAAACAATGGCACATTCAGCATAGAGGTTTTTGCCGTGGTTGTCAATAGGCTGAATTACAACTTTAGCAGAAAAGGAAAACGGTGCATTGCTGCACCGTTTTCCCCTTGTGAGTAAGAAGAGTATTATAACTTAGAAGATATCTTATTTTTGTTTTGCTGGCTGCTGGGACTGGTAGTCCTTGTACAGTTCGGTAGCTACCGCGCTGAGGCCGATTAAACCAATCATGTTAGGGATAACCATAAGGCCGTTAAACATATCGGACATATTCCAAACCAAATCTACTTTTAAAGTAGAGCCAACAACGATAAGGACAGCAACAACTACAGCGTAAGGTTTTACTGCTTTGCTGCCGAATAAGTATTTAATGTTTCTTTCGCCGAAGAAGTACCAGCCAACGATGGTAGAGAAAGCGAAGAAGAACATTGTAATAGCAATAAAGACACTACCGGCAGAGCCGAAGCCACTTGTGAACGCGCTTTGTGTTAAAGCAATACCTTCCAGCTTTTCGCCTTTCAGCGTGCCTGTCATAATAATAACGAGGGCCGTCAGGTTCAAGATTACAAAGGTATCAATAAATACGCCCATCATAGCAACCATACCTTGGTCGCAAGGATGTTTTACTTTTGCCAAAGCGTGTGCGTGAGGGGTAGAACCCATACCAGCTTCGTTAGAGAAGAGGCCGCGGGCCACACCTTTTGTCATAGCCTGCTGAACTGTTGTACCAACAACGCCGCCGAAAAGGGACATTGGGGTGAACGCGCCTTTAAAGATACTTGCCAATGCAGGAATTAAATTGCCAATGTTCATGATGATAATGATTAAAGCGCCAATGATATAGAAACCAGCCATGATTGGAACAACTTTTTCTGTAATGGAAGCAATACGGCTAACGCCGCCTACAAAGATAAACAGGGACAGAATAGCTACAACAATACCAACAGCAAGGGAGACAGTTGCAGGTTCAATACCAAAGTTGCTTTGAAGCACTGGGCCGAAAGCATTTTTAAATGCGTCGCCAATGGAGTTGGACTGTACCATATTACCCATGAAGCCCAAGGCCAAAATAATAAACACTGCGAACAATGCAGCCAGCACTTTACCAAATACGCCTTTGTAAGCTGCTTTAATGTAGTAAACGGGGCCGCCGGTTACTTCACCGTCATCGCCTACAACCCTGTATTTTTGAGCCATAGAAGCTTCTACAAAAATGGTAGCCATGCCAAAGAATGCGGAAACCCACATCCAAAAGATAGCGCCAGGGCCACCGGTTGCAATAGCTGTAGCAGCGCCTGCCAGGTTACCTGTACCTACCTGGGCTGCAATAGCGGTTGCCAAGGACTGGAAAGAGGTCATACCATCTGCGCCGGCTTTATCCCCTTTCAGGGTTAAATTGCCGAAGGTTGCTTTAAACGCTTGGCCAAACTTTGCTACCTGAACAAATTTTAACCGGAATGTGAACCAAATACCGCCGCCGCACAGTACCAGCAGCAGAAACCAGTCCCACAAGAAACTATTGACTACACCTACAAGGTTTTCCAAAGATGTCATGAAAGCATCCACAAAAACCCCTCCTCCTATTTTCATTTGGTTATATTATACACGATTTTGTGCAACATGTCTATATATTACCATCTTAAAAGAATATTTTTGAATTAAATGTTTTTGTAATTAAGTATTTGTATACAAAATATACAGAAATATGGGCAAAATAACTATATATCAATATTTTTTCCAGCGTTTATGTCTAAATTTTTAAGGATATTTTTGGCTGAAAATGTTTTTAAGTGCTTCAATATTGAGATTATACTGATTTAAATCATTATATTTTTTTAAATATATTCTTTTTAATTCTCAAAATATATCATAAAACCGCCATATTCTTTCTGATTTTTTTGAAATATTTATAAATAAAGGGGTATTTCTATTTCCAATTTTTTAATTTTAAAATATAGCGTGCATAAAGCAGGGCGCCAACAGCACGTTTATAAGAAAACCAAAAGCCTTCCAAAAAACGGTATTGACACCTGTCCCTAAGGAAACTATACTTTTAGTTAAGAACAACCACTGCGAAAACAAGGGCCGCGTTGGGTGGCCAGCTTATGGGAGGTCGATTTTTATGGCAATTTTAATTACCGGGGGCGCGGGTTTTATTGGCAGCCACACAGCAGTAGAACTGCTGAACGCAGGCAAAGAAATTGTTATTGTGGATAACTTGAGCAATTCCAAAGCGGAAGCCGTACGGCGCATTGCCCAAATTACCGGGAAGGAACCAAAATTTTACCAGGCGGATTTGTTGGACCGCCCCGCTATGGAGCAAATTTTTAACGAAAACAACATTGAAGCTGTGGTACACTTTGCAGGGCTGAAAGCTGTGGGGGAATCGGTTTACAAGCCGCTGGAATACTACCACAACAACATTACAGGCACTTTGGTACTGTGCGATGTTATGCGCAGCCACGGCTGTAAAAAAATTGTGTTTTCCTCCTCCGCTACCGTGTACGGTATGAATAACCCGGTACCCTTTAAAGAGGGGATGCCAACCTCTGCAACCAACCCCTACGGCTATACAAAGGTAATGATAGAGCAAATTTTAACGGACCTGCACACAGCCGACCCAGAGTGGAGCGTTGTGCTGCTGCGTTACTTTAACCCTATTGGCGCCCACAAAAGCGGCCTTTTGGGTGAGGACCCCAACGGCATACCCAATAACCTGCTGCCCTACATTTCCCAGGTGGCCATTGGCAAGCTGGAATGTTTAAGTATATTTGGCAATGACTATGAAACCCACGACGGCACCGGCGTGCGGGATTACATTCATGTAGTGGACCTTGCCCTGGGGCACTTAAAGGCCTTAAGTTATGCAGAAACACACACCGGCGTGGAAGCCGTTAACCTGGGCACCGGCGTTGGGTACAGTGTACTGGATGTAGTACATTCCTTTGAAAAAGCCTGTGGCAAGCCCATTAACTACCACATTGCCCCCCGCCGTGCCGGAGATATTGCCAAAAACTATGCCGACCCTGCCAAAGCCAGGGAGCTCTTTGGCTGGGAAGCACAGCTGGGATTGGACGAAATGTGCCAGGATTTATGGAACTTTACCGTAAAGAACCCCCAGGGGTTATAATTATAAAAAAGGCGCCTGCTAAAGCGGGCGCTTTTTCTTTGTGGGGCTTCCAATCTTGTACTACTGGGCCTACACGGACCAGACCCCGCCCTATTCTTTGCCCCCTTTTCTTTCGCTGGTGAAGGAAGGGGCTGGAGGGCCTCTAAAAGGGCGTGACCTTTTTGGAATTTGCGTGCCCATTGGGAAACAGCTTATAAATATTGTAAATGGCAGATAAAACTTTTTAGAATTGGAGAGAACAAAGTTATGGATTTTGAAACATTTAAGGAAGTTATAAAAAAAGCAAAAGCAGAAAAACCTTTGCTTTTTACATTGGGGCATGACAACATTCCAACAATAGAAAGCATCATTGATTTCCAAAAACAGCATCAAATTATTTTGCCCCCAAAATACATACAATTCCTTTTCGGTTTTGGCGGGGGGTATTTTGGATATGCAAATATTTATTCTTTGGATAAGGATAGTTATTTTTTTATTTTGAAGCATAACCCAGCCATAATAAAAGACTTGCTTTTTGTGGCGGACAACGGATGCGGGGACTATTACGCTTTTTGTATTGAGGAGGGCAAGTGCGGTGAGGAAATCGTTTTTTACAATCATGACGACAATACAATAAAAGATACAGGTTTTTCTGATATTTTGGAATACCTTGTTAAAATAGGGTTAAATCAACCATAGCAAGGCGTCTTCACAAAAAATGTCGTATTTGCCCTCGCCAATTCCGTTATGTATACTGTATAATAAATGTACAAACAATAAACAAGGAAACATGGGCGCAGCGGCTGCCGGAAAATGGAGTAAACCTGTGAGTCAATATAATTTAAAAAACAAAAGTAAAAAAAAGTTAAAATCCCTGCTGATGCGGCGCTCGGTTATTTTACTGCTGCTTTTGCTGCTTCAGCTTGGGGTACTGGTAGGTACTGCCGTATATTTAAGCCAGGCACAGTTTTACCTTTATGTTTTGCTCCACTTGGTAAGCCTTTTGGTTGTGTTTGTCATTTTAATGAAAAAGGATAACCCCTCCTACAAGCTGGGCTGGATTATACCCATTATGGCAGTGCCCTTGGTAGGCGGGCTGTTTTACCTGGTGGTAGGTGACAAGCGTATTGGCCGCGCCATGAAAAAGCGCATTGACGCATACGCCCGCATTTTAGAGCGCAAGCAGTACAAGCGGGGCGGCTATATTGAGGAGCTGCGCCGCCAAAACCCCATGCAGGCCCGCCAGGTGGAATATATTTATTCTATTTCCAAGGCAGCCCTGCAAACCAACACAAGGGTAAAATACTTCCCCTGCGGAGAGCTTGCTTTTGATGAAATGATAACCCAGTTAAGGCAGGCCCAGCGCTTTATTATGCTGGAATACTTTATTATTGAAGAGGGCCTGATGTGGGATACCATTTTGGAAATTTTGGAGGAAAAGCAGGGCCAGGGCGTGGAAATCCGCATTTTATATGACGATGCCGGCTGTTTTAAAACCCTTCCCTTGGGCTATGACCAAACCCTGCGGGAAAAGGGGTTCCAGGTAGTGGTTTTTAACCCGGTACAGCCCCTGCTGAACACGGTGACCAACTACCGGGACCACCGGAAAATTTGCGTTATTGACGGCAACACCGGCTTTACCGGCGGTATAAATTTGGCTGACGAATACATCAATGAAGTGGAACGGTTTGGCCACTGGAAGGATACCGTTGTTATGCTGCAAGGGGACGGGGTTTGGAATTTAACGGAAATGTTTTTGCAGCTGTGGCAGTTTTCCAGTGGGGAAGAAATGGAGGCCCAGCAGTTCCGGCCCACTTGCTCCTACCCCAGGGACGGCTATGTTCAGGCCTTTGGGGACAGCCCTTTGGACGCCTTGAATGTGGCGGAAAACGCTTATATGCAAATTATTAACCATGCCCAGCGGTATGTTTACATTACGACCCCCTACCTTATTTTAGATAACGAAATGATGACCGCCCTTACCATAGCCGCCCAAAGCGGCATTGATGTGCGCATTATGACCCCCCACGTGCCGGATAAGTGGTATGTTCACCCGGTGACCCGTTCCTACTACCTGGGGCTGCTGGAGGCTGGGGTACGGATTTTTGAGTACACCCCCGGCTTTGTACACGCCAAAATGTTTGTAAGCGACGACACAACCGCTATTGTAGGCACCACCAATATGGACTACCGCAGCTTTTACCTCCACTTTGAGTGCGGGGTGGCCTTTTACAATGCTTCGGTTGTTTTGGATGTAAAGGAAGATTTTTTAAAGTCCCAGGAGATTTGCCAGGAAATTACCCTGGAGGAAGAACGGCAGGTAAACCCTCTGCGGCGGCTGGGACGCAGCCTGCTGCGCTTGTTTGCCCCTTTAATGTAGCTGTGTTTTGGCACCACCCCCTGTTGACTTTCCCCTGTGTACTGATTAGAATGGACGTATAACAAAGGGTTTTCCCCAACGGGAAAACCCATCTTTTTACTGCAAAGGGGACGGCTATGAAGTACCATATTATTTTATTTGACGCGGACATGACTTTATTTGATTTTGAAAAGGCAGAAGCTTTGGCCTTACAGCGCACCTTGCAGGCCCACGGCTACCCCAGCGATTTTGATACCTGCCAGGCGTACCGGCAAATTAATGAAAGCCTTTGGCGCGCCTTTGAACGGCAGGAGGTTACCAAGGAGGAGCTGCTTGCCCAACGGTTCACCCGTTTTTTTAAGGCGGTTGGCATTGACGGCGACGGTGCAGCCTTTAACCAGGAATACCTTTATGCCCTAGGTGATGGGGCATTTTTGCTGCCGGGCGCTTTAGAGCTGTGCCAAAACCTTTATGGCCGCTGCCGTATGTATATTGTAACCAACGGCGTTACCCAAACCCAGCGCCGCCGTTTGGCGGCCAGCCCCCTAAAGGGATACATGGACGGCATTTTTGTTTCCGAGGAAACGGGGTTCCAAAAGCCCAGGAAAGAGTTTTTTGACTATGTTTTTGGAAGTATTGCCCTGGCAGACCTTAAACACGTTATTATTGTAGGGGATTCCCTTACGTCTGATATACAAGGTGGAATAAATGCCGGTATTGATTCCTGTTGGTATAACCCCAAAGGCTTACCAAACTATGGCGGCATTCCCTGTACTTATGAAATAGCCCGGCTATGCCAGCTGGAGGAAATTATAAAATAATTTTTTGAAGGGTTGCCGTCCCTGTGGCCCAAGGCTTCATTGTAAGGCGGAAAGCGCAGAATAAAAAAGGACGGCAGAGCAAGTTTGCTGAAAACCACAGCCATTTGATTTAATGAAAAAATAAGCAAAAAACTGCTAGGGTTTTGTGGAATTACCCTGTTTGACCAGGCTGCGGGGCTTTGCTATACTATAATTGTAAATCGTAATTGGGCAAAACAGGCTTCTTCTTCCCGCGGCAGCCGCGCCAAAGCTGCCAGGGCCAGAAGAACTGCTGTACAGCAGCTGCTGCCCAAGCGCCCCTTTGGGCGTATATAATTAGGAGGTTTTATTTTGCGTTGGAAAAATAACGCAGCAAAGTTGGCATTTGTTTTATCTGGCGCCGCCATTTTATCCTTTGGCCTGTACAATGTACACAGCCAAAGCGCTATTACAGAAGGCGGCGTGTTGGGAATGACTCTGCTTTTGCAGCATTGGTTGGGTATTTCCCCCTCTATCAGCGGGTTTATTATGGACGCCAGCTGTTATTTGCTGGGGTTCCGGTACCTGGGGAAAGGCTTTTTAAAAACGTCCCTAGTTGCAAGCTGCGGGTTCTCCCTGTTTTACCGTATTTATGAGCAGTTCCCCCCTGTGCTGCCCAGCCTGGCCCAGCATCCTCTGGCAGCCGCGCTGTTGGGCGGGCTATTTGTAGGCATTGGCGTTGGCCTTGTGGTTCGGGTTGGAGGCGCTTCCGGCGGTGACGACGCTTTGGCCATGGTAATTTCCAAGACAACAAAGCTGGCTATTTCCAAGGCGTACCTGTTTACAGACCTGGTTGTTTTGGGGCTTTCCCTAACTTACATTCCCTTGCAGCAAATTGCCTGCTCCCTGGTAACTGTAACCATTTCGTCTTACTTAATTGGTTTTGTGTGCCGCTTTGGGCATAAAGAAGAGGAGTATTTGGATGCTGAAACAGCCCAGCTTGCCCCCAGCGCCCAAACAGAATAAAAGAAAAAGGCTTCCCGGCGGGAAGCCTTTTTCTTTTATTTTAGGGCCTCCGGGCCAAAGGAGTGGGGCAAAAGCTCCGCCAAAGTATACTCCTCCCAGTGGCTGGAATCCCCGGTGAGTACCAAGAAAGCTCCAGGGGAACAAAACTCCAGCAGCACCTGCCTGCAAATACCGCAGGGATACGCCGGCCCAAGGGGGCTTTCCTGCCCCTTCCCGCCCCCGGTTATGGCAATGGCCGCAAAGCGCTGCTCCCCTTGGGAAATACCCTGGGCCACGGCGGAACGTTCCGCGCAAAGGCCCGCCGGGTAAGAAGCATTTTCCACATTGCACCCAGTATAAACTTTACCGCTTTCCCCCATTAGGGCAGCCCCTACCATAAAGCCGGAATACGGGGCGTAGGCCCTTTTGCGGGCTTCCTGGGCAGTATGCAGCAAAAACAGTTTTTGCTGCTGTGTAAGCTGTTTATTTTCCATAGGCGGCTCCTTTCTTTTTATTTTGGAAACCCCTTTTAGGGCGCTCCTGCGCCTTTAATCCATAAGGGGGAGGGCCACTGCATTTTAGGAAAAGGCAGGCGAGAGCTTTGGTTCCCTCAACCTTGTTGTATATCCTGCCAATAGGAACGGAACTGGCTGAAGGGCGGCGCGCCCAATAGTTCCGCCACAGTGGCTGCAATATTGCCAAAGGAATTGCCTGTCCCCAAAGCAACCCCCTGCTTTACCGCCGGGCCAAAAATAAGCAGCGGCACATATTCCCGGGAATGGTCTGTACTGGGGGTTGAGGGGTCGCACCCATGGTCTGCTGTAAGGATAACCACATCGCCGGGCCGCAAAACCGCCTGGAGCTGGGCCAGCTGTTCATCAAAGCGGTTGAGGGCCTGGGCATAGCCAGGAGCATCGTTGCGGTGGCCATACTGCATATCAAAATCCACTAAATTTACAAAGCACAAGCCATGGAACGGTTCTTCCTTTGCAAGGGCAATGGTTTTTTCCATCCCCTCCTGGTTGCTGTGGCTTTCCACCCAGCGGCCAATGCCCCGGCCGGCAAAAATATCCCGAATTTTGCCCACGGCAATGGTTTGCTGCCCCTGGCCGGAAAGCACATCCAACAGGGTATTTGCCGGGGGTTCCAGGGAAAAGTCCCGCCGGTTGGCTGTTCGGGTAAAATTGGGGTACTCCCCGGTAAAGGGACGGGCGATTACCCGGCCTACGCTGTACTCCCCGGTACAAAGTTCCCGGGCAATGCGGCAGTATTGGTAAAGCTGCTCCGGGGGAACCAGGCTTTCGTGGGCCGCTATTTGGAAAACGCTGTCCGCCGAGGTGTATACAATTAAATCCCCTGTTTTTAAATGCTGCGGGCCGTAATCCATAATAACCTGGGTACCGGAGTAAGGCTGGTTGCACAGCACGCCCCGGCCTGTGCGGCGGATGAAGTTTGCCAGCAGGGCTTGGGGAAAGCCCTGGGGGTAAGTGGGCATAGGGGTTGGGGAAATGTGCCCGGCAATTTCCCAGTGGCCGGTAGTGGTATCCTTGCCGGCGGAGGCTTCCGCCAAACGGCCAAAGCAGCCTGCAGGGGCGGCCTCCTTGGGGGTAAGGTTCACCCCTGGGATGTTGTACAGCCCCAGGCGGCGCAGGTTAGGCACATGAAGCTGCCCTGTGGCAGCACAGGCGGCCAAGGTGTTGCTGCCCTCATCCCCGTAAGCGGCGGCATCCGGCAGCTCGCCTACACCAAAGCTATCCAGCACAATTAAAAATACCCTTGCCATAAAAAGTCCCTCCTTTTTGTAAGTACGAATTTTTTATTGTTTCACAATAAAAAGCTGATGTGCAGGCAGAACAATTTTCGCAAGTTTTGCAGGCAAGCCAAAAAACTTGTAAGGGGCGCTTACAGTGCTTTTATTTTGCACTAGTGCTTTGCGCCCCGCTATGCACAAAAAATAATTTCGCTTTGCTCAACTATTTTTTATTGCCTTGCCATAAAGGCGCTAAAACTGGCAGGGGACGCCTTTGTTCCGCCCTGTGTTATTCTACTAAGGAAAGGGCCACTTCCATCATTTTTGTAAAACCGTTTTGCCGCTGCTGGGCAGTGGTGGCCTCCCCGGTAAAGGGACAATCGGAAATAGTGCAAAGGCACAGGGCCTGCTTGCCAAAACGGGCGGCGTTGAAGTAAAGGGCTGCCGATTCCATTTCCACCGCAAGGACGCCCATTTTCTGCCACGGCAGAAGGCTGTTTTCCCTGTCGTCATAAAAGGTGTCGCTGCAAAGCAGGTTGCCCACCTTGTGGGGCAAGCCCATAGCCTGGGCGGTTTCCTGGGCCTTTTTTATTAGATGGAAGGAACCAATGGGTGCAAAGGCCCCCGGCAGGTTAAACTGCTGGCCAAAGTTGGAATTGGTGCAGCTGCCCTGGCCAATAACCAGGTCCCCAATGTGGAGGCCGGGGTCAATGGCGCCTGCGGAGCCCACCCGGATAATGGTTTCTACCCCATAGAACTGGTACAGCTCATGGGAGTAAATACCCATGGAGGGGCACCCCATGCCGCTGCCTTGGACAGAAACCTGCTTGCCCCGGTATGTGCCGGTGTAGCCCAGCATACCCCGCACGCCGTTGTACTGCACTGGGTTTTCCAAATATGTTTCCGCCAAAACCTTGGCCCGCAGGGGGTCGCCGGGGAGGAGCACTGTTTTTGCAATTTGGCCTAAAACTGCTTCGTTGTGAGGGGTAGGAGTAGTCATAAAATCGACCCTTTCTTTCCATAATATTTGTTATACTGTTGGCAGGCAGTGGTAAATCCCGCGGGCCGGCGGCCGGTTTTTTTCTTTTGGAGGCATCAGCTGCCTCCAAGCCTGTAACTATTGAGGCTTTTAGTCCCAAGCCCTGTGCTAGGCGCTCCGCCCCTGCACCCTGGCCCTTTCTTTGTGGGCCTGCCCGGCCCCTTTCTTTTATGTGAATTGGCGCATAATAACCACTATGTGGTTATTATAGCATGAAGCGCAAGCGTAATGGTATAATTGGCCATGGGGCGCAGTGAGCAGCGCGAACGGTTCGCCCCGGCCATTGGAATATGATAACCACTATGTGGTTATTATAGCACAAATAATTGAAAAAGCATAACCATATGGGAAAATATTTGGAGATTATGCTGGTTTTTATTCTAAAAGGGCAAACAATCCCCCTTCCCCTATGGAAAACAGCGAGTGAAACAATAAAAAAACAAAAAATTCTGTAAAAACAAGTGGGAATTATGAAATGTTTATAAATTCCACCCCTTTTTCATTGATTGTTTTTGTAAATACAAGTAAAATAGTATATATAATATATTTACCTGGTTAAGAAAGCTGCGGGATTTGGCCTATTTGGCGCCCAGCTTACCAGACAGTTCTATAAGTAAGCGGCGCCTTTTTGCGCAGGCAAGGAGAGAAAACAAATGAGCAAAATAAAGATTATGACGGATTCTGCTTCTGATATCCCGCCGGAAACAGCCCGGAAGGCTGGGCTGGAGCTAATACCTATCCCCATTACCGTAGACGGCGTAGGGTACCTGGAAGGGGTGGATTTTACCTCCGAGGAGTTTTACAATATTTTGTTAAACTGCAAGGAGCTGCCCACCACCTCCCAAATAAATGCCGTTACCTACTGTGAAAAGTACCACGAAGCCTATGCCCAGGGGTTTGACGCCATTATTTTAATTTCCCTGAACTCGTTAGCTTCACAAACATACCAAAGCGCTGTAGCCGCTAAGGAACTGCTGTTTGCCAACGTGCCAAAGGCCCGGGAAAAGCTTACCATTCATATAGTGGATTCCAAAAGCTTTTCTGTAACCTATGGCTACCCTGCCCTGGAGGCGGCAAAAATGGCCCGGGAGGGGCGGAGCGCGGAAATGATTTTAGCCTATTTGGACGATTGGTTTTCCCGGCTGGAGGTTTACTTTACCGCGTTTTCCTTTGAATTTATTAAGCGAAGCGGCCGCGTTGGCGTATGTACCGCCATGGTAGGCGAAGCTTTGGGTATTCGGCCGGTGGTAAGTATTATTGACGGTAAATTTGAAATTTGTGACAAGGCCCGGGGCAACAGCGCCGTTATGAAAAAAATGGCCTTGCTTGCCAGAAACCGCAGAATTGAAAGCTCCCCTTACCTTATGCTTTCCGGCACACAGCCGGGGGCGGCTGAGGAAATGGCTGGCCTTATGCGCCAATTTACCGGCTTAGAATGTTCCGGTTCCTATAAAGTAGGTTCCGCCGTAGCTATCAACAGCGGCCCCAAAATGCTGGGCATCTGTTTTTTAGGGGAAAAGAGAAGCCGTTCTTAACAAAATGTTCTATGCTGTTTTACAAGGAATGTTACAACAACGGCGCCCATGGCAGTGCTGCCCAAAGGAAATCCCCGTACATAGGCACTGCCTGTACCCCGCTTTTTCCCCTACAGTAAAAATTTTAAGCCAGAAAGGATGATGCAATTAACACCAAAACAAAAACTGAAAACGGAGGTATACACTATGACTGACGCATTGTATTTTAACCTTCCCCCTGGCTTCACTGCCCCAAAAAGGGTTTTGGGCAGTTTTCCCCGGCTATTGCCATAAACAGAGGGAAGTATTATGAACAAACAGCTAAAGGCAAAAATTTATGAATCCCTATCGTCCGTTCTGCCTGTTTCCTTTATTGTTCTTGCCCTTTGCTTAAGTATAGCGCCTATCCCCCTGGATACATTGATGCTGTTTTTGGCTGGCGCTGCCCTACTGGTTATTGGTATGGGGTTTTTTACCTTAGGCGCGGATATGTCCATGATGGAAATTGGCCAGCAGCTTGGACGAAATATGGTAAAAAGCAAAAAGCTGCCTGTTATTGTATTTTTCTGCTTTTTAATTGGCATTATTATTACAATTGCCGAACCTGATTTGCAGGTTTTAGCCGCCCAAACCCCTGCTGTGCCAAATTTAACTTTGATTATAACCGTAGCCATTGGCGTTGGTATTTTCCTTGTGCTGGCATTTTTACGCATCCTGTTCCGGCTGCACCTTTCCTGGCTTTTAATTGGATTTTATGCTTTGGTATTTCTGCTGGCCGCCATGGCCCCCAAAGAATTTTTAGCAGTGGCCTTTGATTCCGGCGGCGTTACCACTGGCCCCATTACAGTACCCTTTATTATGGCCCTTGGTTTAGGGCTTACCTCTATCCGCGGTGACAAGGGTGCAGAGGACGACAGCTTTGGCCTTATTTCCTTGTGCTCCATTGGGCCAATTCTCTCCGTTTTCATTTTGGGTATGATTTATCACCCTTCCGGCGGGACATACTCTTCCCTGGAAATTACCCGGCTGAGCAGCAGCCATGACTTATGGGTGGCCTTTGGCCATGCTCTGCCTGAATACGCAAAGGAAATGCTGCTGGCTCTGCTGCCAATTTTGCTGTTCTTCTTATTTTTCCAGGTATTCTTTTTAAAACTGAACAGGCGCAGTGTTATTAAAATTATAGTGGGTATTGGCTACACTTTTGTGGGCTTAACCTTGTTTATGACCGGTGTAAACGTAGGCTTCATGCCTGCTGGGTATTATATTGGCACCCAACTGATGAACCTGGACTATTACTGGATTATTGTGCCCGTTGGTATGCTGATTGGCTACTACATTGTAAAAGCTGAGCCTGCGGTAGCTGTTTTAAACAAGCAGGTTGCGGATATTACCAAGGGGGCTGTTTCCCAAAAAATGATGATGACCTGCCTTTCTGTTGGGATGGCAATTTCTGTAGGGCTTTCCATGATGCGGATTTTAACCGGCGCCACCTTAATGTGGTTTATTATTCCCGGCTATGCCATTGCCTTAGGGCTTTCCTTTGTGGTTCCCCACATTTTTACCGCCATAGCCTTTGACTCCGGCGGCGTTGCTTCCGGCCCTATGACAGCTACCTTTTTACTTCCCCTTGCTATGGGCGCCTGTGAGGCGGCTGGCGGGAACATTTTAACCGACGCCTTTGGCATTGTGGCCATGGTTGCCATGACCCCACTGTTTACTATACAGGGCCTTGGGCTTATTTACAAGCTGAAAATGCACCGCAAGGGCGCAGCTGCCCCTGTGGCGCTTCCAGAAATTACGGAAGAATTTGTTGACTACGAGGAGGTGGAACAGAATGGATAACAAGAACATTATTAATTCCCCGGTAAAATGGATGGTGACCATTGTAGAACGGGGCCAGGGCCAAAAGGTGGCCCAAGTGTTTCAGGAATACCAAATAAATATCCATTTAGTTACCTTAGGTATTGGCACGGTAAAAAGCGATATTTTGGATTACATTGGGCTGGGCGGCCCGGAAAAGGATATTTTAATGAGCCTGGTTCCTTCGGACCAGGTAAACGTGCTAATACAGGCAATGAACCAACGGCTTCACTTCAGCCAGCCAGGCAAAGGGATTATTTTTACACTGCCCCTTTCCTGCATTACTGCTGCTGTGCTGAACCAGTTTTACGGAGGTGATTTAATGCAGTCCGCTAAAGATGTTGCTCCAAAAGAAAACCCAGGGTTTTACGACTTAGTTGTTACCGTTTTAAAAACTGGGATATACCCCACCGTTATGGAGGCTGCCCGCCAGGCGGGGGCCGGCGGCGGCACCTTGGTGAAGGCCCGCAGCGTAGGGGCCAATGAAACGGAAAAGTTTTTGAACATTACCCTAAACCCGGAAAAAGAAATTCTGTTTTTGCTGGTGCCCAAAAGCCAGCGCCACACGGTAATGCAGGCTATTTGCAACAGCGTGCTTATTGAAACCGGCGAGAGGGCCACTGTGTTCTCCCTGCCTATTGACGAGGTATTCGGCCTGCGCCAACAAGAACAGCAATAACAGACCCACCCGCCGTAAACAACGGCGGGTATTTTTTATTGTTCCACAATAAAAAGTTAATTTTCGCAAGTTTTGCAGGCGAAGCCAAAAAACTTGTAAGGGGCGCTTACAAAGCTTTTATTTTG
>CAJTSZ010000027.1:14509-20065 GCA_910578755.1 uncultured Oscillospiraceae bacterium | reverse complement strand
TCCAGCATATTGGGGGCAATGACAGGGGTATCCTGATGGAAAGTGAAGGGGAGCCCTTTTTCCAAGGCAGTTTTGGCTGGGCTAATGGCGGCAGCCCGGTCTTGGCCTAAATTTTTTATGTGAATATCTCCCCAATGGTAGGTGTGGGCAACAAAAAAGGAGGGGATGATCCCCAAAGCGGCCATACGGCCCAACTGGTGGGGCTGAACCAGCTGGGCATGCACCATTACCGGGCGCAGGGGGGCAATGCCGGTGGCCTTTACGGCAGCTTCCATAGCGTCAATAAATTGTTGGGAGGCCGCATCCCCATTGCAGTGGGCAAGGAGCTGCCGGCGCTGTGTTAAGGCTTGGGAAATAAGGTTTGTCACCTCCTGGTTTGTATAAATAGGGTAGCCGCAGTAGCCATCTCCCTCCGGGCCTGGGGTATAGGGTTGGGTAAGCCAGGCGGTGCGTCCCTGGGGGGAACCATCTAAGAAAATTTTGTACCCGCCAATGGAAAGCCGCCCCAAAGGGGAGGTGTAGGATAAATTCTCTGTAAGCAGGTTTGGGCAGTTTTTTAAATCGGCGTAGGCGACAATATCTATTTTCAGTTTATTGCTTAGGGCTGCATTTTGCAGCATCTGCCATTGTTCCTCTTTTGTAAGCCCATCCTGGGCTAAAGTGATACCAAAGCGCAGGTAAATATCCTGGGCCTGCTCCATAGCGGAAAGCAGTTCTTCACGGCTGGGCGGCGGAATAACCTTTTGGTTTTGGATAAACGCGTTTTCCTCCAAATAACCGTTAGGCTCCCCCGCAGTGCGGCCAATATGCCCGCCGGAAGGGTCGGGGGTATTTTTGGTGATGCCCATAGCCTGCAAGGCCATGGAATTGGCTACCCCCATGTGCCCGGAGGCGTGGGCTATCATAACCGGGTTTTTGGGGAAGGCAGCGTCCAATAGTTCTTTGGTTGGGTGGGCCTGCTCCTTTAAAAAGTTGTGGTCATACCCTAAGCCAACAACCCACTGCCCCGGCTGAATCCCCCGGGCTTTTACATGTTCTTTTAAAAGGGCGGCAAGCTGCTGAAAATTGGCAGCAGAATCCAGGGAACAGTGCAGCAGGGCAGTGGCAAGGGAGGTAATATGGCTGTGGGAATCTACAAAGGCGGGCAGCATGGTTTTGCCCTTTAGGTTTAACCTTTGTACCTGGGGGGCGGCCAAGGCGGCCACCTCCTTAAGGGGGCCAGCGGCGGCAATGCGGCCGTTCTGCACCAAAAGGGCTTCCGCTGTTTGGCGATCTTCCATAGTAATAATATTACCGTTAAAATAAAGGGTTTCGTTCATCATTGTTGTATTCCTTCCTTATGGCGGTGGGTGGGGCCTATAGGGGCCTTTCAGGCAATTTGCACCCCCGTTTCCTTCATATTACATAGTATACCAAGGAAAGGGGGGAAATAAATGAGTGATATGTAAATATTGCTAAAACAAAGCCATACCATCCGTTTATAGGGGCAGAGGAGGTGCAGCCAATGATACAATTTTAGGGCAGGGGCAAGGGACAATGGACATAGTTTTTACAAAAATTCTAATCAGGCGTAAAAAAACTATTGAAAAAAACAAAAAAAGAGTTCATATTATATTGGATAAGCTGTACTAAGGCAGAATGTCATCTGCCATGGCACAAGGAAAAGAGGTTAGGGTATGTTTAACAGGAAAGATTTAACCCGCCTGCTGATACCATTGATTATAGAGCAGGTATTGGGGGCCACGGTGGGCCTTGCGGATACGCTGATGGTTTCCAACGTGGGGGAGGCGGCAGTTTCCGGCGTTTCCTTAGTGGATTCAGTAAACCTGCTGCTGATAAATGTATTTTCGGCGCTGGCCACCGGAGGCACCATTGTTGCCTCCCAGTATTTGGGCAGGAATGACAGGGAAAACGCCAACAAGGCGGCAAACCAGCTGGTTTTGGTGACTAGCGCCCTTTCTGCTGCAATTATGGCGCTGTGCCTGCTGCTGCGCCGCCCGCTGCTGAACCTGCTGTTTGGCCATGCGGAGCAGGCTGTTATGGAAACTGCCTTGGTATACTTTATGCTTTCCGCCTTGTCCTACCCGTTTATTGGGGTATACAATTCCTGCGCGGCGCTGTTCCGCGCGGCGGGGAATTCCCAGGTGCCTATGGCAGTTTCGGCCCTTATGAACGCAATTAACATTTCGGGCAACGCCCTTTTTATTTTTGGCTTTGGTATGGGGGCCGCCGGCGCTGGTTTGGCGTCCTTAGCTTCCCGTATGGCCGCCTGCCTGATTATGCTTTGGATTTTGCGCAAGCCGGAGCTTAAAATTTCCTTGGCGGAATTTTTCCCCCTTACTTTTATGCCGGGTATGATAAAAAATATCCTGCGTATTGGTATCCCCTCCGGGGTGGAAAACGGGATGTTCCAAATTGGCAAAATACTGGTGCAGGGCATTGTGGCTATTTTTGGTACGGCCTCTATTGCGGCCAACGCCGTTGGGAATAGTATTTCCGCTATTACGGTAATGCCCGGCATTGCCATTGGCTTGGGTGCTGTAACAGTGGTAGGCCACTGCATTGGTGCCCAGCAGTACGAGGAAGCAAAAAAGTATATGCGCCAGCTTACCCTGTATTCCTTGGCCAGCATAGTGGCGCTGAATGCGGTAATTCTGCTGGCAATGGACCCTATTTTGCAGCTGTATGAGCTTTCCAGCGCTACAGCGGAGCTGGCCCGGCAGATTATTGTGTTCCACGCCTTTATTTCCATTGCCTTTTGGGCGCCGGCATTTACCCTGCCCAACGGCCTGCGGGCCGCCAATGACGTGCGCTTTACCATGACCACTTCTATTATTACCATGTGGACCCTGCGGGTGGCCGGCGGGTATATTATCAGCGTGTGGCTGGGCTTAGGCGTCCTTGGTGTGTGGGTGAGCATGGGGCTGGACTGGCTGCTGCGCATGATGCTGTTTATTTGGCGGTACAAAAGCAACAAATGGCAAAACCGCCAGTTTATTTAAACTTACAATAATTGAACAGGGAGGCAGTTATGGTTCGCTGCCCAAGCCATAGGAGTTTTGGAGGATTGGATGATGAAAGACGCTGTCCGCGAGAGCCTGAGCTATTGGGGTTTGTTTGGCAAAATGCTCCAGGTAAAAAAAGAGGTTGAGCCGAAGTGTATCCCCTTTGGGGGCCATAAGCACCAATATTTTTTATATTATGAACCAAAAAATGTAAAAAGCAATACAATAATTATGTGGGTACACGGCGGCGGCTGGAACGCGGGAACGCCCAAACAGTTTGATTTTGTGGGGCAGTGCGCGGCCAAAAACGGATACCGTTTTGTTTCCATAGGATACAGGCTGTCGCCAAAGAATAAGTACCCATGCCAAATAGAGGATGTGTGCGCCGGTTACAAGGCGGCTGTTGAATTTTTAGCAAAAAACAGGATTGACGCCAGCAGGCTTGTTATTTCCGGTTCATCTGCTGGGGCGCATTTGGCTGCTATTCTTTGCTGTAGTGAAAAAACACAGGAAAAGCTGGATGTTGATGTAAAAAACGTCATTGGGTTTATTGGAATTGGCGGGCCGTATGTTTTTTCCGGCAAGCAGTCTTTCGCAGTAAGGGTTCTTTTAAATCAACTGTTTTTCAAAGGTTATGACAGGGCCCGTGGCGAACCATATTCCCTTATGACCAAAAGCCATGTTCCCATGCTTTTAATCCAAAGCAAGCATGACGGTTTAATTGAATATTCCTGCGCGCAGCAGTTTTATGAAAAGGCAAAAAGTTTGGGGAGCAAGTGTGCGCTTTATACTGTTGCGGATTCCAAAAATACACATTCTTGGTATACAGCCGGGATGTTTCTTGAAACACGGGAAAAGAACCAAAGCCTCAATCAATTCTTTTCCTGGATAGAAAACCTTCATTAAACGTCACAGCTTCGGCTTTGCAAAGCGGCGCAGAAAGGCAAATATTTAAAAATATTAGTAAAAAAGAAGGTATAGCCTGCCGGCTGTACCTTTTTTATTGTGTCACAATAAAAAGCTGATGTGTAGGCAGATTTGGGCTGTAACGAAGTAATTTTCGCAAGTTTTGCAGGCGAAGCCAAAAACTTATAAGGGGCGTTTACACAGTTTTGTTTTGCACAAATGGTTCACGCCCCGTTCTGCCCTCCCTGCCTTATGCAAAGCTTCGCAAGAAAAATAGTTTCCTTTGCTCGACTATTTTTATAAAGCAACAAAATATATTGAAATAGTGCAGCGCTGTGTAAGTATTGGGGAACTGCAATGGTAGCCTTTGTTTAATATTATCAAAAAGAGTAGAACATTTGTGTTAAAATGACACTTGACGTTATTGGAAATCCACCTTATGATTAAAATGTTGGTTCAATAAACTGCCTGAAAATTGTGAAGAAAAAACAAAAAGCATTTACATATTCATAATATAACAGGAAAGATAAAAAGTTTTGTAAGAACCAAGGTGGTATAACATTGAATAACATTGGAGGAATGGAGATGCTGGAAAAATATACAAAGGAGCAAATTCTCGCTGTAATTGAGGAAAACGGCGGCACGAAGCAAAACCTTTTGGCTATTCTGCTGGAACTTCAAGACCTGTCGTCCCAAAATTACATTGATGAGCGCACAGCTAAAATAGTTGCAGAGCGCTTAGACATTTCTTTGGTACAAATGTACGATATTCTTACCTTTTACGCCATGCTGGAAACAAAACCACGGGGGCGCTACATTGTGGAAGTGTGCAACAATGCCCCATGCCATGCCTCCAAGTCAGACAAATTGGCAGCCTTTTTGGAAAAGGAACTGGGGGTCCGCGTAGGGGAAACCACACCGGACGGCATGTTCAGCTTACAGTATATGCCATGTTCCGGCAACTGCAACATTGGTCCGGTTATTCGGGTGCAGGGTAAAATACATGGGGATCTGACAGAGGAAAAAGTAAGGCAGATTTTAAAGGAATTACAAGATAACCAGTAAATCCAAATTGCTGCGCATACCTTGGCGTGGTGGATTAGCTTTTCATTGCGGCAGAAACGCTGCGGAAGCCTGGGGGCTGCCGCAACGGGGAAATAAACCAGCGAAAGGAATAGTTTTATTATGTCTAAAATGTTACCTTTGTTGACAAAGCGCTGTGGAAGAATTAAACCGGATTCCACAGAAGAATATATTGCCATGGGCGGCTTTGAGGGCTTTAAAAAGGCCCTGGAGCTGGGCCCGGAAAAAGTAATTGACGAAGTGCTGGAGGCAAACCTTTTAGGCCGCGGCGGCGCGGCTTACCCGGCGGGGAAGAAGTGGAAGCAGCTGTACCATATTAAGGGCGAGCCCAAGTACATTGTATGCAACGCCGACGAAGGGGAGCCCGGCACTTTTAAGGACAAGGTGCTGCTTCAGCATGACCCTTTAAGCATTGTGGAAGGCATGCTTATAGCGGGTTATGTTTTTGGTTCCCACGACGGCTACATTTACATCCGCGGCGAGTACAGGGAAATTCAAAAGCTGTTCCAATCCGCCATTAACAATGCGGTAAAGGCAAACCTGTTGGGCAACGACATTATGG
>CAJTSZ010000027.1:7218-14499 GCA_910578755.1 uncultured Oscillospiraceae bacterium | reverse complement strand
CCGGCTACACCTTTAACATTCATATTGTCAGTGGCGCCGGCGCCTACATCTGCGGGGAAAACTCCGGCCTGCTCAACTCCATTGAATCCAAAACGGGGCGCCCCCGTGTAAAACCGCCCCACCTGGCGGAGGTGGGCTTGTTTGAAAAGCCCACCTTGGTAAACAATGTAGAATCCTTTGCGGATATTCCTATTATTTTAACTATGGGCGGGAAAGCCTTTGCAGAATGCGGCGGCGACGGCGACGGCGGCACAAAGCTGGTATGCCTTTCCGGCAACTGCAACCACAGGGGCACATATGAAATCCCCTTGGGCAAGGTGACCCTGCGGGAACTGATTTACGACGCGGAATTTGGCGGCGGCATTAAGGACGGCAAAGAGCTGAAATTTTACCACCTGGGCGGCCAATCCGGCCCCATTGGCTTCCCGGAACAGCTGGATACCCTGTATACGGCAAAGGCACTGTGGGCCCAGGGCCTTAGTGTGGGTTCCGGTGCGGTAGTGGTTTTGGACGAGGATATGTGCATTATTGACTACCTGAAAAAGGTTTCGGCATTTTTTATCCACGAAAGCTGCGGTAAGTGTACCCCATGCCGCGAAGGCAACCGCCATGTTTACAATATTTTAGATAAATTTACAAAAGGTACGGCTACAGAAGAGGACTTTGAACGCTTAGAACGTCTTTCTGAAACAATGGCGCTGACCTCCTCCTGTGGTTTGGGCCAGACGGCAACTGCGGCGCTGGATTCCTGCCTGAAGCACCGCAAAGCAGAATTTGAAGCACACCTTCAGGGAAACTGCCCTGTTTGCTTCCCAACCAATAAGGAGGCTGAATAGTATGCATATTGACCCAACAAAAAACATCACAATTAAAATAGACGGTATTCCCGTTACCGTTCCTTCCGGCACAACCATTATGGAAGCTGCAAAAAAAATAGGCATTAAAATTCCTTCCCTGTGCCACCACCCGGACCTTACAGTGCGCGCCTTCTGCCGTATTTGCGTTGTAGAGGATACCAAAAGCAAACGGCTGAAAACCGCCTGCAACAACTATGTGGATGAGTGCGGCGAAGTATTTACCAATACGGAAAAAGTACGCAGGGCAAGAAGAACCCTGCTGGAAATGATTTTGGCCAACCACCCCCAGGAGTGTTTAACCTGCCCAAGAAGCGGAAAATGCGAGCTGCAGGAGCTTACTCAGGAGCTGGGCATTACAAGCAACGCTTTTGAATCTGTCCATGTTCCTGTGAAAAAAGAACTGAGCAACCCGGCCCTGGTACGGGATATGACCAAATGCGTGCGCTGCGGCCGCTGTGTAGACGCCTGCCAGGCGGTTCAGGGCACCAATGCCATTGGCTACATGAACCGTTCCATAGATTTTAAAATTGGTACCGCCTTTGAAAAACCATTAAACGAAACCACTTGCGTTTACTGCGGCCAGTGCGTTGCTGTGTGCCCCGTTGGCGCTTTGTACGAAAAGGATGATACAGAACAGGTTTGGAAGGCTATTCACAATAAAGACCTTCACGTTATTGTACAGGTGGCGCCGGCTGTGCGGGTTGCCATTGGTGATGAATTTGGCCTGGAAAAAGGCAGCATTGCCACTGGCTCCATGGTAGCGGGCTTGCGCCGCTTGGGCTTTGATAACGTGTTTGACACCAACTTCTCCGCCGACTTAACCATTATGGAAGAAGGCCACGAGCTGTTGGCCCGCATTAAAAACGGCGGCCAGCTGCCAATGATTACTTCTTGCAGCCCAGGCTGGGTAAACTACGTGGAAAAAACATACCCCGACCTGCTGGGGCATATTTCCTCCTGCAAATCCCCCCAACAGATGTTTGGCGCCATTGCAAAAACCTTTTATGCGGAAAAAATGGGCATACCCAAGGAAAAAATGTTTGTGGTTTCCATTATGCCCTGTATTGCTAAAAAATATGAATGCCAGCGCCCGGAGATGAACAGCAGCGGCTGCCAGGATGTGGACGTTGTATTGACCACCCGGGAACTGATTAAAATGCTGCGCCAGGCGGGCTTGAGCTTGGAAAACCTGCCGGAAGAAGAGTTTGACAGCCCCTTGGGCCTGGCAAGCGGCGCTGGCGCCATTTTTGGCACCTCTGGGGGTGTTATGGAAGCAGCCCTGCGCACAGTTTACCAGGTTGTAACAGGCCACCAGCCCCAAAGCCTGGATTTTGAGGCAGTGCGCGGCCACCAGGCTATTAAAGAAGCCACCCTGGATTTGGACGGTACCCCTGTAAAGGTTGCTGTGACCAGCGGGCTTTCCAACGCCAAGGTACTGATGGAAAAAATCCGCAAAGGGGAATGTGGCTACCATTTTATTGAGGTTATGTGCTGCCCCGGCGGGTGTGTTGGCGGCGGCGGCCAGCCCTTTAGAACAACAGCTGCCATTAAGTCCAAACGCATGGAGGGCTTGTATAAAATAGATAAAAAGTCTGTTTACAGGGAATCCCACAAAAACCCGGAAATTGCAACATTGTACGAAACATTTTTAGGGGAGCCAAACAGCCATAAAGCCCATGAGCTGCTGCATACCCATTACGAAAACAGAAAAATACAAGGATAATTTTAGTAAACAACAGCCAGCCACAATTGTGGCTGGCTGTTGCTGTGTAAAAGCTATTTTCTGGGCTGGGGGTACTGAGGGGTTTTAATATCGAAAGCAGGGTTAAAGGCGTAGAAGTTTTTGCTGTCCAGTTGGTCCTGGGTAATACGCAGTGCTTCGCCAAAGCGCTGGAAGTGGACAATTTCCCTTTCCCGCAGGAACTTAATAACATCGCGCACATCGGGGTCATCTGCCAGGCGAAGGATATTATCGTAAGTTAACCGGGCCTTTTGTTCCGCAGCCAAATCTTCATGAAGGTCGGCAATGGGGTCCCCGGTGGACTGGAGGGTACCGGCGGAAAAGGGCGTTCCAGAAGCGGCTGTAGGGTATAGGCCGGTGGTGTGGTCTACAAAATATGTGTCGAATCCGCTTTCCTTAATTTGCTGCGGGGTAAGGTTCCTGGTGAGCTGGTACACTAAGGCGCAAACAATTTCAATGTGGGCCAGTTCATAGGTACATAGGGGAGCCCTGTTAAACGCGCAGATAAATGGAAAGATGGATGGGGGAGGCCTCCCACCCGCCGTGGGCAGCGGTTTTGCCCCGGGTAAAAGGAGGGCGGTCGTATTCAATACGTTGCAGGCAAAGCTTCAGCAGCCGGTTTTTCTCTTGGGCCGGCGCCTGGGCGTCCTCCAAGGCGGACAAAGCGTCCTGGAGGCTTACAATTTTTTCCTCACAGTTTGCGGGGAAAACGGGGGCTGTGCTTTGCGCCTGCTTCAGGGCCAAAAGTACCTCCTCCTTTTCATTTACCACAGCTGTGTTAAGCCTTTGGAAAATATCCTTGGGCATGCCTTCCTCGGTGTACTTTTCCCACTGGGCAATTTCCTTTTCCTCCAACAGCGCCAGCCGCTTTTTCAACTGGTCCATTACAGCGGCGTGGGAGGAAAAAGCGTCCTCCTGGCTGCTTTGCTGCAACAGCAGCCGAAAATCGTAAATGCTGCTGTGGAGTATGGAGCAAACCTGCTCCATCATATCACTGTACAAACAGGAGGGGGTATGGCAGAAGGATTGGCAGCTGCACAGCAGCCGGGGCGCGGAACGCTCCTTGCCTTGTGAAGAATAGGTCCGCAGGGCCATAGCATGGCCGCACTGGCAGTAAACAAGCCCGGCAAAGGCGTTGCGCAGTTTGGCGGAACTTTTGTTGGGCGCAGCCGCGCTGTGCTTTTGCTGGGCGGCGGCAAACAGCTCCGGGGAGATAATGGCCGGGTGCTTGCCGGGGAACAGCAAATACTCCTCCTCTTTGGCCCGCGGGCGGGTTTTTACAATGGAGCTGTCCGATACAATGGTGACAGTTTTCCGCTGGTTCCACTTTACCTGGCCAGTGTAGTGGATGTTATCCAAAATGCCGTAAATGGAGGCAGGGGTCCAGCTTTTACCCTTGGCGGGGGGAATACTTAGGCCATTTAGCCGGCGGCAAATTAGGGTAGGCCCCATGCCTTGGTGCACATAAAGGTCAAAAATAGTTTGCACCACCTTGGCGCGCTCCGGGTCAATTTTTAAAGTGGGGCATTTGCGTTTGCCCTCCACCACTATGTGGGGCAGGTAGCCGTAGGGCGCTACAGAGCCAATATAGTTGCCCTGCTGCACGGAAAGGAGCCGGCCCCGGGCCATAATTTTTTTTTGGTATTCCAAAAATTCGTTGCCTCGTTTTAGTTCCCGTTCAAAAAAATCCCGATCATACTCGTTTTGCAAATTGTACGTTTGTTGGGGGGTAAGCACCACAGTTTTAGTAAACCGCAGCAGTTTTAGCAGCCGCCCGGCATCCTCCAGGTCACCGCGGGAAATACGCTGTACCTCCACCACCAAAAGGGCCTTTATATTTGGGTCCTCCATGCGGTGCAGCACCTTCTTTATTTGGGGACGGTCCGCAATGGTTTCGCCGGAAACAATTTCCCGGTACTTGTTTTCCTCGGGGACTGGAGCGCCTAAGTGGCGGGAAGCCCATTGGTCCAGTATTTTTTCGTGCTTTTCCAGCACCTCTTCCACAGTAAGGTCTGGTTGGTCGGAACGGGACTTGCGTAAATATACAAGAACCTCCTGGGGGGTATAAGGGATAGGTTGGTCAAAAAACATAGCGGAGCCTCCTTTTGGTTCAGTTTATGACCCTTGATAGGCCAATATGGCAAAAAGAAGGGGATATTTTGAGAAAGACACATTGCCTTTAACGAAGGCCTGCATAGGGGACAAACCAGCAGCCATACCCTGTAATATACCAAAGTAAAAGGGGGAAGTGCTGTGAAGCGCCAATGGGAGGATACATATGTAAAAAAAGACACTTATGTCACTGCAAAGGCCGTTATTACTGTTTATTCCCCAGTATTGACAGAGGAAGAACGGGACCGCCGGTACAAGGAAATTAAGGAAGCCGCCGCCGGCCTGCTGCTGGCCACATGGCGGGCCAAGGCCCAGCAGGCGGAACCCCATGGAGAATAGGCGAAAAGAAAGGGCAGGGCCAAACGCCCTGAAAAACAAAAAGGGACGAGTTTACCTTAAAATGCGTATCCATCTTATCCCAAAACTGGGGTTGGTGGATAGCAGCTTTTTGTAACCTGCATATTCTTCCTTTGCATGATGCAGTACAGTTTTACTGTCATAAAAAAATGCGGAGCATAGTTTTTTACGGTTCCATTTAAGGGATACTTTTTCTGTTATTTTTACCACAAAATATCGCGCGGAAGGCGAATAAAATGTTGTAAAACATAGGATAAAGTCGTATATTGTCGATACATTATATAATAGGAAGACTTTAGTCGGAATTCCGGATAAACTACAGGAATCTGATATTTACGTTGGAATATCTTTCCTTTATTCTAATTATTGCGGCCTTATCGGTGCTGGCGAATTGATTAAAAGGGAGGATTTTTCTAATGCCAAAAACTACGATACTTTCAGAGAACTTGAAACGTATTAGGCAGGAACGCAAAGCTACTTATGAAGAATTTGCTGAAGAACTGGGAATTGGTAAATCCACACTGTTTGAGATTTGCAAAGGGAAAACAGTTCCAAATTTTGCTACAGTTGTGCAAATTGCGAATCGGTTGGAAATGCCTCTTTCAGAATTGTTAGCCAGCCCAGAAGAACTTTTGCAGTTTGCAACAGTTAAGGGGGATAAGAAAATTCATCCCTTACTGCTGCCGCTGCTGGAAAACTTTTTAAGAGAGCTGATTAAATTATCCGATGAACTTTTTGAGCAACAGGGCGCAGGGAAGGATGAGGAGTAGAAAAAGCTTTCTGAAAAGTGAAACTTACCCGTTTGGGTAGAAAGGAGGGACTGAGGAAGTGGTACAGTACATAATGGTGGAAGAAAGGCTTAACCACCCAAATTTGGGCGAGTACCTTTCGTTTGGAATTGCTGCCTTGCAAAATGGGGAACAAATAATACTTGTTTCTGATATTTCCACCAATAAAAATGATGTTTTAAAGCTGGCGGAACGCTGTTCCAAAGAAAAGCTTTCTCCTGTTCATCTTTACGATGTAGTCGAAGATTACCTAAATTAACATAAACAGAAGAGAGTATTGTTTTTATTCTGTGAGGTTTCTTGATAAATGCACATCAACTTTTTATGGTGAAACAATAAAAAATAAATAGCTTGGGTTGCTGAAACAACAAGCAGCCCATTGTAGTGAAAAGCCCCCCAGCTTGCACTGGGGGGCTTTTCATATACATTGCCAAGGGGCCGGTTCTTCTGTACCAATATCTGTAAGCAAGCCCTTTACTTCGCCGGTAGGGGCGGAAAACCGCTGGCTTAAATAACGGGTGGCGGCGCCAAGCTCACCGTCTGGTCCGCCAAACTGGGAAATAATCACTTTTGCCATAGCAGGGTTTGGCCGTGTAACCTTTACCGGGTACTGCAATTTTTTATCATAACTCCACATAATCTAAGCCTCCATTTCCCATGGCCAGGGCTCGCTTACCCATTCCCATTTGTTTGCAGGGGCCTCGTAATCCAAAACCCGCAGGGGGCCAAACTGTTTTTCAAATTCTTCGGTTGCTTCTTCCAAAAGCTTGTTGTATTTGTTAAAATAGGCAAGGGCTGCCTGGTCGGTGGGGTGGGTATCCAAAAACAGATGGGCCTCATGAACACTGAAGGCGTAAATCTGCACCCGACGCAGCAGGTCGTCGCGGTTTACAGTAGCTTTAAGCACGGGGCACAGCCTCCTCTCCAATAAACGGTTTGTCCAATTCGGCAAATATGGTGGCGCGCTCGAACCCAAGTTCTGGGTCATACAGGTTACGCCACTGCTGGAAGGGCACATAGGCCATTGCCAAGGAAATAGGCTGTGTAGTGAACACACTGCAGGGGTTGCTGTTTATTTCGGTAACATTAAAGTTTGCCATGGCGGTTTCTCCTTTCTGTTTTAGGCGGCGCTTTCTGCCTTTAGCCTTTACCACTACAGTATGCCTTGTTTTGGCTCAAGGTTCCTTTGTTTCTTTTCTTTCGACATGGTTTTTGCCCAATAAAAATAAAAAAACAGCTGCCACAAAACTTTAGGCAGCTATTTTAGAAAGAAATCTGTGTGAAAATTTTTTTATTTTACAACTTGTAATTCTTTGGTATAATGGTTCAGCACCTCGCACCCATCCTCTGTTACAAGGACAAGATCCTCTATACGGACGCCAAAGTCCCCGGTTAGGTAAACCCCTGGTTCAATGGAAAAAATCAT
>CAJTSZ010000027.1:0-7208 GCA_910578755.1 uncultured Oscillospiraceae bacterium | reverse complement strand
GGGCAACCTTCATGGTGTTAATGGAGGAAACATCGCCAAATTCGTGGCATTCCAGCCCAATGGAATGGCCGGTACGGTGCAGAAAACGGTCGCCGTAGCTATGCTGGGCAATGTAATCCCGGGCAGCCTTGTCAATATCGCAGAAGCGCACCCCTGGTTTTACTGCTGCAATGGCGGCCAGGTTGGCGTTGCGCACAATACTGTAAACTTCCTGCTGTTTTGGGGTGGCCTCGCCCAGGAAAATGGTGCGGGTCATATCGGAACAGTAGGAATCCTTTATGCAGCCAATATCAAAAATAACAGAATCACCGGTCTTGGCCACAGCGCTGCCGGTGCTGTGGTGGGGGTTGGCGCCGTTGGGACCAAAGGCAATAATTGGTTCAAAGGAATAGCCGTCGGCGCCCAGTTTCTCATAAATCTGCGCCAGCTTATCCGCCACCTGTTTTTCTGTCATACCCGGCTGAATGTACTGCTGAAGCTGTTCCATAGCTTGGTCGTTAAGCAGGGAGGCTTTGCGCATTAACTCACATTCCTCCTGGTCCTTTATCATACGGACGTTGTCCACAATATAGGAGGAATTGATTACCTTGATGGCGGCACCCAGCTCCATCAGTTCAATTAAAAATCGGGACGGCCATGTTTTGTCTATACCAAGGGGGGCTTCTTTGTTTACAGCCTTGGCCAAAAGGGCAACAGGGGAGTCAATATCATTGTAATAGGCAATATCAATACCTAAATCCTCAGGAATGGGGAATAATTCGTTTACAATGAGAACGCCTTTCTTTTGTGTAGAAAGGTAAAGGGCCAGCATGCGTTCGCCGGTGAATCCATTTGCCGGAAAGGTAAAAAATTGCCCCCGGGTCTGAAATAACCATTTGTGTCAGGTTGGCCTCCCTCATGGCGGCCAGCACACGGTCTACACGTTTATTTATCACAGTTTATCCCTCCAAAATAATTTTTGGGTGCCTTGGCTTTTATGAGCCTTTGTTCCAATATACTGCAAAACAGCAAGAAAAACAAGGGGGAGAAGGGCTTTAGCCCCCTCTGCCCCCCATTTATTATTGTGAAGGTGTTGGGTAAACTCCCAATTTGTGCCAATGAGGTGAAAGCCCTGGCGCGCAGGCTGCAAAAGCGGCTGAACAGGGCTTAGGCGCGGGGTTCCCCCCGAAACAAAAGGTTGAAAGGCCAAATGTCTTTTAAAAGGGTGTTGCCATTTTGTGGCTGTTAAATTATAATAGCAAACAGATTATTTGGTTGGCGGGATAAAAACCGCAGAAGGGAGAAAAAACAGTGGAATTACAGCTGCGGCGCAAGTACCAGGCGGTGCTTTTTCCAGCACTGGTGCTTATTTTTACAGCACAGATGAATATGGACCTGTTTATTAGCGGGTTTAAAATTTCGGTAGCAATTATTTTTTTGCCCCTGATGATGTTTTTAATGGAGGATTTTTCCCCCTTGCCTGTGGCGCTGATTTCAGCGCCGGGGGTATTTGCTCTGCGCTGTGTTGTGCAGTGGCTGACGGTGGGAACAGTGCGGGGCGCCGCAGCCCAATATGCCCCAGAAATGGTGTTTTACCTGCTTTACGGCCTGCTGTTTGCCTTTTTTGTAGGGAAAAGGGATTTTCGCACCTTTCATATTTGGTACTTGCTTCCCTTAACCATAATTGATTTATGCTCCAACTTAGGGGAAATGGCAGTGCGTTTGGGTTGGGCAGGCCTATATTGGCAAAGGGCTTTGCCCTTGCTGGTGGTGGCTTTGGGACGCAGCCTGCTGGCAGTAGGGCTTATAGGGGCTTTTGACTATTATGGCTTGTTCCTGCTGCGCAGGGACGACAGGGAACGGTATAAAAAGCTGTTGCTGCTTATTTCCCGGCTAAAAAGCGAAATGGTTTGGATGAATAAAAACATGGTATATATTGAAAACACCATGACCACTTCCTATCAGCTGTACAGCGAGCTCAGCACAGCCGGGCAGGAACAGGCGGCGCAGAAAGCGCTGGCTGTGGCAAAGGACGTTCATGAAATTAAAAAGGAATACTTTCTTATTTTAAAGGGAATGTCTGACGCGCTGAACCTGGAAGCGGAAGAAGAGGGAATGTATTTTAAAAATGTTGCGCAAATCTTGCAGGAAAGCATGAAAAAAATACAGCAGTCTTTGGGAAAACAGGGGGAAATTGCAGTAACCTGTTCCACCAATTTTTTTACGGACAAGCATTACTATTTGCTGTCTGTTTTCCGCAATTTAATAACCAACTCACTGGAAGCGGCCCCGCAGGATAGGCAAGCTGTTGTAACGCTGAACCAATGGGAGCAGGGGGAGGATATGGTATTCCAGGTTCACGATAACTGTGGAGGAATACCAAAAGAGTACATGGAAAATGTGTTTTCTGCCGGGTTTTCTACAAAAATCAGCTATAAAACAGGAGAAGTGGCCCGGGGGCTGGGCCTTACTTTAGTACGGGATATTGTGGAAGGGGAATTAGGCGGTTTTATTGAGGTACATTCCCAGGGCGGATGTACAGATTTTATTTTGAGAATACCAAAACAAAACCTGGAGGCTACAGCAAAATGAAAATATACCTAATTGATGATGACAGCAGTGTTTGTAATGTCCTTAAAATTATTATTGAACAGCAAAAACTGGGAACCGTGTGCGGCATGGCCGGCAATGGGCTGGACGCCTTGGAGGATTTAAAATATATTTCCCCCGATGTTGTGGTGGCGGATTTGCTTATGCCTATTATGGACGGCATTTCCTTTGTAGAAAAAGCCAAGGCCCAAAACCCGGAAATCTGTTTTGTTATGCTTTCCCATGTAACCAGCAAGGAGCTGGTAGCCAGGGCCTATGGAAAAGGGGTGGCCTTTTTTATTCATAAACCGGTGAATGGAGTGGAGGTGGTGCAGGTGCTGCGCAATGTAATAGAAAACATTCAAATGCGCCGCACCTTTAACCAAATGCAAACAATTTTTATGAAGGACACTGCTATGGTTCCTGCGGCAGAAGTGGCAGGAACCATAGAAAATATGTTTTTACCCCCTCAGCCGGAGGAAAAAGCCCATGTTAAAAAGCTGCGCAATACCCTGCAGCTTTTAGGTATCAGCGGGGAGGGGGGCAGCGCAGATATTATTGCCCTGGTAAATTATATGATAGAGGAGGGCGGCGAACCAAGCCGCTTTACCGTTGCGGAGCTTTGCAGCCGCTGCAGTGCGGCCAACCCAAAATCCATGGAACAGCGGGTGCGCAGGGCTGTGGCTGCGGGCTTAACCAACATTGCCCATATGGGGGTGGAAAATTACTCCAACGACACCTTCCATGATTTTGCGGGAACCTTGTACAGCTTTGAACAGGTGCGCAGGGAAATGGATTTTATCCGGGGAAAAACAGATGTGCATGGCAAGGTTTCTATTAAAACCTTTTTAAACGCGCTGATGATACAGTGCATGGACTAAAAG
This sequence comes from uncultured Oscillospiraceae bacterium, assembly GCA_910578755.1. GTDB lineage: Bacteria > Bacillota > Clostridia > Oscillospirales > Ruminococcaceae > Negativibacillus. The sequence continues at coordinate 3,756 of CAJTSZ010000027.1, read as the reverse complement.
CTGTCCACAGTGCGCCGCTGTAAGCAAAAGGGCAGTGGCAGAATTATTTTCATTATAAGGGCAAAAAAGGGAAAAATATTATGCAATCGGTCGAATTTGTTATATTTTAAACCACCAACCTAAACAAATTGCCAAAAAGCCACAAAATGGGACAAAAGCTTTTTGTAGTTTTCTGTAGTTTTTTATGCTTTTGCAATATACTTTACTTATCAAATAGAACAAGTTTTGGTTATTTATTAAAACAGCTTTTCTTGTTTACGGAGGTAAAGTAATGGTTACAATTTTATCTGGAATGGGTTTTCTTCTTTTAACGCTGGCGCTGTTTTCACTGTTCAGCTTAAAATGCCCCAAGGGCGGGCAGGCTATGTCCGGTATGGCAAATGCTGCCGTAGCCTCTTTTTTAATTGAAGCAGTGCATAAATACATTACCGGGGACCTTGCTGGCATTGCCTTTTTAGGGCAGGTGGGCGCCGTATCCGGCAGCTTAAGCGGTGTTGCAGCCGCCATTATGGTGCCCGTTGCCATGGGGGTAAACCCGGTATTTGCCGTAGCGGGCGGTTTGGCCTGCGGCGGCTTTGGCATACTGCCAGGTTTTATTGCCGGTTATTTAATTGGCCTTGTTGCCCCCTATGTGGAAAAATACCTGCCAACGGGGCTGGATATTGTTGCGGGTGCCCTTATAATTGCGCCTTTGGCAAGGCTGATTGCCTTTGGGGCAGACCCAGTGGTCAATTCTGCGTTGGAAATGATTGGCGGAACCATTACCGCGGCGGCGGACCAATCCCCCATTGTTATGGGCTTTTTGCTGGGTGGAATTATGAAGATGATTTGTACCTCCCCCCTCAGTTCCATGGCCCTTACTGCCATGCTTGGTTTAACCGGCCTGCCTATGGGTATTGCGGCCATTGCCTGCTTTGGCGGCTCCTTTACCAACGGCATTATTTTTTACAAAATGAAGTACGGGAACAAAAGCAATGTGGTTGCCGTAATGCTGGAACCCCTCACCCAGGCGCATATTATTACAGCCCATCCAATCCCAATTTTTGTGTCCAACTTTTTGGGAGGCGGCCTGGCTGGTTTGGCAGCAGCGGCATTGGGTATTGTAAACAACGCCCCAGGAACCGCATCCCCCATACCCGGTTTCATTGCCCCTTTTGCCTTTAACCCACCGGTAAAAGTAGTAATTGCTTTGGCGCTGGCGGCCATTGGCGGTATTTTGGCAGGCTTTTTAGGCGGGTTTGTGTTCAGTGCCCTGGAAAAAAGGCGCTGCGCACCAAAAGCGGAGCCTCCTAAAGAACAGGAAACAGCGCCCTTTGTTGGCGCCCCCCGGCTTTTGGGCGAAGAATAATAAAGAAATGGCTGTGCAGCTTTACTGCACAGCCATTTTTGTACTTTATTTTTGGATAAGGGGGCAGTTCCTGCAGGAAACACAAGTTTATTTGGGAAAATTGCCAATAAATAAGGAAAATGGGCTGTTTTCTCATCAAAACAATGAATTCTTTATAATTTATCTATTTTGTATTTGGGGCTTGTATGATATAATAACCGCAGGGCAGTTATTGTATTTTGATGGCCGGGGCAATATGTTCGCTTTGCTCACCGCCCCATGGCCAATTATACCATTTCACACGCTGTGTTCATGGTATAATAACCGCAGGGCAGTTATTATATTTCAATGCCCCAAGTGCTCGCCCCAGCTGGCAGAGCCAGCTGCCGCAACCGCACTTGATGGGCAATTATACCACTGCGCGCGTTGCGCTTTGTGGTATAATAACCGCAGGGCAGTTATTATATTTCAAGTGGCAGGGCAAAGTTGCTCCAGGTTCATTTATAAGCTTGCAGCCCGCCCTTTTCAGAGGGCAAAGTAAAAACAAAACCACAACCGCAGGGTTTGCGGTTAAGGCTGTGGCGGCTTTGGCAGCCGGCACGGCAGAATGGAGTTATTTATGGAAGAAATAATCAATTCATATAGACAGGAGACCCTTCCAATGGTAGCCCTGCGGGGAATGGTACTTTTCCCCAAAATGGTGCTGCATTTTGATATTGGCAGGGATAAATCCGTAGAGGCCTTAAACCAGGCTATGACCCAGGACAGAAAAATATTTTTAGCGGCCCAAAAAGAACTTTTAGCAGAAAACCCCACTTGGGACGGTTTGTACAAAGTGGGGGTAGTAGGGCGCATAAAGCAGGTTTTAAAAGCAAAAGGAAACCTGCTGCGGGTTGTAGTAGAAGGCGTTTACCGGGCAAAAGTCGTAAATGTTGTAAAAGAAGCCCCTTTTTACCAGGTAAACTGCATGGAGTACCCGCTGTTTGAACAAAGGGTTTCCAAAAAAGATTACAGGGAGGCCCTTTTGCGCACAACAAAGGACCTGTTTGAGGAATACTGCAACCATGCCTCCCAAATGCCCAACGACATGGTAGTAAATACCATGCTGGCAGAGGACGCCCAATACCTTGGGGAGTATATTGCCCAAAACCTGCCGTTTTCCTTGGAGGATAAACAGCGCATTTTGGAAGAATCCAATGTGGAAACCCGGCTGGAAATTGTTGCCAAGCTGCTGCAGAAGGAAAATAACATCTTAAAGCTGGAGCAGGAAATTGCCAGCAAGGTGCGGGAGCAAATGGATAAAAACCACAGGGATTATTACCTGCGGGAGCAGCTGCGGGCAATTAATGCCGAACTGGGGGAGGATAACCAGGCCCAGGAGGAGTTAGAAAAATACCAAAGCAAGTTGGACGCTTTAACTTTGGAGGAGGATACCAGAAAGCGCCTCCAGGAGGAACTGGATAAATTTTCCCGCCTTTCCTACAACAGCCAGGAGGCCATGGTGAGCCGCAATTATTTGGATTTGGTGCTGGGCCTGCCCTGGAATACCTCTACAAAGGATAAGCTGGATGTAAACCAGGCTGCCAGGGTGCTGGACAAGGACCATTACGGTATGAAAAAGGTAAAGGAGCGCATTTTGGAGGCCCTTTCCGTTTACAAAATGGCCCCAGATATGAAGGGGCAAATTATTTGCTTGGTGGGCCCTCCCGGCGTGGGCAAAACCTCTATTGCCAAGTCCATAGCCAAGGCCATGGGCAAAAAATATGTAAGAATGTCCCTGGGAGGCATCCGGGACGAGGCCGATATTCGCGGCCACCGCAAAACCTATATTGGCGCAATGCCCGGGCGGATTATTTCGGCCCTGAAGCAGGCAGGCACAAACAACCCCCTGCTGCTGCTGGACGAGGTGGATAAGCTGGGCAGCGACTATAAGGGGGACCCTTCCTCCGCGCTGCTGGAGGTGCTGGACGCAGAGCAAAACTTCTCCTTCCGGGACCACTATGTGGAGGTTCCCTTTGATTTAAGCAAAGTAATGTTCCTGGCTACAGCCAACGACGCCAGCGCTATTCCTGGCCCCCTGTACGACCGTATGGAGGTTATAGACCTTTCCAGCTATACAAGGGAAGAAAAATTCCACATTGCAAAGGAGCATTTGGTTCCAAAGCAGGTAAAGCGCCATGGTTTAAACGGGCGTATGGTCCGGTTTGAAGAGGAAGCCCTGTACGCTGTTATTGACGGCTACACCAGGGAAGCCGGGGTACGTACCCTGGAGCGCACACTGGCCTCTGTTTGCCGCAAATGTGCCAAAGAAATTGTAGCAGGGGAGAAAAAGTCCTGCAAAATAAATGCCGCTGTGGTAGAAGCCCTTTTAGGCCCGCGGAAATTTAAAGAAGATTCTTTGGAGAAAAAGGATTTGGTTGGCGTTGTCA
>CAJTSZ010000026.1 GCA_910578755.1 uncultured Oscillospiraceae bacterium | reverse complement strand
CCACAGTTCTGCCATCCTTGGGGCGGTTCTCTGCAAACAGAATCCCTTCCCTTGCAAGCGCCTCCAACATTTTTTCCAGCTTTTCTTCGCTTTCATACTGAACCGTATGCAAATGAATATCCCCCGTTAGGGTGGAGAGGGGTTTATCCGCACAGGTTTGCAGCTTTTGGGCAAACTGGTCGGCGTCAAACCGGGAAAAAATTTGCAGCTGGCCGGAAATTTGGCCGTATACTGCATGGTTTACGGTGACATCCAACAGGGCGCAGCCGTAATCCACCACGGTATACAGTTCCATGAGCATTTTTTCCTGGCCGTGGCAGCAGGCTATTATTTTTGTTTTAGCACCACCGCCCTGAGGCTTTTGGTATACATACCCCCGGGGCGTTGCGGAAATTGTTTCTCCCGCTGCCCGCAGCAGGGCAATATCCCCCACCACAATTTGCCGGCTGACAGAAAACTTCCCTGCCAAGGCCGCGGCGCTTAAAGGGGCGCTGCTGTTTTGCAGCGTTTGCAAAATCAGTTCCCTGCGTTGGGCCGAACCTGTTGCCATAGGTTTTTCTCCTTTGCGCTAATTTGTCGATTAAAAATGACGGGATTCCTTTATTCCTTGCTCAATATTTCTTCCTTGCGCCGGAGCAGGGCATCCCCCAAAAGGGCGCGTTCCACTTCTTCTATGCCAATGCGGTCCACCATGGTGGCTAAGCGCTCACCTTTTTGGCCGTTTTCTTTATAATACAGGATTGTTTTTTCCAGCAAGTCCAGCACTTCTTCTTTATTGGTAAAAATTTTGTTTATTGGCGTGCCATGGCGTGTAAATTTACCCCAACGCCCGCCAATGTACACTTTGTACCCAATGGTACCATCCTCAATGGCTTTAAATGGGCATTTGCCTACACAGCGCCCGCAGTGGAAGCATGTTTCGCTATTGATGTGCATTTTTCCGTTTTCCAGCTTGGCGGCTTTTGCCGGGCAGAGGGTTTCAATAGCGCATTTTTTGCAGCCGCGGCATATCTCCTCCTGGAAGTTGGGCACGCATTGGCCCACAATGCCAAAATCGTTTAAATCTGGCTTTACGCAGTTGTTTGGGCAGCCGCCTACGGCAATTTTAAATTTGTGAGGCAGGGCCACCTTAGAGTACCCTTCAAAAAACCTTTCGTGGATTTCCTTGGCAATACCCTGGGTATCAATTTTACCATAGACGCACACCGTTCCTTTGCAGGCAACAACGGGGCGTACCTTGGCACCGGTCCCCCCGGTTTTTAAGCCGTACTGTGCTAAAAAGTCCTGGAGGGGCTGAATATTTTCGTAGGGAACCCCTTGTATTTCCACAGTGAGGCGGCTGGTAAAGGCCATATGCCCATTGCCAAATTTTTCTGCCGCCTGGGTAATAGCCTGCATTTGCTGGGCGTTCACTACCCCGTTTTTAGTAATTACCCTTGCGGAAAAAAAGTCCTGGTTTCTATTAAATAAAAAGCCCTGGGCTTTTACTCTTTTTACTTCTTCCTGAGTAATATTGATCATACTGGTTTCCTCTCCATTCTACATTTTATATTTTTAAACTGCCGCCCTTATTGTACGGCAGCCCTCTATTTTTTCAGCGGGCTTTTGCGGAAAATAATGTCGTCCCTGCCTGGGCCGTTGCTTACCATAGTAATAGGATAGCCAATTTGCTCCTCAATAAAATTAACATAGGCCTTGCAGTTTTCCGGCAAAGCTTCAAAGGTTTGCACGCCTCGGATATCCTGCTTCCACCCTGGCATTGTTTTGTACACCGGCTTCGCCTTTTCCAGCAGTGGGGTTACGGGAAACTCCGTTGTAACCTGGCCACCCACCTCATAGCCAACGCAGACGGGAATTTCATCCAAATATCCTAACACATCCAACACAGTAAAGGCAACTTCCGTCGTTCCCTGTAGCCTGCACCCGTATTTGCTTGCTACACAGTCAAACCAGCCCATACGGCGGGGGCGGCCTGTAGTGGCTCCATATTCCCCGCCGTCGCCGCCGCGGCGGCGCAGCTCGTCCGCTTCTTCACCAAAAATTTCACTGACAAAGGCCCCTGCCCCCACAGCGGAGGAGTACGCCTTGCACACAGTAATAATATCCTTTATTTCATAGGGCGGAATACCCGCCCCAACAGCGCCGTAAGCCGCCAAGGTGGAGGAGGAGGTTACCATGGGGTAAATGCCATGGTCCGTATCCTTTAAGGTGCCCAGCTGGCCCTCCAGCAGAATATTCTTCCCATCCTGGATTGCCTGGTGCAAAAAGGAAGAAACATCCCCAACATAAGGGGCTACCATGTCCCTGTATTCCAACAGGGTGGCAAGCAGTTCCTCTTCGTTAATGGGTGGTTTATGGTACAGGTGTTCCAGCAGCACGTTTTTTGCGGCACATATTTGGCTAATTTTCTCCCTTAACTTTTTGGTATGAAACAACTCGTTTACCTGGAAACCCATTTTTGCATATTTGTCAGAATAAAAGGGCGCAATACCGGATTTTGTTGACCCAAAGGAGTTTTTTCCAAGGCGTTCTTCTTCGTACTGGTCGAATAAAATATGGTATGGCATCACAATTTGGGCGCGGTCCGAAATGATAATTTTAGGCATTGGCACGCCTTGTTTCACAATGGACTGCAATTCTTTAAAAAATACGGGGATATTCAGTGCCACACCGTTGCCAATAATGCTGGTGGTGTGGTTATAAAAAATGCCGGAAGGCATGGTATGCAGGGCGAATTTGCCGTAGCTGTTTACAATGGTATGGCCTGCATTGGCGCCACCCTGAAAACGAACAATAATATCTGCTTCTTTTGCCAGCATATCCGTAATTTTTCCTTTGCCTTCATCACCCCAGTTGGCGCCTACAACTGCTTTTACCATAAGAACTTCACTCCCTTATATTCCTTTTATATTTTTGGGGGTCCTCCCCAAACCTGGCCATATTGCTTTTGGACATGCTGTGCCATTTCCAAGTCCCTACTATTGGGCTCTCTCCGGCCATTGGAAATATAATAACCGCAAAGGGCAAGAAAAGGGTCATTTAAAATCCCTATAATAACGACTTTGTCGTTATTATACCCTAATTTCTGCCGTGGTACCCAACAATTCCTTGTTTTCTTCCAAAATAGGGTTCACCACATTTTGCAAAAACGCTTCCACTTGTTCTTTAGCAAAACCAATATAGCGGGAAGGTTCCATACACTGCTGCAATGCCTCCAAGGTCATCGGGAATTCCGGATCCTGGGCAATCAATTCCAACAGATTGTTGGCCCTACCCTCCACCTTTACATTTTTGCCGGCCTGCATGGAAAGGGTGCGAATTTTTTCGTGGAGCTCCTGGCGGTCGCCCCCTGCTTTTACAGCATCCATCATAATGTTTTCTGTAGCCATAAAGGGCAGTTCCTCCATAAGCCGTTTTTCAATAACCTTGGGATATACCACCAAACCGTCCACCACGTTCAGGCACAGGTCCATAATGCCGTCAATGGCCAAAAAGCCCTCGGGAATGGAAAGGCGCTTATTGGCGGAATCGTCCAGGGTACGTTCAAACCACTGGGTAGCGGAGGTAATTGCTGGATTTAGGGCGTCAATCATCACATAACGGGAGAGGGACGCAATACGCTCGCTGCGCATGGGGTTACGCTTATAAGCCATAGCTGAGGAACCAATTTGGCTTTTTTCAAAGGGTTCTTCCACTTCCTTTAAGTGCTGCAGCAGACGAATATCGTTGGACATTTTATGGGCGCTGGCTGCAATGCCTGCCAAAACATTGAGCACCCGGGTATCCACCTTACGGGAATAAGTTTGGCCGGAAACCGGGGCGCACTGGGTAAAGCCCATTTTTTCTGCAATCATGGGGTCCAGCTTTTCCACCTTTGCAAGGTCGTTGTCAAACAATTCCCGAAAGGAGGCCTGCGTGCCGGTGGTGCCTTTACAGCCCAACAGCTTCATGTTGGCAAGGACGTAGTTTAAATCCTCTAAATCCATGCAGAATTCCTGGAGCCAAAGGCTGGCCCGCTTGCCTACAGTGGTAGGCTGGGCTGGCTGAAAATGGGTGAAAGCCAGGGTTGGCAGGCCCTTGTACTCCTCGGCAAACTTTGCCAGTTCGGCAATAACATTTACCAGCTTCTTTTTCACCAGCTTTAGGGCTTCTGTCATTACAATAATATCTGTATTATCGCCAACATAGCAGGAGGTTGCCCCCAAATGGATAATCCCCTTTGCCTTTGGGCACTGAACGCCGTAAGCATAAACATGGCTCATTACATCGTGGCGGACTTCCTTTTCCCTTGCCACCGCTACCTCGTAGTTAATATCCTGGGCGTGCTCCTTCAACTGGGCAATTTGCTCGTCGGTAATTGGCAGGCCAAGCTCTTTTTCTGTTTCGGCCAAGGCGATCCACAGCCTTCTCCATGTGCAAAACTTCATATCTGGAGAAAAAATGTACTGCATCTCCTTGCTGGCATAACGTTCGGACAACGGACTTTGATATCTTTCTGTACCCATATTTTCCACCTTACCCTTTACATAAGCTGCCCGGCACGGGCGCATTTCACTGCTTCTTTTAAACCCTTAGATAAAAACAGGCGCTCCTACCTTTAAAAATAAGAACGCCTTCCTACGTTTTCATTATAAAACACGAACAAAACCTCATATCTTCCATATTTATAAGGATGATACCTTTCTATCCAACAAAGCGGCCGGAGATGGATTTTTCACAAAGGAATTTCCACTTTTTACCGGTGTGCTTTCTACGGATTCTCTTGTTACACTGTATTAAAAAGTACATCTACACGAAAGCCTGTGCAGCCTTTTGTTTTATTATAACAACCCTCTTTTTTGTTGTCAACAAACCGGCGGGGAAATTGCCGCTAAAACAGGGATTTTTGGCTGTTTTTCATTACTGGCTAACATGCGGCGCCCTCTGCCTTTTCACAGCAGCCGCAGCACTATGCCCCGGTACTGCGCCGCTTCACACAACAAAAAGCCCCCAACCCGAATTTACAAACATCCCCTTTTTATGATATACTAATACTATAGAGTAGAAAGAATTGCCCTTTACTGCATCAGTGCTTTTCCCTTTTTATAAAACAAACCCTTTACCACCCATAACATAGGAGGTGCTCTTTATGAAATGCCCCAGCTGCGGCGCAGAATCCGCCGGCGCTTTTTGTCCCGTTTGCGGAACAAAAATAAAATCTACATCTACCTGCACAGATTGCGGTATGGAATTTACAGGCAGGTACTGCCCTTTTTGCGGTGCCCCGGCCAATAAAACAACAGATGCCAGCCAAAAAACAGAGTACCAGCAGCCAAACAACACCTGGGAACAGCCTCGGCAGCAAACTTACCAACAGCCTCACATTATTATTAACAATAACCAAACCGCTGTTTATGACAAACGTACAAAAAATAAGTGGATTGCTTTTCTGCTCTGCCTGTTTTTAGGGCCAGCTGGCATCCACAAATTTTACGAGGGCCGTATAGGCATGGGACTGCTGTACCTGTTTACTGGCGGTTTGTTTGGTATTGGCGTGATTATTGATTTAATCACACTCCTCTTTAAGCCTGATTATTACCTGCCATAAATATTTTGCTATTTGATAGTAGTATGGCGCACCGCGGAAGTACCGCAGTGCGCCTGTTCTTTTGAAAAGCAATCTTCCCAACCACGCTAAGCGAAAGCCGGTCGCGGTCAGGCGTGCCACTGGCACCCCTTCTATGCCGCTCCCATCGAATCCCCTGTCTGTTAAAACAAAAAAGCTGACGCAAAGCGTCAGCTTTTTTGTTTGGCGGAGAGAAAGGGATTCGAACCCTTGAAGGAGTTTAAGTCCTTACACGATTTCCAGTCGTGCGCCTTAGACCAGCTCAGCCATCTCTCCATACATATTAAGTTGTTCACTCAACGTATTACATTATACCTCGTGAAAACACAGATGTCAACACTTTTTTTAGTTTTTTTTAATTTTTTACAGGCGGCAGCTTTGAAATGCTGGCCGCCTGTAAAAAGCCCTATTCCTGCTCCAACCACTGGCGCTGCAAGGCTTTGCTTTGTCCCATAATACATTGGTAAACTGCGGCCAGGGCATCACTGTATTCCCTACCCCCTAAGGCGGATACTTTTTCTATAACCGCTTGTTCCCTTTGGGGGTGGTACACCGGCAAATTGTTCTCTTTTTTATAAGCGGCCACCTTTTTCGTAATTTCCATGCGGCGGCAAAGGAGCTGCGCAATTTGTTTATCCAAGCTGTCAATTTCCTGGCGGATTTCTTCTAAATTCATTCCTGTTTCCATGGTTCTACTCCCCTTTTTCTTCTAAAAGCTGTTCCTTCAGGCGGCTGCCCTGGGCCAAAAGGGCGTTCAGCCCTTCCCTGTCCCCAGCGGCCAGGGCCTTTTTGTACTGGCTTAAATGGTCAATTAAAATATCAATATCTGCCATTAGGTTTTCGCGGTTAAACAAAAACAGTTCGCTCCACATAACAGGGTTCAGCTTTGCCACCCGGGTAAGGTCCTGAAAGCTGCCTCCGGTATATCCTTTAAATTCCAAACAAAGGGGATTTTTAATATACGCATTGGAGAGTACATGTGCTAACTGAGAGGTGTAGCTGATCATCCGGTCATGGTTTTGGGGTGTTGTAACCACCGTGGAGGCAAAGCCAATTTCCATTGCAAACCGCCTCACCTGCTCTACGGCCTCCCCGCTGGAAGGGCCTGGGGTAAGTATTAAGCTGGCATTGGCAAATAAATTGCTGCTGGCGTTGGCGTAGCCCCACTTTTCCTTGCCTGCCATAGGGTGGCACCCTACAAAGTGGAGCCCCCATTTTGCGCAGGCCTCCCCTGCCCTTTGGGCTAAAACCTCTTTCACACCGCAAATATCCATAACTACTGTTCCCGGCGTTAACTTGGGGGCAACTGCTTCAATATAATCCAAGGCGGCCTGTGGGAACAGGGCTACAATCAGCAAATTGCACTGGGCAGGGCAGGTTAATTTTCCGCTAACAGCCCCCTCCTTCAGGGCCTGTTCCATAGTTTCTTCGTCAATATCCAGCCCCAGCACCTGGCAGCTGGTATTTTGGCTGATTGCTTTAGCTAGGGAACCGCCAATGAGCCCCAGGCCTACAATGCCCACTGTTTGAAATTCTCCTCCTGTTTTACCCATTGTCCTTCCCCCTTACAGCGTTTGAAAAAACGCTTTTGTTTTTTGTATTTTTTCCATAACCGCCGCAAAAGCCTCCGGCCGCAGGGACTGTGGCCCGTCGCACAGGGCTTTTTCGGGGTTGTTGTGGACTTCAATCATAAGGCCGTCCGCTCCGGCTGCAATGGCCGCCAGGGACATGGGCTCCACCAGCCTTGGCAGACCAGTTGCATGGCTTGGGTCCACAATAACCGGCAGGTGGGTCAATTCCTTTAACAGGGACACAGCTGCTAAATCCAGTGTGTTGCGCATTTTTGTTTCAAAGGTACGAATGCCCCGTTCGCACAAAATAACGTTTTCATTGCCCTCCGCCATAATATACTCCGCACTCATTAAAAATTCCTCAATGGTGTTGGCCAACCCCCGTTTCAGCAGCACCGGCTTATTTTGGCGGCCAACAGCCTTCAACAGGCGGAAATTCTGCATATTCCGCGCGCCTATTTGAATTAAATCTACCGGTGCAAACAGAGGCAAATCCTCTTCGCTCATAAGCTCTGTAACAATGGGCAGGCCAGCGGTCTTTTTTGCCTGTACCAAAAAGCCAAGGCCCTGTTCCCCCAAACCCTGAAAATTGTAAGGAGATGTGCGAGGTTTAAAGGCGCCGCCCCGCAGCAGGGCTGCCCCAGCCTTTTTTACCTGCTCTGCCACCTGGCACACTTGCTTCTCGGTTTCTACGGAACAGGGGCCGGCAATAACCTGGAAATGGTCGCCGCCAATGGGAACCTCGCCAACCTCCACCACAGTATCCGCCGGGTGGAATTTCCTGTTAGCCTTTTTGTAGGGCTCCTGAATTCTTTTTACTTCCTGCACAAAGCTTTGGGATTCTATTTTGCTTACATCCACAGCAGAAGTGTCTCCTACCAGCCCCAAAAGGGTGGTATGAACCCCTTGGGAACGGTGTACCTCTAACTGATATTGTTTTAGCTGGGCAATAAATTGTTCCTGTACTTCCTTTGGGGTATTTTCTTTTAATATAACAATCATTTTTTCTGTTCCTTTCCTCTTTTTGCTTTCCTGCTCATTTTATCACAGGCGTTTTTAAATAAAAAACGCCTGCACTTTTGTTCCCTAAAGTGCAGGCGCTGATTTTTAAAGCAAAACAACAAGCTTTACCAAAGGCATTTTTTGCTAACACTGCCGCACATTTTTAGGACAATGGAGAAAATCAACGCCATAAACACAGCCCTGATAATAATAACCATATCCCAAATACATTGTGCAGCTGCGGCTCACGGTTACCCTTCCTTCCTCTTTGGTTTCTATAATGATATAGCAATTTTTTTGCTATGTCAATAGACAGGAAAGTATAGAAGTGTCCAATGAAAGAGTGAAAGGAAGGCAAGCTTGCAGAAATTTTAGCATGGCCGCTTAAAATCCCTATAATAACCGCCTTGCGGTTATTATACCATTTTTTTGCAGGTTTCGGCAATAAACCTCTTTTTCTGCTCCCTTGTTTCTTGCCGTTTTTTCCTTTTCATGTGGTATTCTAAGGTTAGAAAAATAATTCGACAAAAAAAGGAGGAAAAAACAATGAAAACTGCTCTTACACCAAACAATACTCTGCCTGTTTTTTATTTTTTTGACTTTCTCACACGTGTCACCGACACATTATCCCCCATTCAGCTAACAGCTGTGGATTTAATTGGGGACCACATCTGCCTGTATCAAAAAGAAAGCGGCTGCCGTTTTTTAATCCCTTTAGAGCAGCTGATGTATGTAAACCAAACAACAGCGCAGTGGATGGCAAACTATATTCCTCCCTGCCCCAATACCCCCTTTGCGGTACAAATTGCCCAAAACGGCCTTGTGTATGATGAAGAGGAAAAATAAACCCCATGGAATAAGGACCGTTGTTTTACATACGTTTACCACCCGCGCCGGAGAGAATATCTCCGGTGCGCTTTATTTTTTGCCCCTCTTGTGGTATGATATTTTTTGTACTTTACTTTGTCCCCAAATTGCAAAAGAGCACTTTTGAAAACAGTTTGAAATTGGAGGAAATAGATATATGTGCAAATGGTATGAAGAAAAACAGCGGGAGTGGAAAAGAAACCTGCTGAAGCAGCGCAAGCTTTTCTGCCTGGAAACCTTGGTTTTGGCCATTGTTGGTTCTGTATGCGTTTACCGTGTGGTAACTAACGGAAGCGAATGGCTAAGTACCCCTGGGCTGATTGCCATAGCCTGCGCCGGCCTGTTTGTTTACTTCCTTTCCCAGGTTATTTTTTCTGAAGATTATTATTTAAAAAAAGACATTGCCCGTATTTGCGCTGTCCCCGGTTGGGCCGCCCTGTTGGACAGCGAACTGTATAACCCTCCGGAGTATACGGTTACCCTTTTCCCCGAGGACGGCAAGCTGTACCTTACCCAGCATTTTATGGTGCGTATGACAAACAACGCCCTGCCCCATTACCGGGTAATTGCCCTAAAAGATATTAAAGCGACCCAAACCTATTATAACCGCCGCTGGGGCAACCTGAAAAGCGAAAGGCGCCTTTACGTTGTAGATATGTTTGATAAAAACCGCAAAAGCATTTGCTGCCTGGATGTGAAAGGCCGGGCAGCTTACGAGGAATTTGCTGTAAATATGGAACTTGCCGCCCCCCACATTAACTGGGACCAAGGGAAAATTTCCATTGAATAATAAACCGCATTACAGCAGCCCAGGTTGCTGTAATGCGGTTTTGTTTTCCTCTTTATTAGAGGTTTGGAACCCCTCCAAGCCTGTACCTGCTGGGCCCCATCCCCCAAGGAAGGCTTTTAGCCTTCCTTGTTTAATTCCATAACTACATCGTTGGAAGGGTCGGGGGTAAAGCCATATTGCTCCAGCAGCAAAGGCAGCCGTTGGTTTTGGGGCGGAAAGTGGAAGGACAGCTTTTCCACTCCGCATTGGGCAGCCCTTGCTATGGCAAAGCGCAGGTTTTTCTCCAGATCCCCTGCTATGGCGCCAATATGCCATACTTTTTCCGGCTGGAACCGCGCTCCCAACACAAGAGCATTTTCCCCAGCGCAGTAAACCCAGCCGGCGGCGGCCATGCCTTTGCAGGTGGCGGGGTTTACGGCATAAAAGGTGTGGTTTATACTAAAGAACCCCCCTGCCTGCTCCTTCATTGGTAAAAGCAGCTCCTGAGCCTGCTGGCCGTTGGCCAAACAAAAGCCCTGCAAATGCTCCTTTTCCCATGGAATATTCTGCAAATTTAAGGTCATGCTGCAAAATTCCGGGCCGCGGTGCAGCCCGTTTTTTTGTGCTAGGGCGGCGCTGGGGATATTTTTTGCCCCGGTGTACATCCTTATGGCAGGGCAACGGAAAGCTGTAGCTTGCTCCAGGTAACGGGTATATATTTTTGCCCCCACCCCCTGGCGTTGAAAGTCGGGGTGGACCCGCAGCAGCTCCAGCCAGGCGGAACCGTCAAACAGCACGGTGAGCTTACCCATACCCACAACCTTGTCTTCCACTAGGGCCAGGGTAAATTCCCCTTTTGTGGTGGTGTAATACTCTGCCACATCCTTTAAGTACAAATGCTTGCCCATTGCGGCGCTTTCCACCCCAAGGCAGGCCGGCAAGTCCTGTTTTTCAAATGCCTTTAACCCAATTTCCTTCATAACAACGCTCCCCTTCTGTTTTATTTATTCTGCAAAGGCGATAAGGCAAAGCAGGCCTCCCTTTTTAGGAGGCCCGTTTTGCAGAGTATATTATTTTAAGTACTGGTTAAACCAATCGGTAATTTCCTTTAAGCGGCGGATACGGTGCTTTGGTTTGCCGGACCGGCTCAGCTCATGGTTTTCGCCATGGAACAGGCACATTCTGGTTGGAACGCCGTTCATACGCAGGGCAGTAAGCATTTGTATTGCGTCGCCCATCCAGCAGCGGTAGTCCTGGTCGGCCTGGATAAACAGGGTTGGCGTTTTGCACTGGTTGGCATATTTCAGCGGGGAGTGGTGCCACATCTTTTCCGGGCTGGACCATGGGTCGGCCTGAATAGCGTTTAAGTTGTGGTAGTAGCCAATATCTGTTGTAAGGCATTTGCTGATAAAGTTAGAGATAGAACGCTGGGAAGCCACTGCCGCAAACCGGTCGGTATGGCCAATAATCCAGTTGGCCATAAAGCCTCCGTAGCTGCCGCCGGTCATACCCAGGCGGGTTTTATCTATTTGCGGGTATTTTTTCAGCACTTCATCGGTAAATTCCATTAAGTCGTTATAATCCCAAACACCGTAGCGGTCCCCACGGATATCGGCAAATTCATTGCCGCGGCCGTCGCCGCCCCGGGGGTTGCAGAAAAATACAAAGTACCCCTCCCCAGCCCACAGCTGCATTTCGTGGAAAAACGGCTCGCCATAAACGCCCTTTGGCCCGCCATGGACGTCCAAAATGGCGGGATATGTTTTTTGCGGGTCATAGCCCACAGGCTCAATAACCCAGCCGTCAATGGCAACACCGTCGCTGTCCACAAAGCTCATATACTTAGGGGCCGAAAGGTCCCTCTGAGCCAAAAAGGCGTCGTTAAAGCTGGTGAGCTTTTCTTCCGTGCCGCCCTCGGTGCAGGTGTAAATTTCCTGGAGGCCGTTGCTGCGCATACCAATATAAATCAGCTGGCTGCCGTGGCGGTCAAAGCAGTCCACGCTGCCATTAACCATGGGAGAAACCACGGTAGTTTCCCCGGTATTGCTCAGGCGGACAATGTAGGAGTTATACCCTCTGGTTTCCGTATAGTACCAGGCGTTTTCCGCTGCAATGGCCTGTTTTCCGCCGCCGTAACGGCAGTCGGAGCCAACGCTGGAGCCCATGCTGGGGTCCAAATCCGCCAGGACAGAAACGGCGCCGGTTTGAGGGTCTGCCAGCAGGAAGGTTGGGTTTTCATTGTTGCCGTAGGTTTCCCCTGTGGTGCCCGCCATAACCAGGCGGTCGCCCATATAATCTATGGTACGGATGCTCCAGCGGTCTTTCAAATCAACCTCTGTTGTTTTTCCGGTTGTTAGGTGATGCAAATACATTTTTGTTTTATGCTGGTTCATCCACTGGTAAACGCTGCCAAAATAGGCCACAGTGTTGCTTTCCTTATGGTAACGGAAGCCGCTGACCTCCATATACTCCGGGCTGAGAATGGTATTTTCCCCTGTTTTAATGTTGCAGCGGTACAGGCGGGTACGCAGCTTGTTTACCACCCCTGCGCCGTTGGCCCAAAAGGGCAGCTCGTCAAACACTTCGTAGTCCTTTTCCTCTTTTATTTTTTCCACAGCGGCGGCCCGTTCCTCCGGGGAAAGGCCCTCCAGGTTAATTTGGTTATAATCGTATGTACCGAGGAGCAAAAACTCATCTTCGCTGAGGCGCAGTGGGGCTTTTGCCGGGAATGGTACGGCAAAGAGCTTTTCTGCCTCGCCTCCATGAATATTTATGGTGTTAAACACGGTATACCTGATGCCGCAGTCATTTTTATACTGGTTTTTGCGGTCCCCAGGGAACAGGATAGTTTCGTTATCCAGCCAAGTATAGGCGCGGTCGCTGTCGTGGGAGGTAAGCTTTCTTGCTTTGCCCTCCTCCAGCACCCAAATGTTGGACAAATACCTGTTTTCCTTTACGCTGGCAGCCGTTTCCACAAAGGCGGCGGCCTTACCGTCCGGCGAGAAAGAAACCTCAGATAGGCATTTAATATTCTCAATATCCTCCATAGTGACTTTTTGCATAGTGTACTCCTCCTTTACAGTTACGCGGAAAGTAGATTACTATGAACATTATATATTTTTTTTGCAAAAAAACAACTGTGGGCCCTCTGCGGCCCTTGCCCTTCTTTGCGGGCCCATCTCCAAAAAGCCCGCCTTACGGTACAAAGTGTCACTTTATAAAAGGGTATTTCAGCAAATTTTCAATTTTATGCCATCTCCCCTGCCAGCCTGTATAATAGGCACCGCAGCTGGAACAGCGGCACAGCTGAAAGGGCTCCTCCCGCCCGCTATTAGGGTTTTGGAACAAAATAAACCGGCCCGTAGGTTGGGGCTGCTGCCCGCAGCATTCCTGTGCAGAAAAGCTGCGGCGGCTGACCTTATGCCGGCTGTAACCGCTATTTTCCTCAAACCATTGGGAAAAATCATTGGTTTTTGCCACAGGCTACATCTCCTTTGTCAAACGGCCCAAAACGGCAATCCCTGTTTGAATATCCTGTTGGCTGGGGGTTGCATAATTCAACCGGAACGAGGTGGTGCTTTCCTTTTCATCCACCAAAAAAGCGTTGCCTGGAACAATAGCCACACCTTGGGCCAGGGCCTTTTGGGCAAAGGCCATTACATCCTGCCCTTTTGGAAGGGTACACCACAAAAACAGGCCGCCCTGGGGTGTTGTCACCTGTACCTTTTGGGAAAATTCTTCCCCAATGCAGCGGGCCATCAGGTGGTACTTTTCCCCATAGATACTACGGCAGCGGGCAATGTGGCTTTCAAAATCCAGCTGGGTTAAAAAGCGGTGGCAAATCAACTGGGGCAGCATGGCGGTATGCACATCGGTGCACTGCTTTGCTACAGCCAGGCTGGGCGTCAGCTTTTGGGGCGCGCACAGGTAGCCCACCCGCATACCGGGGGAAAGCACCTTGGAAAAGGAACCACAGTAAATTACGCTGCCTGTAGTATCCAGCGCCTTTATGGATGGCACATCTTCCCCGGCAAAGCGCAAATCCCCATAGGGGTTGTCCTCCACAACGGGGACGTTATATTTTGCCGAAAGCTCCAGCACCTTTTTCCGTTTTTCCAGGCTCATGGTAATACCTGTTGGGTTTTGGAAATTAGGAATCAGGTACATAAATTTAATGCGCGGGTTGGTTTGCAGCAGGCGTTCCATGTGCTCTGTGTTAACGCCGTCCGCCTCCATTTCCACCCCCACCAGCTTTGC
Source organism: uncultured Oscillospiraceae bacterium (assembly GCA_910578755.1). Lineage (GTDB taxonomy): Bacteria > Bacillota > Clostridia > Oscillospirales > Ruminococcaceae > Negativibacillus. The sequence goes on along the minus strand of CAJTSZ010000026.1, from coordinate 6,080 downwards.
GTTGTAGGAACGGAACGTATTTAAGGCCCCTACAAAGCTGGGGCTTTCGCACAGCACCTGGTCGCCCTCGTTGCAAAGAACCTTGCAGATTAAATCCAGCCCTTGCTCCGCGCCGGTGGTCACTATAATTTGGTTGCCCTCTTTTGCAATACCGTACCGCTTTTGCAAAAATTCCTCCAGGGCCTCCCGCAGAGGCGGGTACCCCTCGCTGACAGAATATTGCAGGGCCAGCACTGGCTCCTGCTCCAGTATTTCCGCCGACCAACGGCGGATTTCCTCCACCGGAAAGGCCTGGGGGGCCGGGTTGCCCGCAGAAAAAGCAATAATGTTAGGGTCCGCGGAAAGCTTTAATATTTCACGGATAGCCGAGGGCTTTATTCCCGCTATTTTATTGGAAATTTGAAAATTCATAACTGTGTTCTCCTTACTCCCCCGCCTGCCGCGGGCCTGTATCCGCTGCGCCCCTTGCTTCAATACAGCTGAACCAGGTTTTCTTTTTATTTTAGCACTTTTAAGCAAAAAAGCAACAAAAAATAAGCCCAAACGCCGCCTTTGGCAGCGCTTGGGCTTATTCCTGGGTAAATTCGTTTAGGTGAAAGCTGTGCTATAAGGTAATTACCTTATCTGCCAGGTGCATTCTTTCGCTGATGTCATACATATTGCTCACCGTGCCCACCTGCAGGCGGTCAGCCATGTTATAAAACTTCAGGCAAGTGCCGCATACCAGCACTTCGGTACCTTTTTGTTCCAGGGTTTTTAAGTGGTCCACCACCTGTTCGTTTTCTACCGCCAGGATAACACCCTTGTTCATCAGCAAAATATACCTAGGCGGGTCGTTGGATTCGGTTAAAGTGTAAAAAAACATATTCATTAAAGAGGCGCCCAAGTCCCCTTCCTCTGTACCAATCGTATTACCCGGCGCAAAGAGGGCCCAGTTTGCCGGCCGGCCTGTTTTTTCTTCCGCCACAGCGGCAGCCCCTTCCCCTGCAAAGGTTACATGAAAACCGCCTTCCACCGCCTCTACAGAAGCGGAATAGTTTTGGCTTTCCGCCAGCTTTTTCAGGTTCTGCACCGCAATTTCGTTATCAACAGCTACAACAAAGTTGCTGTTTCCGGCGTCTATCTCTTTTTTTGCCATAATAACTGGCTGGGGGCACGCTTTTCCCATTGCATTTACCAATACCATAGTTTTGCTCCTTTATTTTGATGTAATTTATTCTGCAAAAGCCTTTAAAACTTATTATACTATTCTGCTTTTCCCTTTGCAATGGGATTGTACTTTAACCCTATTGCATTTTTCTTTGCGTTTTTTAAAAGCTATTGTAAATTTCTATAATCTGTTTACAACCGCAGCCTTTCCCCGGTTTGCAGGTGGAACAGGTGCAGCCTGTCATGGTTGACGCCAAGGCAGAGCTTTTGGCCCACCTTGGGCGCGCCTAAGGAAGGCACCCGCATGGTAAAGCGGTTTTTCCCTGTTTCTATAGTAAGGTAGGTTTCCGCGCCAATCATTTCCGCCACAGCAACGGTTCCAAAAAAGCACCCCTGCTTTTGCTCTGTGCAAATAAACAAATCCTCCGGACGCACACCTGCTGTAACCTGCTGCCCCTCTAAGGGGGTCAGGTTCCTTTGCCCCGGAAGGATCATTTGCCCGTCCTGCCAAACAAGCTGCCAGCCCTCCCCCGCCCTTTTTACGGCGGCGGTAAAAAAATTCATTTGCGGGGAACCAATAAATCCAGCCACAAATTGGTTGCAGGGATGATGATACAAATTTTCCGGTGTATCCGCCTGCTGTATGCGGCCGTCCTTCATCACTACAATCCTATCCCCCATGGTCATTGCCTCGGTTTGGTCGTGGGTAACATAAACAAAGGTAGCTTGCAGCCGCTGGTGCAGACGGATAATCTCCAGCCGCATTTGGGCCCGCAGCTTGGCGTCCAGGTTGGAAAGGGGCTCGTCCAGCAAAAACACAGCGGGGCTGCGCACCATAGCCCGTCCCAGGGCCACCCGCTGCCTTTGCCCGCCGGAAAGGGCTTTGGGCTTGCGCTTTAAAAGGTCGTCAATTTCCAAAAGGGCTGCCGTTTCTTCCACCCGTTTTTTAATTTCTGTTTTGGGCATCCGCCGCATTTTTAAGCCGAAGGCCATGTTTTGGTACACTGTCATGTGGGGGTACAGGGCATAGTTTTGAAAAACCATAGCAATATCCCGGTCCTTTGGGGAAATGTTATTTACCAGCTTTTCCCCAATGTACAGCTGGCCCTCTGTAATATCCTCCAGCCCGGCTATCATGCGCAGGGTAGTGGATTTCCCGCAGCCAGAAGGGCCCACAAGCACTACAAATTCCTTATCCCTTATTTCCAAATTAAAATGGTCCACTGCCAACACCCCGCCAGGGTATTCCTTGCAGATATTCCTCAGCGCCGCTTGCGCCATACTCTTCCCGCCTTTCCCAGCCGCCCTTTTTTCAACTGCTTATTGGGCAGCTTATAGCTACAGTATAGCGGGGGTTTCTCTAAGTATTCTCTAAACTGTAGGGTTTAAAGAATGTTATCATTGCCTGGCTGGGGCTCTTTCTTTAGGGGCGCTATCTCCGCCCTCTAAAACCTTAGGTCATATTTCTTTTGGATGTATCGCTGCCTCTAATCTTTTTACAGTGGGCTTAGAAGTGCTGCCACACTCCCAAATTTTTTCATTATTGTGGAAATAAAATTGGCAGTTTTGCCCTTTTTTATTTTTCTTTTTTCTCTGTGCAGTAAAATGCCCTTTTCCATGCACTATGGTAGCAAGCACTTCCCCTGCACAGGAACCGCCGGCTAAAAAGCAAAACCCGGTGGCCCGTAAAACAATAAAAAGAAAAAGATTGGAGAAACCTTATATGAAAAAAAGACTTTTGGCCTGCCTTTTGGCAGCAGTTATGACAGCTTCCCTTTTCGCAGCTTGTTCTTCCAAAGAAGATACCGCCCCCTCTGAAGGGAACAGCCAAAACCAGGAGGACACCGCCACAGAGGAAGCCAAGGAACCAGCTTTGGCCGATGTGGTACAGGCTGTAAAAGACGCCTACGGTGAAAACTACATCCCTTCTATGGAAATTACCCAGCAGGAACTGGCGGACGTTTGCGGCATTACTACAGAAAATATTGAAGAAGTTATTGCGGAAGGCCCTATGATGAGTGGCCATGTAGACCGCCTGTTCGCCATAAAAGCCGTAGAGGGCAAGGGCGAAGATGTGGAAAAGGAAGTGGCCACCTACCAAAAAGTGCTGCAGGAGGATACCCTGATGTACCCAATGAACATTGCAAAGGTACAGGCTTCCCAGGTGGTTCGCCACGGGGACTATGTGTTTTTTGTGATGCTGGGTGCTTTTGACGAAGAAAGCACCACAGAGGAGGCGCAGCAGGTGTTTGCCGACGAACAAACAAAAATTGGCACAGACGCCATTGCTTCCTTCTTTTAATCTTGCCCATTGTAAAAAACCCCCTGGCCAATGGCCAGGGGGTTTTTTTGTTTACTTGTTATACCATAAAGCAAGAGAAATTGTATAATTGGCCATAGGGCGGTGAGCAACGCGAACACATCGCCCTATCCATTGAAATATAATAACCGCTTTGCGGTTATTATACAATACCGCTGATGCGTACGATTTCTACGCCCTTTGCTTCCCAGGCATCTAAAATTTGGTTAAAGCCCAAGGAATCGCTTGCCATATGGCCCGCTATAATCAGGTTGGACTTTCCATGCTTTTTCACGCCCTCCACTACCTCCGGGGTGGCGTGCATACCAATAAAGGTACCAATGCCCGCGTTAGAGCAAGCAATATATTCTTCCAAGGAAGGGGCGCCAACGCCGTACATTTCCACGTAAATACGGCCGGCAAAGCTGTCCTTGCTGCCAACCCAAACCTCCGGCTGCTGGCCCTCCAGGGCGTCCTGGTATTCCCGAATGGTCAACAGTTCATCCAAAACATCCTGTATGGTACAGCGGGGGTTTTTTTGGGAAAGGGCGTCCATTTTCGCCTGAACCGCCCTCTCCGCCAGCATATCCGCCGGCGTATGGAAGGCTACGTCGCTAATATCCAGCAGCTTTGCAACGTCACGCATTTGGGTGCGGTTGCGGGAGTGCATCCCCTGGCGGCGTTTTTTATCCTTTTCGTAGGCCAGCTTTTGGGCTTCGTTAATGGGAACGCCGCATTCCATTAGCTTTTTCATATGATCGCGGCCAAACAGCTCGCTGGTATTGGGGTTCAGTATGCCTGCCGGGTGGTGCTGGGCAACACAATCAAACCCCAGCTGCTTTGCCAGCAGCAGCATAGTAGTGTCCATATCAATTCCAGCTAGTACCCGTTTTACCTCTTTTTCATTGTCATAGACAATGCCGGAATCCTCCGGCATATTTTCCAGCCCAACCAAATCCAGTACCGCCTGGTACATTTCCTTCACTGTCATACCGTCACCTCATTATTTTATTTTAACAGCTGCGCCCGGTGGGTGCAGGTTCTGTTCTGCAAAATCCTTTCAGCAAAACTTCTATATTTTCTAAAAATAAACAAAAATATTTATATACAGTATACACTGGCGTCCAGAAAAGGTCAACACAAAACTGCTTGTAATCCAAACCTCGCCTGCACTCGGCATTACCTGGTGGTTAAAGCATACAAGCTACAAGTATGCACCGGCAAAACGCTGCCTCCTCCTTTGAGCAAATTTCTTTAACTCCCTTTAACTCTTTGCTTGGACACTCCCGCAAAGCTGCCTGTGCTTTACAGTAAACCAATATCATGGTAAAATTATTGGGAAAGTGTTCATAAAGGCCCGCCGTTCTATTTTTTATTGCTCCACAATAAAAAGTTGATATACAGGCAGATACGGGCTATCGCCCTCCCTGCCCTATGCAAAGCTGCACAAGAAAAATAGTTTCGCTTTGCTCAACTATTTTTTATTATTAAGAGCTCAGGAGGAATTGTTATGCGTTCTTTTGATTATTCTGTTGTGGCAGACCCTAAAGTATTTCAAATCAATCGTTTGGCCCCCCATTCCGACCACCAATATTATAAAAACAGCCAGGAGGCCCTCTCCGGCACCATGGGCTGGCGTCACAGCCTCAACGGCCTGTGGAAATTCCACTATGCGTTAAATATTGACCGCGCTGTCGATGGTTTCCAGCAACCGGGCTACTCCTGCAAAAACTGGCAGGACATCCGCGTTCCTGGCCACATACAAACCCAAGGGTTTGATTCTCCCCACTATGTAAATACCATGTACCCCTGGGACGGCCACGAGCACATCTTCCCTGGGCAAATTCCCCAGCGGTACAACCCGGTGGCTTCCTATGTAAAATATTTTACAGTGCCCCAAGGCTGGGAACAAACCTTCATTTCCTTCCAAGGGGTGGAAAGCTGCTTTGCCCTGTGGCTTAACGGCCATTTTGTAGGCTACAGTGAGGACAGCTTTACCCCTGCCGAATTTGACCTTACCCCCTACCTTGTGCCTGGGGAAAATAAACTGGCCCTGCAAATTTACCGCTATTGCAGCGGCAGCTGGCTGGAGGACCAGGATTTTTGGCGTTTTTCCGGTATTTTTAGAGATGTGTACCTTTACACCGTTCCAGCTAGCCATATTGAAGATTTGTTTTTCCACCCTGTACTCAGCGGGGACTTTTCTTCCGGCCTATTAGAGGGGGAAATTGCCCTTGCAGGCAGCGGGGACTGTACCATTACAGCCCGGCTGCTGGCGGCGGACGGCAGCCAGCTCGCCCAGGAACAGTGCCAAAAACAGGGCGGCAAGTATGTTTTCACCTTGAACCCCGGCGCCGTAAGGCTGTGGAGCGCCGAAGAACCCAACCTGTACACCCTGGAGCTGGAGGTGACCTCTCCCCAAGGGGAAACCATTGAAATTGTGCGGGAGCAGGCCGGGTTCCGCCGCTTTGAAATAAAGGACAGCCTGCTGCTGATTAACGGCAAGCGCATAGAATTGCGGGGCGTAAACCGCCATGAGTTTAACTGCTACCGGGGCCGCGCCGTTACCAAAGAGGATATGCTTTGGGACATTTGCAACATGAAACAAAACAACATTAACGCGGTGCGCACC
>CAJTSZ010000025.1:4541-20500 GCA_910578755.1 uncultured Oscillospiraceae bacterium | reverse complement strand
GCAAAATCATGGAGCTGGAGGAGGCGCTGAACCGCCAAATCGACCAAATGGTGGACCAGCGTAAAATTATAGAAAAAGCCATAGGGGCTGTGCCCCAAACCTTGCAGCGGGAGGTGCTGAGCCTGCGGTACATTAAGGGCGAAAGCTGGGAGGAAATAGGGGAAAAGTTGCACTATGGAGTGCAGCACGTCCACCGGCTTCACGGCTGGGCGCTAAAAACAGTGCAAATGCCGAAAGATGCGATAGAATGCGACTGTCAACCCATGGTATAGTGTAAATGGGAAGAAAAGGCCAACCACTCCAAAACAGCCTTTTTTAAGCCCATCAAATGACATCACTCCTTACAATTTACGGTAAAAGCGCAGAGGAACCTCTGCGCTTTTGCTGTGTTAGGAAGAAAAAACCGCCCTAAGTCTTGGGCGGCATTGGCATTACTGTTTTTTTGCGCGGATGATGATTTGCCCGTTTTCCACGTCAACCACCTTTTCCATGGGCAGGGGCTGGCCGTCGCTGTCCAAAAAGCCGCAGAGCCGCGCCTCGGCGCTGCCTAAGTTGACAGAATAGCTGGTAATGTGGCCGTGGCCTCCCCGCTTGGGGGAAAGGCGAATTTCTTTAATTTCCATGGTGAAACGCCTCCCAAATATCTAAAATAAAAACAATGGCGGCCAAAATAACAGCAAGCCAGGTTACCCAGGTAAAGCCGCGGTTTACCCCCAACACAAGGTTGGAAACAGCAAGCAGATACAGGGGCAGGTTTCGTAAAGGTTTACAGTTGCGCATAAAAGGCGAATGGGGTATAATTTAAGGGGCGGGGAGCTTTCGCTCCCACTGCCCTTAGCCCTTAAGTAAGGTGTAGAGGCTTGAAATAATTCCGGTTATCAGGGCAATGATTTCAAGAATTTCTTTCAAGCGTTCCAGCCTTTTCTTTTGGGCTTTTTTCTTTTTCTTCCCCATTCGCTTCACCTCCTTTCCTTTGATTATATTATACCATAGCGTTACGCTAAAGTCAAGAGAAAAATCCTATATTTAAGCCGTTTTTTTAATATTTTAAGAAAAAACCGTCCAAGCTTGGGCGGTTTTTGTTATATACATAAGCCTTAAGGGGCGCCGCGTTTTTCCTAATTTGAAGGTTGGGCGGCGGTTTGTGAGGGTGTAATTTCAACAAAAAGCTGAAGCAAAACGCTTTGGCTTTTTTAATACAAAAAATCAACGTCAGAAAGGGGGCAAAGGTGAGCAATGGCCAAAAGGTTAACCGACCGAAAGAAAAAGAAAATAGTGGCAGATTATTTGGAGCTGGAAAGCTACAACGCGGTGGCAAAGCTTAACAGCGTTTCTGACAGCACGGTAAAGCGGGTTGTAGCGGAAAGCGGAGAAATCAAGAAAAAACTGGAACAAAAAAAAGAGCAGAACACAAAAGATATTTTGGAATACATGGACAGCAAAAAGGACGCTGTCTGTTTAATTATCGACCGGTACCTCGAGGCGCTTTTGGATGAGGACAAAATTGAAAAAGCCACAACCTCCCAGCTCACCACGGCCCTTGGGACGCTGATTGATAAATTTACCATGCAGGGGGGCAGGCCAGAGCAGATGGCGGACGACCCACTAACCAAAGCCCTAAAGGAAATGGCGGAAAGGATGGAGCAGGATGCCAATTAGTGAAAAGCAGGCGCAAATTATGGCCTTTCCTTTCACCAAGTATGACGCCCTCATAGCGGATGGGGCAATCCGCAGCGGAAAAACCTCCTTTATGGCCATTGCATTTGTGGACGACGCCATGAGAAGGTACAGCCGGCAGCGTTTTGCTATCTGTGGAAAAACCGTAGAATCCGCCATAAAAAACATTGTGGAGCCCTACTTAGGGGTAAAGGCCGCAAGGGAAAAGTACCATATCAGCTGGCGGCGGGCGGACAAAACCATGGTTATTACCCAGGGGAAAAGGCAAAACATTTTTGAAATATTCGGCGGAAAGGACGAAAGCAGCTTTGCCCTCATACAGGGGCGCACCCTGGCCGGGGTCATGTTTGATGAAGTGGCATTGCAAACCAGGTCCTTTGTGGAGCAGGCCATGGCCCGCTGTTCGGTGGAGGGCAGCCGGTACTGGTTCAACTGCAACCCAGACAGCCCAAACCACTGGTTTTACAAGGAGTGGATAAAAGAAACCCAGCGCCACAACGCCCTGTACCTCCACTTTGAGCTGGATGACAACCCTGCCCTTTCCCAGGCCATAAAGGACAGGTATCGCGCCACTTACAGCGGCGTGTTCTATGATAGGTATATCAAAGGGCTGTGGGCAGCTGCCGACGGTATTATTTACCCCATGTTTCACAAGGGAAAGCACATGGTAAAGTCAAAGCCACGGCCCTACTCCAAGTACTATGTTTCTATTGACTACGGCACATCAAACCCCACATCAATGGGGCTGTGGGGGGCCTACGGCGGAAAGTGGTACCGGATAGCGGACAGCTACTACGACGGCAGGAAGCAGAACCCCCGCACCGATGAGGAGCATTACAGGGAGCTGGAACGCCTTGTAGCGGAAAACATTAAAATGCAAAACCCCTTTGCCGCGGTGCAGGCGGTGATTGTGGACCCTTCGGCGGTCAGCTTTATCCAGACCATAAAGCGGCACGGGCGCTTCCGGGTAAAGCCGGCGGAAAACGACGTGGTGGAGGGCATTCGAAATACTGCCACAGAGCTAAACGCCAAACGCCTGTTATTTTGCGACTGCTGCCACAATATTTTTGAGGAGTTCGGCGCCTATGTATGGGACAAAAAAGCGTCGGAAAGGGGCGAGGATAAGCCGGTGAAGCAGAGCGACCACGCCATGGATGATATGCGCTATTTTGTCAACACGGTAATATACAGCCACAACGGGCTGAGGATAGGGGGGAATTAAATGGAGCTGACAGAAGCACTAAAATACATCGAAAAGGCCCAACGGCAGTTTTCCGCCTGGGACGCCAAGGTGGAAACCGGGGAAAGGTACTACAACAACGAAGGCGACATTGTAAAAACCGGGGCGGCCATGGTGGACGCGGTAAACGGATACCTGAAAAACATGGGGCAAAACCCCCTGCGCTCTGCGGATAACCGTATCTCCTGCAACTGGCACGAGATATTGACCGTGCAAAAAACGGCCTACGGCTACACCTGGGCCCCGGTAATCACCATAGCGGGCAGCGAGGAGCTGACTAATTTGGTGGCGGAGGGCTTAGGGGACGGCTTCCAAACCACCCTTTCCCGGCTGTGTACCTATGCTACCAACGCGGGGACAGCGTGGCTCCAGTATTGGGAAGGGGAAGGAAAGCTAAAAATGACGGTACACCGGGCCAACCAGTGCGCGGCCTTTACCAGCCCCATGGACATCAGCGGGAAAAAAATTGCCCTTGTGCGCAAGTATCTGCTGGAAAACAAGGACGGGGAGCAAAAGCCCCACTACGAGGTGTGGGACGACAACGAGGTTGTATTTATCAACGGGGAAACAAACCGGCCGGAAAAAATCAGGATGGGCGGCCAGGAAACAGAACGGCTGCCCAACCCCTTCGGCCGGATCCCCTTCATCGAATTTAAAAACAATGAGCGCCGTTCCAGCGATTTAAACAAGTACAAGGCCCTCATTGACTGCTACGACAAGATTGTTTCCGGCTTCGCCAACGACCTGGACGATATCCAGGAGATTATTCTGGTGCTCAAGGGTTTAACCGGGGAAAACGAAAGCGCCATTGCCACCCCGGAACGGGACAGCAGCGGCAATATTCTCTACGATGAGGACGGGGAAATTATCTACAAGGAAGTGCAAAAACCCGTGGGCCTCTTGCAGCAGATTAAAGCCCAAAAGTACCTGACAGTAGACGGCGAGGGCGGGGTGGACAAAATTGCCCTGGACATCCCGGTGGAAGCAAGAAAGACGGCCCTGGAACTTTTGCAGGAACAAATCTACATAGCGGGCATGGGAGTGAACCCCAACCCGGAACGCACAGGCCAGGCCACCGGCGCCTATGTGGACCATATGTACCACCTGCTGGAGCTGAAAACCGGGCTCATGGAAACGGAGTTTCGGGAGGCAATCAACGAACTGGTGCGGGCGGTCCTTTCCTTCTATGGGAAAAAGGAGGATGTGAAAATAGTCCAGTCCTGGACCAGGAACAAGCCAAAGGACGCCAACGAAATTGTAGACCGCCTTAACGCCACGCCGGAAACGGTAATGAGCAGCTACACCAAGCGCCGCCTGCATCCGGACATTGACGACCCCCAGGCCGAGGACAAGCTGATTGCCCGGGAACAAAAGGAGCTTGCCGCAAACCTGCTGGACAGCTTTGCAGCTGGCCAAAACCAGGAGGGCTAAACCATGGGTACATATTGGGAAAACAGGGCTATGGAAAGCGTGGGGCGGTGGGAAAACGCCGTCAACCAAAAGGCCAGGGAAATGGCCCAGGCTTTTGAGGAAGCCAAAAAGGCCATTGAGGGGGAAATTTACTCTTTTTATGGCCGGTACGCCAAAAACAACCAAATTACCATGGAGGAAGCGAAAAAGGCCCTTTCCCGCAAGGAACTGGCAGAGTTCAAGGGCACCCTGGCGGAATATGAGCAGCTGGCCAGGAACAGCATCGGCACCTTTAACCTGGAGGTGGAAAACCTCTCCATGAAAGCGCGGCTTACCCGGCTGGACGCCTTACTGCTGCAAATAGATGGGGAACTGCAAAGGCTGTACCAGCAGCTGCGGGAGGGCATTGCCGAAACAACGGAAAATGTGCTGATAGAAGAATACTACCACACCAAGTACAACCTTTCCGTGGAGGCAAAGCGGATGTTGGCCTTTTCCAAAATACCAAAAGCCTTTATCGAGCAGGTGCTGGCCTACCCCATAGAAGGGGCGGATATTTCCACACGCTTGTGGAAACAGGACGCAGACACCGGCTTTTACATCCGCCAAACACTGAACCGTATGTTTATTGAGGGCCGGCCGCCCCAGGACTTTGCCGAGGGTTTGGCAAAGAAGATAGGAGCCGTGCAGATAGACAAGGAGGGCAAGGTTACCGGCGGCGGGAAAAAGTACGAGGCATACCGGCTTTTGTACAATGAGGCAGGCTACGCCGCCGGACAGGCGGAATTAAGGAGCTACGAGGAAGCGGAAGTTCCATATTACGACATCACCGCCACCCTGGACACCAAAACAAGCCCAATATGCCGTTCTTTGGACGGCTGCCGGTTCTCTGTAACCAGCGGCGGCAGGGTGCCGGAGGAGTACAAAAAGACAGGCAGCCAGTACCGAATGGAGGCTTACAGCACAGACAGGGTCATTGTGGGCGTCAACTACCCGCCCTTTCACGTTGGCTGCCGCACCACCACTACCCCGGCCTATGAAACAACAGATATTGCTTCCATGAGCCGGGCCGCCAGTGACGCCAACGGCAAGTATATCACTGTCCCGGCAAGTATGACTTATGAGGAATGGTATGAAACCTTTGTTGATGGCGGCGATAAATCCAGCTTTGCTGTGGTGGATGATAACAAACACCAAAAAAGGGGTGATTTGCAAATTTCAGATGAAGGCGATATAATAAAAAAAGTAACCTTCCGCGAATTTCAAAGCGGAGATGAAGTCAATGAGTTTTTCTACTTTGATGATGAAAAGCGCGGATTGTTGGCGAGGAAAAATAGTTCATATGGAAAATGGGAAAGCAGTTTATCCGCTGATCAGAAAGCAGCAGTTTCCAAATATAGCGCAGGAGGATATAGTGATTTAAATAATTATTTACGCCGTACAAATGATTGGGAACATATAGATGCACCAATGATGGAAATGTTCAAAGCTAATCTTCAATCTGTTACTTCGAGTTTTGAACTTAAAGAACCAATCAAAGCGTACAGATACACAGGAATAGATACATTTGGCAAGAAAAGTATAAAAGAACTTGTTGGTACAGAATTTATTGATAATGGATTTATGAGTACATCCCCTGTTTTTGAAGGCGTTGAAAATGCTGTTATAACGGGCAAGGATGTTCTGCTTGAAATTTATGTACCGAGTGGCAAAGGATATGGGGCGTACATCAATAATTTATCCGCTTGGAAAGATACTGAATATGAATTTCTGTTTAATTGTGGTGCTAAATTTGATGTTGCATCTATAGATACAAGCGGAGATGTTCCGATAGTGAGGATGGTGGCAAAATGATTGATTTTAATTATATCCTTCGTGGTTTTGAAGTTGATGAATATTGCGATATTCTAATTAGTAAATATGGTGAAAGTTCAGGCATTATTCAATGTTTGGATAAAAACTATTATGATTTGAGAAAAACAAGCCATATTTATGTTGAACAGTTAAATGCAATTAGAAAATTTCTATATGATAATCAGTATAAAAATGAAGTTGAATATGCTGATAGTGTATTTATTCCCATGATTGAAAGGCGATTTTGCCAAGTAAGTAAATACAGCGGTTTAACTGAATTGGAGTTGAGGAAAAAAGAACTAAGGAGAAAAGAAAAACAATAAAAAAACCACCCACCCGGGTGGTTTTTTATACCCAAAAACACCATAGCGGCAAAGAAACGCCGCAGCGGCAGGAAGGAAACCCTGCCGGGAAAGGAAGAAAATTATGCCATTTACAAGAGAATTTATCCGCAAGGCCGCAAAGGAAAGCGGCGTGGAGGTCCCCAAGGAGCTGGAGGACGCCCTGGTGCAGGAGTACCTTTCCGAAAAGGAAGATTACACCAGTAAAAAGGTAAAAGAAGCCCTGGAAAACCACAAGCCCGCCCAAACAAAGGCAGAGGACACAGAGGAATACAAGGCCCTCAAAAAGCAGTTTGAAGACTACAAGGTCCAGCAGCAGGAAAAGGAAGCCAAGGCGGCGAAAGGAAACGCTGCGGCGGAAATTTTAAAGGCCGCAGGGCTTTCCGGCAAGGCCCTGGAAATGGCCCAGGCCCTCTATAAGCTGGACAAAATGGAGCTGGACGAAAGCGGCAAGGCAAAGGGCTTCGACAGCCTTGTGACAGCGGCAAAAACAGAATATGCGGAGATTTTACCCAAGGGCGGCAGCTACACCCCGCCGGCAGGCAGCAGCGCAGGCGCAAAAGCGGACCTTGGCGCCCTCAGTATGGAAGAATACATTAAAGAACGGTCGAAGTAGAAAGGAAGAATAATTATGCCAAACACATTTTTAACCCCCGACATTATTGCAAGGGAGGCCCTCATGGTGCTGCGCAACAACGCGGTCATGGCCAAACTGGTACACCGGGATTACTCCAGCGAATTTGTTGCCGGCGTAGGCGATACCATTACCATCCGCAAGCCGGCAACCTTTGTGGCAAAGGAATTTACCAGTGAAATTGAATTGCAGGACGCTACGGAAAGCGGAATCGAGGTGAAAATGGACAAACACCTGGACGTTTCGTTTTCGGTGACCTCCAAACAGATGACAATGGACATTGAAAGCTTCTCCCAGCAGCTGATTGTGCCAGCCATGCAGGCGTTCAATGACAAGGTGGACAAATACCTGCTGGGCCTGTATGCGGACGTTACCGCGGCCGTAGGGGAAGGCGCCGCCATGCCAACAAATATTGACGGGATTGTGGACGCAGGGGCGCAGCTGAACAAGGCCAAAGCCCCAATGACCGAGCGCCGCCTTGTCCTTGACCCGCTGACCGAGGCGGCGTACTTGAAGCTGGGCACCTTCCACGAGGCGGACAAGGTGGGGGATAACGGCACCGCCCTGCGGGAGGCTTCCCTGGGCAGGAAGTTCGGATTTGACACCTACATGGACCAGAACGTTATAGAAGCGGGCGGGGTTATTCAAAACCTTGCTTTCCACAAAAACGCCTTTGCCCTGGTGACCCGGCCCCTGGTACTGCCAAGCGGCGCAGGCAAGGCAGCCATTGTGAACTACGACGGCTTTGGCCTGCGGGTTGTCTACGGCTACGATATGACAAAGAAAACCGACATTATTTCCATTGATATGCTTTGCGGCGTGAAAACCCTGAACAAGGACCTGGCCGTGAAGGTGCTCACAAAAGCCGGAACCGCCAGCGAAGCCAGAATGGCCAGAACAAAGGAATAGGGAGCGAGGAGAGGCCATGAAGCCGGAACAGAAAGCGGAAATAGCAAAGTATATCGGCCTGTACAAGCTGACGGAGGAACAGAAAACGGCGGCAGAGGGGTTTATCCTCCCTGCCGCCATGTTTCTGAAAAGCTACCTGCGGCGGCTGGACCTGCCAAGGCCCCTGTACCCTGTCTGTGCCCAGCTGGCCATAGCCCAGCAGGCGGCCAGCGGCCTGCTTTCGGAAATGAGCTCCTCCAGCAGCGAAAGCGGCGGGGAAAGCACAAAGGCAGCGGGGGTGAAGTCCATCACACAGGGGAGCACCACCATTTCCTTTGAAACAGGGGGGGAGGAGAGGCAAAACGCCTCCAACCTTGCCAGCAGCTCCAAAATAGCAATTAGCCCGGCCCAGGTGATAGAGGAAAACCGGGTTATTTTAGGCCAGTACAAAAGAGGGGTTGTAATACCATGATAGAAAACGCCATGCAAGCGGGCAGGAACGCCCTGCAAGCCCTGTATACAGATACAGCGGATGTGTACCGGGTGGATGAAGAAAGCGGCACCGTTGATTTTGAACTGCTCCACAGCGGGATACCGTGCCACCTGTCCCCGGATGCAACCCCGGTACTGACCCAGGGGGAGCAGGCAGCACAGGCCCAAAGCCAATATACCTTGTACTGCCCGCCGGAAACGGACATACAGGAGGGGGACCGGCTGACAGTGACCCACAAGGGGGAAACGGCTGAATATGACGTGGGCGCCGTGTTCACATACGGCTTAAATAAACTTTGCCGCTGCACGAAACGGGGGGTGCTGTAATGGCAGAACAAAACTTTGATGAATTTATTCAAAAGCTGGAGGAATTGCAGGCCGACATCCAGGAGGCAGGCAAGCGGGTGACCGCCAGGGCAATCCAAGAAGGCAAAAGGGAGGCCAAGGACAAAACCCCCACCGGGAAATATACAGACAAGGTTTTCTTTATGACCAGGGCAGGTGAGCAGGTACACTTTACCACCGGTTACAAAAAACAGGGCGGCACCCTGAAAAAAGGCTGGGAGACAACACCGGTAAAAAGGGTAGGAAACGGCTGGAAGGGCGAATTTTACAACAATGTTTTCTATGGCCCCTATGTAAACTTTGGCCACCGCATTGTAAGAAACGGTGTTACCATAGGCTATGTGCCTGGGAAATTCTTTTTCAACGCCGGTGTGGCATTCATGGAAAACCACTTGCAGCAATACTGGAAGGAAGAAGTAGAGAAAGCAAAAAGGAAGTTTGAAAAATGACCTTGAAACTAAGCCCAAACATTAAAAAGGACAAAGCCCTTGCTGAAAAAATGGCAGCTGGGGACTTAAACTGTATTGACTGCTTTAAGCTGGCGGTATCAGTAAGGCTTTCGGAGCTGTTCCCCAGCGCCCCGGTTTACCTGGTGCCCCAGCAGCAGACAAAGCCCATCCAACAGCTGCCCCCGGCGGTGTTTGTGCAGACAACAAACATTCACAGGGAAAAGCGGCTGGGCGGGGAACATGAGTACCAAATCGGCGTCAATATTGCCTACATGAGCAAGGACATCAACGCCCAGACAGAGCAGGAGGCCGCGGCAATGAGGCTCATGGACATGGCGGAAAGTATTCCGCCCCTGCCGGGCATGGAATACCCCTATACCATGTATGCGGCGGACGCCAATACAGTGGACGGCATTGTAAATATTACGGGAATCACAAGCGTTTGGGAACGCTGGCCGGACAACACGCCGCTGATTGAGGAGGCGGGGGTAAAGGTAAACACAAAAGAAAAGGAGGATGAAGAATAAAATGGCAATTACAAAACAAATTTTGCCCGGGGTATACTCCCAGATTACAGCGGGGGAACGCGAGGCGGCCCTTTCTGCCCGGGGCACGGTGGCCATGGCCCTTGACTTGGATTGGGGCGCCCAGTTCACCACGTTCCTTTATGGGAATGACACGGTAGCCCCCTTCGGGTACGACTTCACCGACCCGAAAATCAAGCTTATCCGGGAGGTGATGCAGAACGCCGGGGCCCTGCTGCTGTACCGCCTTAACGCCCAAAGCGGGCAGCCAGCCCAGGGCACCCTTGCCCCCGGGGTTACGGCAAAGGCAATCTACAGCGGTATTCGGGGCAACGACATTAAGGTTACGGTGACCCAAAGCGGGGAATTGTTTGTTATACGCACCTACCTTGGCACCCGGGAAATGGACGCCCAGGCCATTACTTCCCCGGAGGACTTCCACGCCAATTCCTACATTGCCATAGAGGGCGCCGGGGAGCTGCAGGAAGTGGCCATTGCCCTGACAGGAGGCAGCAATGGGGACGCAACCGGGCCAGAGGGCCACGACGCCGCTTTGGACGAACTGCAAAAGCATGATTTCAATATCCTCTGCTACACCGGCACCAATACGGAAGTCAAGGGCAAATACGCCGCCTTTGCGGAAAAGCTGAAAACCATGGGGGAATACATCCAGGTGGTAATGAACGAGCCGGGGCAAAAGGGCGTCCAGTTCATCAACAATACCGTGGGGGGCGGCCCCTCCCAGTACGACCTGACGGCGGCGGAGGCCTGCGCCACCATGGCGGGCATCCAGGCCAAATGCGGCATTGAAGAAAGCGCCACCAACAGGACCGTGGACCACTGGACAAAGGTAAACCCCAAGCTGGACCGCTGGCAGCAACAGGCGAAAACGGCGCAGGGGGAAATTTTGTTTGTGGAAAAAAACCACCGGGTCTGCGTACTGTATGACATCAACAGCCTGACGGAATTTGACGCGGACCACCCGGAGGACTGGCGGAAAAACCTGGTTACCCGGACCCTGTTTACCATTACGGCGGACCTGGAAAAGCTGCTCAGCGAAAAGGCGGTGGGGAAAATCAGGAACAGCAGGGACGGCCGCAACCAAATTAAAGGGATGTGCGTTAAGCTCATAGCGGAAAATTACCTTGACAATGGCTACATTGAGGACTTCACGCCGGAGGACGTCACAGTGGAGCACATGGGGGACGCCGCCAGGGACTCCATTAAGGTGACCGCCGGCGTCCGCGTGGTGGACACCGCGGATAAGATTTACTTAGAAGTAGTTTCCAGATAGGAGGGGAAGTAAATGGCAGGAAAAGAACGGCTGAAAAATATCCCAACCGGCAACGACGGCAACGGCTATGCCTTAATTAACGGGGAAATGCTGAATGTACTGAAAATCAGGAAAATTTCCCCCAAGCTGACAGGGGAAGTGGAAAAGGGGAACTTTTTAGGGGAGAGGATGAGCCAGCACGCCATGCGGAAGCTGGAGGGCACCTTCTCCCTTTCCTACTGCCCCACCACAGCCTTTGCCAAGCTGTACAAGCATTGGATGGAAACCGGGGAATACCCGGACATTACCATTCAGTATTACAACGAAATCAATAACATCCACGGCCGCGGGGAGTACCAGCTGCGCCACTGCATTATTAACGACATTGAAATGGGTATGCTGGATGATGAATCTGTAGCAGCAATTACCCACACATCGGACGGCAGCTTTGACGGCTTCGACATTATCAGCGAAATGGCATAGAGGAGGCAGTAACATGAGCACACTGAAAAACTTTTTGAACCCGGTACGCAAGGAAAATATCAAATTCACCCTTTCCGATGCCTTTGTGGACGATGAGGGGCGCCCCTTGGAGTGGGAAATGCGCCAGATTGGGGCCAGGGAGGGCACAGAAATTGCCAAGGAAACGGCGGAATTAAGCGGGGTGGAAAGCATGACGGCCTATGTGGCAGCGGCCCTTGTCACCCCCAATTTAAAATCCATCGAACTGGTCAACGCCTTTGCCGAAAAGCACAACGGGAAAATCTTAACCCCGGCGGAAATTTTAATGGAGCTGGTGACAGACGGGGAACTGGGCCGGCTCATAGAGGTTTACAACCGGCACAACCGGGCCGCCGGCCGCTTTGAGGACTTGGAAAAAGAAGCAAAAAACTCATAGAGGAAGGCAACGATTATTTTGCCAGGCTGGCACACGCTGCCTTCCAGAACCACAACATCCTGCCAAACCAGTATTTAGAGCTTCCGGTGCGGGTCAAGGCGTTTATGGCGGCATCCGATGAAATTGCAGCAGAGGGGAGGAAAAAATAAATGCCTGATGCAAAGCTAAACGCGTCCTTAAACATGAAGGACAACGCCACGGCGGTAATTGAACGGACAAAAGCGAAAACAAAGGACCTGAAAAACGAAACCTCCACGGCCCAAAAGGCCATGGACACCTATGGCCAAACGGCGGCCAACGCCGGGAAAAAGGCCGAGGGGCCAATGAAAAGGCTGCTAACCGCAATTAAGGGGACAGGGAAAGCCGCCGCTGATGCCGGAAAGGAAACAGAGGAAGCAGGGGAAAAATCCGAAAAAGCGGCAAAAAAACAGGAAAAGGCCTGGGGCAGCGGGGCGGTGAGCATTGCCGCTGCCGCCTACACCGCAAAAAAAGCCTGGGACGCTGCCATGGGGGCAATTAATATGGCGGCGCTGCAAAAGGTGCAGGAAACCACCTTCCAGGCCCTGACCAACAGCAAAAAGGCCGGTTCCGCCCTGTATGGCTATGTTTCGGAGTACGCAAAGGTTTCCGCCTTTGGCCGGGAGGAGCTGGCCAACGCCACCACCGCCTACATCACCTACGCCAAAAGCACCGCCCAGCTGGAACGGATGATAAAGCTTACAGAAAGGCTGTACGCCAAGGACCCGTCCCAGGGGGCGGAGGGCGCCGTGTTTGCCATGCGGGAGCTGCTTTCCGGGGATACCATGTCAATTAAATCCCGGTTTAACATGAGTGGATTTTCCGGGGCGAAAATACGGGCCTTTGCGGATACCGGCGACATAGAGGGCCTGCTTGGTTATGTGGATGAGATGTTCAACCGCTTTGGGGCAACCCAGGAGGTGGTGGACGCCAATTTTAACAACCTAATGACTCAAACAAATATTTTTGCTTCCAACATGAAAACGGCCATTGCGGAAAGCGCCGCCCCCGCCATGGAAACCCTTGCAGGGGTCATGCAGCGGCTGAACAAGGAAATGGCAACGGGGAAATACCAGCCCTTTATCAACCTGATGGGCAACGGAATGCGGCTCATTGGCAGCGGCATTGCCTGGGTAACGGAAAACTTAAACTGGCTGGCCCCGGTGGTGGTAGGGGCAACCACGGCCTTTATTGTATACAAGGGGGTACAAATGGCCGCCGCAACGGCCACCATGGTGTTCAGCGCCGTGACAAGCGCGGCGACGGGGAATGTGCTGGGGCTCATTTCCGCCCTGGCCGGCTTAGCTACAGGGGTGCTTTTGCTCGATGAATTGAACAAGGATATTACCATGCAGACGGACATGGACTTGAACAAGGCCCGGGAAACCCTGGCCGGCTTTGAAAAGGGCTTCCCCTCCATGAGCCAGACCCTGCCGGTGGAGGTGACAAACTCCGCGCCCATCAGCGTCAAGGGCCAGGTGGAAATTGAGAAGGAAAGCCTGAAATATATGCTGGACATTAAGGGGCAGCAGTGGCTTGCCAAGTTTACCACCGCCACCCTGGCCCCACAAAATAACTTTTACGGCACCGTAATACGGGAAACAGCGGATTTTGAGGAATTTACCCAGGCCACCATAGACAGCCTGCACACCGCCATAGAAGTCGCGCCAACGCTATAAAATATTGCAAGTTCGCGCAAGCGAACTTGTGGCCCCACACTGTGGGGCCTGCGCCAACACTTTAGGAAAGGAGGGGTAACTTGTACGAAGTTTACTTGGACAGTATATTTTTTTATGGGGTAACGGCCTTTAATTCCCCCAAAAGCCGGAAGCTGACCACATACAACGGCATTGGCACAGGGTATTTCCCCAAGGCCGACGACCCGGACCTAAAGGAATGGTCTTGGGAATGCCAGCTTCAGGAATACCCGGAGCATTACCACGGCCCCGGCTTTGCCCCCGCCAAAACCATTATGGCAGGTTTGGAGGAAATGCTGGAAAGCAAGGAGCCGGTGCGGCTGGTGGTAAAGTCAAAGTACAGCAGCATTTCAGAGCAGGTGCTGGTGAAAAGCTGCCAGTGCAAGGAAGTGTACGCCGGGGTGTACAATGTTTCTGTCAACGTCACCCAGTACAAGGAGGCGGCGGTGCGGGAAGCGGAAATCCCGGAAATCCCCCGCCCGGGGAAAATCCCACAGGCCCCACCCCACCCGGTGCCGGCAAACCAAACGGCCTACGACCAAAGCGACGAACCCTTTCGCTCCTGGCACAAGGGCTACGGAACCCCCTTAGCCCCGGTAAACCCAGTGGTTACAGACGCGGCCACCGGGCGGGTGGAAGCCCTCCCCGTGGACCCTGACCCTAAAAAATTTTATGGATTTGGCGGACCAAATTACGACCCAAGACGCCCATGGGCAGAAGATAACAAATATATATCGGAACGGATAAAAGAAGTCATTTCAAACATTCAACATAATTCTCCGTATTATGAGGAAAATCAAAAAACTTTGGAAGCAATCAAAGACGCATACAATAGATTTAAGGACTCATTCAGATAGGCGGTGGATGAATGGCAAACGGCGAACTTTTAGTAATGGACCCTACCGGCGTCTACAACCTTTCCGAAATAGCGGGCAGCGTTAAGGTACAGCAGCCCTGGAACAATGGGGCCAGCACCCTGCGCTTTGAATACCCCCGCCAGGGGGGCAGGCGCTTTGAAAACGGCTCCACTGTCACCTTCACCTACAACGGGGCCAATATATTCTACGGCTATTTGCAGCGCACCAGCGGCGCCAGGGAGCGCTTCCAATGCACCTGCGCCGACCAGCTGCGGTACTTTAAGCCCACAAACACCATTTTGCGCAAGGAAATGCCCCTTTCCGACTGGGTAAACACCGTGGCCCTACAGGTGTCGGACAACGACCGCATCCGCCTTGGCAGCATTGACAGCACGGAAGTAAACCTTTCCAAAAAGCTGTTTGACAGCCAAAGTCACCTGGATATGCTCTATGACGGCATACGGGAAAACTTAGGGCTCAACGGCTACTGGTACACCCTGTATGACAATTTCGGGCAGCTGGACCTTGTGGACACCCTGGACCTGCGCCTGCCCCTGGTCATCGGGGAGGAAAGCCTCTGCACTGGCTTTGAATACACAAAGTCCATTGATGACGACAACGTGGCAAACTTCATCAAGCTGGCCAAGGATGACAAGGACGCGGGGGTCAGGAAGATTTACATCGCCCAGGACAGCGCCAACATTGCCCGGTGGGGCAAGATTATGCACTTTGAAAAGGTGGGCACCAACCGTAACGACGCCCAAATGGAGCAGCTGGCCCAAATGCTCCTGGCCTTAAAAAACAAGGAGGCCCAAACCCTGCGCCTGGAGGCTATGGGGGATACAAGGGTACACGGCGGCAGCGGCGTCAAGGTGGAGCTTAGCCAGGAGGGGATTAGTGGCTGGATGGTTGTGGAAAGCGTCACCCACAGCTTTACCAGCGCCCGGCACACCATGAGCATGAACATGAGATGGGGGGATTGGACATAGACAGCTTAGCCTTTGGACAGGAACTGAAAAAGATGATAGCCCAGGTGGCCTGGGAGGTTTTAAGGGCCAGCAACCAGTCGGACACCATGTATGCCACCTACACCGGGGCGGGATTAAAGGTGGACAACAAGCCCATAGAAATTGACATGGGCTTTGTGGAGGTGCCGGAACATCTGAAAAAGTACAAAGTAAAGGTTTCTTTTGACCTGACCCCGGAGGAACTGCAAAACCAGGTGCTTATTGAAAAGCAGCCGGGGGAGAGGGTGGAGCTGTCCCGGCTCAAGTGGGACAAGGTGCCCGTTACCCTGGAGTATGACAAAATGGAGCCAGGCCAGCGGTACCTGGTGCAGCAAAAGGCGGGCTCACAAAAATA
>CAJTSZ010000025.1:0-4441 GCA_910578755.1 uncultured Oscillospiraceae bacterium | reverse complement strand
CGGGTACCGGAGGAATAACAAAATGAGCGTACTAAAAACATACCGCAATCTTGACGGCGGCAGGCCAACCACCAGGACCTACCACCTTGACCTGGAAAACAAGCGGCTGGGGCGACGGATTGCCGACACCGTGGAGGCCATGAACCAGGCTGTTTTCCTCATCCTTTCCGACGAAAGGTTTTCCTACAAAATTTATTCGGAGGATTATTTGGTGGAGCTGGAAGAACTCATTGGCAAACGGCGGGGCTATGTGGAGGCGGACATCCGCAGGCGCTTGGAGGAGGCCCTGTTCCAGGATGACAGAATCACAGGCGTTAGGGATTTTCACTTTTCCATGGACAGAGAAAACGCCGTTGCAGCCTTTACAGTGGAAACCATTTTCGGCGATGTGCCGGCAGAAAGGAGGTTCACCATTGGACACCAGCAAATTAAGTAGCATACAGGGCGGCTGGAGCTACGCAGAAATTCAGAAGGATATGCTTTCCCAGGTCCCCGACGATGTGGACAAGCGGGAGGGATCCATTATGTTCAACACCCTGGCCCCTTCCGCCTATTTTATTGCCCGGCAAAACTATATGTTAAGCATACTCATGGGCGCCCAGCTGTTTTTGGACACGGCCACAGGGGAATGGCTGGACCGCATAGCAGATATGTTTGGCCGCCAGCGGGAGCAGCCCACCCAGGCCGTGCGGCAGATAAACACCTTTGACAGCCAAAACAACCCCTACGATGTGCCCGTCGGCACCCGGTTTGCCATAGACGAAGTGACCTTCCAGCTGACGGAGCGCATAGGCAGGGGCCAGTACCGGGCCCTTTGCCAGCAGGCGGGGACTGTGGGCAACTGGCCCCGGGAAAGCCTGCTGCCGGTGGACAATATTGGCGGTTCTTTCGGTTATGCCCGCCTGGAAAGCGACCCGTTAATCCCCGCCAGGGACCTGGAAACAGACGAAAGCCTGCGGGAACGGGTATACCTGTGGGTTCGCGCCTACCCCTACGGCGGCAACAAGGCGGACTACAAGCTGAAAGTCATGGAAATTGCCGGCGTTGGCAGCGTGGAAGTCTTTGGCGCCAACATTATGGGCCCGGGGGTTGTGGGCATTATTATCACCGACGACCTGGGCCAGCCGGCAACCGGGGACCTGCTGCGGCGGGTGCAGGATGTGGTAAAGGAGGACGGGGCGGGAATTGCCCCCGTTGGCCACCGGGCCATTGTTTCCACCGTAAAAGAAAAGCCTATCAACATCACTGCCGCCTTAAAGCTGCGGGAAAGCGCCCAGTTTAATATTGTGGAGGAAAAGGTGCGGGCGGCCTTAAAGCAGCACATCCTTAGCCTGAAATTTGAGGAGGACACCCTGTTTTATTCCAAAATCATTGCCACTATCCTGGACGCCGGCCCAGGCATACGGGACGCCACCGACGTTGCCATAAACGGGGTGATGGGCAACGTGGCCCTGAACAAAGCCTTTGGGGATTTTGAGGTGGCAGCCCTGGGGACAGTGGAGCTAAGGGAGGCGCAGCCCGGTGCCTAAGTTTTACGAAATCCCCGCAGATTATATGCAGTCCCTGCCCTGGGTGTTCCAGGGTATTAAGGAAATGGAAGAGCTGGCCAAAATCATCAACCCCTATTTGGATGGCATCAACGCCGCCGTAAAGCGGCACACCGACAACGCCAACGTACTGTATGCCAACGAGGAGGGCATAGCCCGCTGGGAAACAATACTGGGCGTGTCGCCCCCCATTGGCGGCAGCCTGGAGGAAAGGCGCAACGCAAGCCTGGCAAAGCTGCGCTCCCGGGGCGTCATCAACCTGGACACCCTGCGGGACGTGGTGGAAACCTATTTGGGTGTCCCGGTGGAAATTGAATACCAGTGGAACGCCCAAAACGTCACCTGGGCCCAGGCCAGGGAGGAGCATGGAAGCTGGGGGGCAGTAAAGGCCCAGCGCTGGGGGGATTTTTACCGCACCGGCGAGCCCTATGTTATCCACATCTATTACAAGGGTGTCAGCAAGCTGCCCGACCTTGCCCCACTGTATGAAATGCTGTATGACCTCATCCCCGCAAACCTTGTGGTCAATGTGATGTACAAGTACCAGACCTGGGGAGAGGTGCAGGCCAAATATGGCAGCTGGGGCCAGCCCAGGGGCCAAAGCTGGAACACCCTGCGCATGGGCAATCAGACGATATAGGAGGCAAGGACAATGCAGACAAGCGAATACCTGAAACTGAATATTATGGGGGAAAACGACGACGCCGACATTGGCAAAGTGGCGGAAAACTTCACAAAAATTGATGAAAAGGCCAAGGAATGGTCCAACTTTGCCAATACCGGGACGGTTTTAGAAACCGCCGCCGATTTCCAAATTGCCCCCAACTCCCCGGTGCCGGAGGAGGACGGCGCTATTTTTGCCGTCACCGTAAAAATGCCCAGGGCCTTTGCCCAGGGCGATACCATAACGGTAAACGGCGTACCCTACAGCCTGTACCAGGGCACAGGCCCGGCGGTAAGCGATGCCTGGAAGGCCGGGGAGGTTGTTACTATCAACTTCGACAAGGCTTCCCGCCACTGCTGGGCCTCCGGCGGGGCGGTGCAGCAGCAGCTGCTGGACCACGAGGAGAACGCCGCCGCCCATGTGCAGGGGGCAAATGAGGCGGAGGACGGCACTTTCTATGGCAAGCAGGATGGGGTTTTGGGTTTTTTTAAAGCCTCCTCCACGGAAATTACCACCCTGCCCCTGCCTGCCGCAAAGTGGACGCCCCAGCCCAACAAGGCGGGGGTGTACCGCCAGCAGGTAACCCAGGCGGATATTGTTGCCCAAACAAAGGCGGGCCGCACCGCCCTGGACGCCTTTGCCGACCTGGATACCGAGGAACTGCTGGAGTACCAGGGGGTGGAAAAGCTGTGGCTGGAAAACCAAAACGGCACGCCGATGGCCTTTACCAAGGGCGCAAAGCCCGCGGTGGATTTGGCTGTGCAGGTGAGGGTTATCAATTAGGGGAGGGGAAAGGATGGCGGAAAGAGAGGTTTACTATTTAGGGCCAACAAGCACAGCGGAAGAATCTTATCAGAACATTGACAAAACAGGCGGATGGGAATTTTTAGACCTAAAGAATGTTACTAAATCTAAGCTTACAATAAATAATGGTAAATATAGTTCTTCCCAAGTTACGGCAACTAATGGTCATGCAGTTTTTGCTACAAAGAAAAAGATAAATTTTGATTTTATCAATAAAATCAAAATTAAATTAGCTGGTGGAAGTGTAAGCGGTCAGGTTATATCTGTACAACTTTATGAAAATACACCAGCTTTTAATATGGGAAATAAAATATTTGAAATAAAAACAATAGAAGGAATAAGTAATGCACAGCTAATAGAAATAGACACAGTTCAAATTTATGGAAGTTATTATTTGGGAATAAATTTTTCTCACAATTCCTATTTTGACCAATGGTGGACCAATATAAGTGTAATAACCACAGCTAAAATGCTTGATAAATTAAGTGTAGGCAGCGCCATAGAAATAGACGGTGCGCCTGCGTACAGTGGAGATTGGGTCAAAAATAATGTTTGGAAAATAGCGGACAAGAACCACGCCGGCTACCCTGCCAACAGCGTTACAATAATCATGGACAGGCGGTATAGATACCCTATTTGCGTGGATGCCAAAGAACCGAACAATCCTGATGCAAACCGTAAAGTATACGGCAACAACAGGTATAGGTATTCCAATATCCACCAGTGGCTCAACAGCAATAGCGAGGCGGGGCAGTGGTACACGGCGCAGCATGAGTTTGACGAACCGCCTATTTCGGGGAATACAGCGGATAGCTCAAATTTATATAAGAGTTGGGCCGGGTTCCTTAGAATGATGGGAAAGGATTTTGAAGATAAGCTGCTGCCAACCACAATCACCGTTGCAAAACCGAATGTTGACGGCGGCGGGTATGAAACCTTCACGGCAAAAATGTTCCTCCCAAGCACAACCGAGGTTGGCTTATCAAAGGATGGCTTTACAGAGGGCTCCAAATTGGCCTTGTTTAGCGACAATGCCAGCCGGGTTTCCTATTATGAGAAAGATGGTGCTCTTGTTGCTGATCTATGGAATACACGTACTCCATATAAAACAAATGGCTACAGCGTATGGTATGTAAGCGCTGATGGCAGCATAAACAGCGCAGGCTCTGCTTATCACAGAAAAGCACCCCGCCCCATAGGCAACCTGCCGGGGGATACAGAAATTTACGGCCCATACCCCAACGGGCATTACCGGCTGGCTCCCAAGGAGCTGCCAACATATCAAAACCTAATAATAGGAGGTGCGGTTTAATTGGAAAAAGAGATTATACTTCTTGATAACGGCAATCAATTATCTGATTACATGGACGTAGTGCTTGGCAGGCCAATCAGGCCGGGGGGAGGTTCGGCAGGGCTGAAATGGACC
>CAJTSZ010000024.1:12919-20981 GCA_910578755.1 uncultured Oscillospiraceae bacterium | reverse complement strand
AAAAACTTGCAAGGGGCGCCTACAAATTTCTGTTTTGTGCAAGTGTTTTGCGCCCTTGTTTATAGATGCTTTTCCACAAGTTTTGCAGGCGAAGCCCAAAAACTTGCAAGGGGCGCCTACAAATTTCTGTTTTGTGCAAGTGTTTTGCGCCCTTGTTTATAGATGCTTTTCCACAAGTTTTGCAGGCGAAGCCCAAAAACTTGCAAGGGGCGCCTACAAATTTCTGTTTTGTGCAAGTGTTTTGCGCCCCGTTCTTCCCTCTTTATGCAAAGCTTCGCAATAAAAATAATTTCAATTTACTCAACTATTTTTTTATTTTTCTAAAAAAACACCCTTTTGCTGCAATTCATACAGGCAAACAAACAGGCGGCCGTCTTTTGGCGGCCAGGCCCTGCCCAACACCCGGCGGGAAACAAGCCTGTATTTTTATAGATGCAAAAATACCCAACGTAAAACAAAGTAGGTGAACACAGAAAATGAAACGAAAACTATTAGCCGGCCTCCTCACATTCTGCCTGCTGACAGAAGCACTGCCCATCTCTGCATTTTCTTCCTGTTTGCACGAACATGCAGACCATTGCTACCAGCAGGTGTTGGATTGCTCCCATGAGCACACAGACCATTGTTACCCCCAGGATGAAGAGGCCCCCACCGCATGCTCCCACGAGCATACAGACCATTGTTACAGGCAGGAGCTGGTTTGCTCCCATGAGCACACGCCGGAGTGCTTCCCAGGCGGCGAAAATAAACCTGACTCAGATTTGGATGGCGATGGAACAGAACCTACCCCTGGCACACCAGAGTCACCCAATACTCCTGAAATTCCCGGCCCAACCGAACCTGCCCCACCCCTGGCCGGGGAGGAAAACACAGCTGTGCATACACACACTTCCGACTGTTACCAGCAGGTAGCGGCCTGCCTGCATGTGCATACACCAGAGTGCTACCCAGACAAAAGCCCTGCGGCGGAACCAGCCCCCGCTGCTGAGCCCAGCCAAAGCGATGCCGACAAGCCCGATCAGGGCAACACTGACGAACCCGGCCAAGGCGACGCTGACGAACCCGGCCAAGGCAACACTGACGAACCCGGCCAAGGCGACGCTGACGAACCCGGCCAAGGCGACGCCGACGAACCCAGCCAAGGCGACGCCGACAAGCCCAGCCAAGGCGACGCCGACAAGCCCAGCCAAGGCGACGCCGACAAGCCTATCGAGGGTGATACTGACAAGCCGCAACCCACCCAATGTTCCCACGCGTGTACCGAAGAAAACGGCTGTATTACCACTGTACTTGTCTGCCCCTATGCCGACGCTGTCTTCCTTACCGGCTGGAACTGGGTGGACGAGGAGGCAATTCTCCTACAGCAGGACGGACAGTGGTTCCTGCCCCTGCCTAGCGCCAGTGAAAGCCAGCCTGTAAAGCAGGAGGAGTTAATCTCTCTGCTGCCTGCCGAAGTAAGGGCCGCCCTGCCCAACGGCGGCGAAGAGCTATTACAGCTTCAATGGAGCCTGAGCACCTTGCCCAAGGATGGCGCCTGGGAGGGCAGCTATATCCTGCCTGCCGCCCTGCCAGAGGGCTATATTCTATCCGAAGGGGTCCCCCAGCCCCAGGTAACCCTGTTGTTGGGCGGCGCTCAGGTTCAGGCCGCCAACTATCCCGCCAGGAAGTTTGAGCTGTTTGGCAGTAAAGCAGAACTGGAAGCCGCACTGGACAACCATGTGGTGGAGGGCCTGAACCCGCCCAATACCGTTGTAAACCTATTTGACTATGCCTCCACTTTTAGTGGGGCACATAATAACCCACAGTTTAAAATTGACCTTTTGCCCCGCACTATAATTGTGCCCGAAGGGAATAACAGTACCGCTGCTGGCGAAAATGACTGGAACGCCGGTATCAATCAAAACCGCCTGTTACTGTTTGGCGATATGATGGTTGGGGCCGGTTACTGGAATATTGGAGCCGGCGCTGGTCGGGACTGGGCCAAACGGAATACCAATATGCAGGGAATTGTAGAACGCCGGTTGGGCGAGGATGGTTATCCGGTTATTTCTAAAGAAAATGTCAGAAGACTCCTTCCTGACGAACAGAAGGGCGATGAGCTGGTCAATATATGGCGGGCAGAAGATACTGGTAATACAGAAATAAAGCCTGGCCTTGCCCATGCCCTTTCCCAACGTGTATTGGAAAATACTGGGGCTGAGTACGATTATGATACTGGAATATTCAACCTTGATAATGTGAATTTTTCTTTGGATTATTTATTTAATGAAAAAGACGAAACAACATATACAAATCCTGGCGGAGATAATACATATTATTGCTGGCGCAGGTCCAAACGGTTTTACCAAAATGTCACCAACTTATTCCAAATCAATAACGAAGGTTATTATTATTATAACGCACGGGAAAACTTTGCCGAATTTGTGGAGAACCCCAACAATACTACAAAAGACGGCCTGCCCAGCGCCGGCTACATAAAGCTATATGATGGCCCCGCTGTTTGGCGCACAGACGGCGGCTGGAATGCAGCCACCAACAGCTTTGACGGTGAAAAGAGCCTGGGCAACTTCTTCCCTTTTAACAAGGCCACAGAGGTGTTTGACGGCCTGGAAACAACCGAGGAGGGCTCCCAAATACTCAGCAGCAGCGGCAGCAACGATAGCATTGACGGCAGAGGCTTGGACAACGCCTATTGGAGCACAGAAGTTGATTTTACGAAGAGAAAGCCCCTGAAAAATTCCGCCACAAATGAGGATGTTTATATCAACCACCATATGGGCATGACGGTGGAAATTGACTTTGCACAGCCGGTTGACGGTATGCTCAACATGGGTGAAACCGGCAAACATCCTATGATATTTGAATTTTCCGGTGACGATGACGTATGGATTTTTATAGACGATGTGCTGGTGCTGGATATTGGCGGCATCCACAGCGAGCTGTACGGCACCATTGACTTTTCCACCGGCGATGTTGTGGTGGGCCAAAGCTGGCGCACCGGCGGCAAAATTCCGGAAGACCCTACCAAGGACCCTGCCCCTACTGTAAAAACTACCCTTCGGGATCAGTTTATTGCAGCCCTAGGTGAGAATGAGGCCAAGAATATGGCCTGGAATGGCAACACCTTTGCCAGCAGTTCCACCCATACACTGAAGATGTTTTATTTGGAACGTGGCAACTACGATTCCAGCCTTTATCTGCGTTTTAACCTGCAACAGCCGTTTTACCACCAAGTAAAAAAGGTAGACCAGGACGGCAACCCGCTGAATGATGTTGCATTTAACCTGTACGCCGCCAAGCTGCGGGACGGCATAACCGAAATCAGCGGCAACGCAGATGACTATGAAAAGGTGAACAATACTGTGCTCGCCACCCTAACCACTGCCAAGGATGGCACCGACACCTTTGTTGAAAAAGACGGTTCCGGCAACCTGCGGCCCTTTAACTTTGCCGACCGCTATGCTGTGGATGGTACAGAATACTACATTTTAGAGGAAGCAACTGCCCCAAAAGGCTACCGAAAGCTTCCAAAGGACATTATCCTGCATTATAACAACAATTTGGTTATGCTTACCGTAGCCAACCGCTACCAAACTGGCGCCTATTCCAGCATTTTTTCCAATATTGTGGAGGGCGGGCAGCTTACTTATGGCGCCTTTGACACTGTCACCGGGGATATTAAACCCAACAAGGATAAAAAGCCAACCGATGAAAGCGAACAGGAGGGCCTGGTTATTGCCGTGCCCATGCAGCTGCAACGGAATATGAACTTTGCGGAAGCCACCGGCAAATGGGGCGCCCTTTACGGCAGTACCCTAACAGGCTATAATATTATAATTCCCGAAAGCCGCACGGCCGCCGCCTGGCGGGATGCTGTACTAAAGGCCGCGCTTTACCAGTGCAGCAACGACGCCTGGCCCTACTGGTACCTGGACTATAACCTGGATAACCGGCGGCTGGAGGGCACGTTAAAGGACCTTCCCGGCCAGGCCGACCGCTATGAACTAATGGGCGGTGACAATGTTGATATGAAAATGACCTATGGCATTATTGAGCCATACGCTTTGGAAAAGCTGGGAATAACGGGCGCTACCTCCGCCGAGCGTTACCAGGCCCTGAGCAATTATGTCCAAAAAGAAATTGCGGCAGCATCAGCGAAGAAACCCAACAGCAAAACAGAGGAGGTCGCCAAGGAGGTTATCTCCCGAATCAGTGAAGTGCTGCGCACAGCCACCCCGCCAGAAAATGATTATAAACCTGATGGCGAGCCCAGCCAACGCGGGTTCAGCTTCCTGAACACCAACCAGTTCCAGCGGGACTTCCGTTCTATTATTTATGTCCCCAACGAACGGCGGGAATTGCAGGTATGGAAAGTGGATGAGGATGGCCGTTCGGTAAACGGCGCCACCTTTACCCTGTTTGAAGGTATAAAAGACAACGCCAATAACCTGGTAAAAGGCAAGGCTGTTGCAACAGGTGTTACTGCAACTGTAAACGGACGGGATGGCGTACTCATTTTCACCCCTGCCCCTGTAACCGATAATGGCAAGCCTGATGGCAAGCCGATGCCCGGCTATGCCCGTATGGATTGGGTGGACTATACCGGCGAGGCTAAGGCACCTTGTTATATTTTGCAGGAAACCCAGGCGCCGGCAGGCTACACCTGTAACGATACAGAAATTCCCGTTGTGCTGGGCCATTACTCCCTGTATGTGGACGCCGGCACACCGGAGGACGGCGTCACCGTTATGGCGGGCGTGGGCAAGCTGATGCAAACCATGGTGAAATATGCCGCCGATGACCAGGTGGATATTACCCTGCGGGACATTACCGCCATTGCCCAAACCCAGCCGAACATGAGCAGCTGGGCGCTGGACGGTTGGCAGGATGATTTGATTGAGGACACCGGCGGCCTGAGATTCCCCCGCAGCATGAACCTGCACTATGGCCTGAATGCCCAAATAGATTATGGCCTGCATGACGAGGACGGCGGCAAAACTATGTACCCCTTCTTCACCACCAATACCGGCTTTTTGCGTACAAGAATCGTCCAAAATGTCGCTGCTTTGGAAAATCCGCAGCACGAAGGCTTCCACAATGTGGCCAACTGGGACAACCTTGGGAACACGGATATTACCGGGCTGTTCCGCCAGGTAAACATTGCAGTGGTAACGGATAAAAACACGCCGGAACACCATAACGGCAGCCTTACTATTAGTAAACGCATCACCGGCGACGGCTTAACGCTGGAGGATTATACCAAAAACTTTACCTTCACTGTATTGCTGAAGGATAAGGATGGTGCCGCCCTGCCAGGGGAGTATTACTATTACGGCTCCAACCGGGCCGGTACCATTGCCGATGGCGGAACCCTTACCCTGCGGCATAAAGAATCCGTTACCATTCTTGGCCTTCCGCCGGAAACCCGCTGGAGCGTGTCCGAAACCGTTCCCCAGGGCTGGTATGCCGAGCCGAACCACGGCGTTATTAACGGAATTATTTCCGCCGACAAAACCGAGCTTGCCGGGTTTACCAACACCAAAGGGGAAAGGGACCGTAGCGGCAGCCTGACAGTACATAAAATTGTCACTGGCAACCGGGGAGACGCCAACCGTTCCTTCCCATTTAAGGTTACATTGGCGGACAGCACCATCCAGGGGCAGTATGGCGAAATGGAATTTATCAACGGCATTGCCACATTCCAGCTCCGCCACGATGAAAGCAAAACCACCCAGGGCCTACCCGACGGCCTGCGCTATACGGTAGAAGAAACAAACAGCGCCGGCCACACTGTAACATCTACAGGTGAAACCGGCACCATCTTAGAGGGCCAAACCGTCACCGCTATCTTTAAAAACTACCGAGGCGGCGGAGGCGACCACGAGGATGACGATTACACCAGCCTTACAGTTAAAAAGGTTTGGGCGCTGAATAACGGCGGCACCCCTGCCGGTTCCATTGAGGTAGAACTGCTGCGGGACGGCCGGCACTATACTACCATAACCCTTAGTGATGAAAACAACTGGACCTATACCTGGAAGCATTTGGACGATTGGTACCACTGGACCGTGGCCGAAGTGGATGTCCCGGAGGGCTTCACCTCCCATATCACCCATAACGGCCAGGTTTGGACCATTACCAACAGCGACAGCCCAAAGAGTGACACACCTAAAACGCCAGGCAACCCCAACAACCCAAATACCGGCGACCTAAGCCGCACCCGGTTTTGGATGTCCCTTTGCCTTTATACCCTGGGCGGGTGCCTCCTGCTGCTTTGGCTGAAGCTCAAATGGAACAAATTGCAAAACAAAAAACAGGACAAAAATTTGTAAGCACGCCCTTGCAAATTTTTCGGCTCCGCCTTCAAAATTGGGGAAAATTGTTCCCACTTGCTCAACTATTTTTTGTGCATGAGGCAGGAAGGGCGAATAGCCCATATCTGCCTCATGCACATCAGCTTTTTATTGTAAAGCAATAAAAAACACAGTTGGGCTGGGCCTTGCATATACTAATTTAAGGGCTATCCTGTTTTCCACCGTTTACCTGGCAAAAAATGGTCTTTCCCTTTCTGATGCTGCGCTTGACATGGAGTAAAACCATGTTGTATACTCAAATTATAAAAAAGGTACACCAAAGGCGTACACTCTGGCGGCCGGTAATACTCCGCCCTAGGGTTGTGAAAACAGCGTTTGGGCACACCGGAAAAAATGGATGCCGCCTTGACGCTTTACAGTGCAGGGACTGGCTTGGGAGGTATTGTATATGAGCTTACAGGATACAAAAAACAACAAACCCAAAAAATCCGGCCATAAATCCCTGTTGTTTTCCCTTTGGGAAAAACTGTCTGGGGGCGGTAAGGAACTGGCGGAAAAGGAAGAACTGACGAAGCAGGAGCAAAAAACGGCCCCGTCCCAGGAACAGGAAGGCGAGGAAAAGCCTATCCAGCCGGAGGAGCTGGCTTATGAAAAAACGCCGGCCCCGCCCGAGTTTATGGAATATTATTTGCTCTACTGCCAAGCCCAGGGGCAGGAAGCGCAAAAATCCACTGCTGAGGACTTTTGTACTGGGGATGCCCCGGAGGCACAGCAGCTCAAGCGCATTTTCTCCCAGGTGGAAAGCAAGGCCTCGGCTGTAATAAAGCAGCATCGTAAACAAGCCCAGCTTGCTTTAAGGCAGGCAGAACTTCGCCTGAAGGAACTAAATGAGGAACCGGTGAAAAAGCCCACCCTGGAGGAAATAGAGGAATCCCTGCCGGTGGACGGCCAGGTGCTTATTTTTGCCGCGCCGGATTTAAGCGCCGCTTGGGGCCTAATGCTGCCCCCACTGTGGGATGGCTTGCCCATTACCCGTGAGGAAGTGCTGGACGCCCTGGAAAAACAGAGCATCTTTTTTGGTGTGGACCAGGAGGCTGCCGCCTGGCTTACCGCCCCGGAAAACGCCCTTTCCTTGCGGCAGCTGGCTGCCTGTGTCCCACCGGAGCCCGGCGTGGACGGAAAAACCATTGAGTATTTCCCCCGTACGGTAGGTACCCCGCAAATTTTGGAAAACGAACAGGGCATTGTGGATTTTGATAACCTGAACTGGCTCACCCACATTGACGCTGGAACTGTTATTTGCGATATTGTACATCCCACCCAGGGCAAACCCGGCACCAACATCCAGGGCAACCCCATTCGCCCGTACAACGGTAAAAAGGTAGCCCTGCCCCAAGGTGAAAATGTTGTTTTAAATGAGGACCGCACCAAGCTCATTTCCAAAATCGATGGGCAAATCTCCTTCCGTGGCGGTAAGTTCCATGTTAACAATGTTATCAACATCTCTGGGGATGTTGACCTTTCCACCGGCAGCATCAATGTCCAGGGGGATGTTATCATCAGCGGTAATGTTATGGCCGGCTTTACTGTTACTGCCAGCGGCAATGTTACCATTGGCGGCCTGGCCGAAAATTGCCAAATTACAGCCGGTGGTTCGGTAATTGTAAACCGAGGCATGAACGGCAATGTCACCGGCAGC
The DNA here is from genome assembly GCA_910578755.1 of uncultured Oscillospiraceae bacterium. Classification (GTDB taxonomy): domain Bacteria; phylum Bacillota; class Clostridia; order Oscillospirales; family Ruminococcaceae; genus Negativibacillus. Next base: position 12,968 of record CAJTSZ010000024.1, on the reverse strand, counting down.
ATCACCGCCGGCAAGGATATTGTCTGCAAATATATGGAAAACGCCACCG
>CAJTSZ010000024.1:0-12861 GCA_910578755.1 uncultured Oscillospiraceae bacterium | reverse complement strand
TTGTTAACTGCGATGTTTCTGCCAAGGGCAAGGTAATTGTAAATACTGGCCGCGGCTCCATTATTGGCGGTATTGTCCGTTCCATGGGCGGTATTGAAGCCAAAACCATCGGCAATATTGCCGGGCGCCTTACCACCCTCTCCATTGGCGCTATCCCCAGCTTTTTGGAAGAAAAAGCGCTGATTGAAGAACGGCTGATGGACATTCAGCAGGAAATTGATATGCAGGGAGATACTGGCCGTGCCTCTTTGCTGAAGCTGAAAATAAAGCCGTTGGAAAAGGCATTGGAGGAAATGGAGTTTGAGGAAGCAGCCGCTGCCCAAAAGCGGATTGTCGCAGGCACCCTGTATCCAATGGCCCAGGTTACCATTAACAATGTAAACAAAACCATTGCCGATTCCTACTCCCCCTGCCGCATCTACTGGGACAGCAAGGAAGGCATTATAAAAATTGCCAACTTTTAAATAGTTGTTCCCAACAGTGGCCCCATTTCAGGTGGCCACTGTTTTATTTTTATTTAAAAGAAGGGGGATTTTTATGCAAAGGCAAACCAGCTTCCGCCGGCTTTGGGGCTTGGCATTTTTTCTCTGCACTGCTGTGTTCCTGTTTTCCGGGGCCATGCTGCTTCAGGACCTGCGGCGTTCCAGCCAGGAACGCCGGGCCAACCAGCTGCTGGCAGAACAGGTATCCAGCGCCGGCTGCACCGCCCTGTGGGAGCAAAACAACGATATGGCTGGCTGGCTTTCCATAGCCGGCACCCCTCTGAACTATCCGGTAATGTTTACACCCAACGAGCCGGAATACTACCTCCGCCGTGGGTTTGACGGCCAGGAAGCCCTAAGCGGCAGCCTGTTCATTGGGGAAGGCTGTACCCCTGACGGGAACCATGTTATTATCTACGGCCACCACATGAAGGATGGCAGCATGTTTGGCTCCTTGCCCAGTTATGCCAATATACTTTATTGGCAGCAGCACCCGGTTATCACCTTTAACACCCTCAAAGAACCCGGCGAATATGAAATTTTGGCCGCCTTTTACAGCCGAATCTACGCGCCGGAGGAAAGCGGCGTTTTCTGTTACTACCAGTTTACCGACCTTTCTGACCCGGAGCAGTTCTCCAACTACATCCAGCAGGCCAAAGACAGCGCCCTTTATGACACAGGCGTTGAAGCAATGTATGGCCAACGGATTTTAACCCTGTCCACCTGTAGCTACCACACCGAAGACGGCCGCTTTGTGGTAGTAGCCCGCCAAAAGGCTGCCAAGGAACCGTAAAACGGAATCAGGCGTTCGTTTACAGGAAAAACAGCACCTTGGAGTACTTGTTTTTCCTGCCTCTGCTTAAAATCTTTTTTATGATCATCTATTGACAGCCTCCCTGCAAAAGAATATAATAAAAACGAAAAAAGAATATATGCTGCAAGCCTTACAGGCTGCGGCAAACAAAAATCTGTTTCAGGGCGAGGTGCAATTCCTCACTGGCGGTGTTTGGGCAGCAGCCCATCAGTCCGCGAGCCGCTTCGGCGGCAGACTGGGTACCATTCCCAGACCAACGGTATAGTCCGGAATGAAGAAACGGTGTGTTTATGCTGTACATTTTCTTTGGCCCCTGGAATATTCTTTCCGGGGGCCTTTTTAATTTGTAAAAAACAGCTGCCGCACAAATTTCATTGTATCCTGACAGGTCAACTATGATTTGAGGGAGGATTCACTATGAACAACCAAACCGCCACTAAAAAACTTACCCGCCTGGCTATGCTGGTAGCAATTTCCCTGGTGCTGCTCACCATCGTCCACATCCCCTTCCCGCCTGCCCCTTTTTTGGAGTATGACCCGGCCGATGTGCCTATTTTCATCGGCGCCTTTGCCTATGGCCCCTTAGCCGGCTTGGCCCTTACCGTAATCGCCTCGGTAATACAGGGGGTAACAGTAAGCTCTTCCAGCAGTATTATTGGCATTATTATGCACATTTTCGCCACCGGCGCTTATGTATTGGTAGCAGGTACAATTTATAAAAAAAATACCACCAAAAAGGGGGCTGTTTGCAGCCTGGTGGCTGGCACCTTGGTTATGACTGCCGTCATGGTGCTGTGCAACCTTATTTTTACCCCCATTTTTATGGGCCAACCCATGAAGGATGTGGTTGCCATGCTGCTGCCAATTATTATTCCCTTTAACCTGCTGAAAGCGGGGGTAAATTCCCTTATTACCTTTTTCCTTTACAAGCCTTTGGAAAAATTCCTTTCCATTAAATAAAAAGCAAGCCCCGCAGAAAAGGTTCAGCCTTTACTGCGGGGCTTTTTTTGGAGGTTTTACCCCCCCAAACCCTATGGAACCCGGCCTCAAACCTTGGCTCATTTCCCGTGAGGCCTGCCCCTACTATAAAGCGGTTGTCCAAACAACCGTTTCATAGGGCAAAAGGTTCGCGCCTCCATTTCTTCATGCAGCATTTGCAAAGCACTGTGTATGTGATGTCACTCCGTACTCCGGCAGTGTCCGTATAGTTCCCCGATTTCCTGTTGTGTGTAATGCCCAAAAAAGTAAGGAAAATGATTTCCCGTTCCTTCCTAAGTAAAGATAACTGTCTGACCGCAATATCGTAATAGGGTGCTTCAAAATATTCGTCTGTTGTGCCTAAAGGGTAAAATTTTTCTTCTGTGAGGCATTTTCTTTTTGCTGCCTGCTCCTGTCACGCGGCATAGCGTATAACTACTCTGCAAAAGGCATTACTTGTATGCATAAATAATTCCCCTTTTCTCCCACATGGGGCGGCTTAGATTTCCAAACGCTGTTTCGCTTTGCTGACACCCTTGATATAATAGATTAACAGTTTCCCGCACCCACGTCCAATAAGATACAGAACTATTCCCATAACAATACTGATGATAAAGACGGCTACCGGATTTTCAATCCCGGAAATGCCGATATAGTTGGTATAGGGAATACCTAACAATCAATTACTTCATAAGCCTTGTTTTCCCATTTCTCTTTACTACAGCGCAATGCCGCTACAAGGTTTGGGTCTGGGGCTTAGAGGTAGCTAATACCTTCAAAAAAGCACAAGTTTGGCAAAGCCAAACTTGCTAACTTACAGCGGGGTACCCCGCTGTAAGTTTTGGGCCTGGGCTTGGGCCCTTTCATAAAATATTGTAGAAAAGGCACCCCATTGGGAAGTATTCCCAATGGGGTGCCTTTTTTAATCGCAGCCGCCGCAGGCAGCGCAGTTTCCTTGGCACCCGCCGCCTTTGCCAAACAGCTTTTCCTTCATTGCAAGGCCTGTAGGCGTAATTGCTACGCCGCCCAGGGCCGTTTCTCTTAAAGTTGTAGGCAAAGCCTTGCCCACCTTGTACATGGCCTCCACAACCTCGTCAAAGGGGATTTTGCTGGGGATGCCCGCCAAAACCATATCGGCGCACAGCAGGGCATTGGTTACGCCGGAGGCATTGCGCTTGGTGCAGGGCATTTCCACTAGGCCCGCTACAGGGTCGCACACCAAACCCATTACATTCTGCATGGCAATAGCCGCAGCATCAAAGGCCTGTTCCGGCGTGCCGCCGCACAGCTGGGTAATGGCAGCAGCCGCCATGGAAGCCGCGCTGCCGCACTCTGCTTGGCAACCGCCCTCCGCGCCGGAAACCGTGGCGTTTTTCGTAATAACCTGCCCCACTGCGGCAGCGCAGGCCAAAGCCAAAAGAATTTCTTCCTGCGAAGCATTGCGTTTTTCCGCAACGGCAATTAAAGCACCGGGCAAAATACCACAGGCGCCTGCCGTAGGGGCCGCTATAATCAGGCCCATGGAGCTGTTTACCTCGGAACAGGAAAGGGCATAAGCCACACCCTTTAAGGCAGTGGTATCTCCAATGGTTTTTCCCGCCTTAATATAATCCCACATCTGCTTGCCGGTGCCGCCGGTAAGGCCGCTGATGGAAATAATCGCTTTTTCCAAGCCATCGTGGCAGGCACTGTACATAATATCGTACCGCTGGGCCAGCTTGTCCAAAATTTCCTGGCGGGTCATGTTAAACAGTTCCATTTCGTTTTCAATGGCAATGTCTGCAATGGATTTATTGGAAGAGCCAATCAAAGCCAAAATATCTTTCGATGTATTATACATTCTCTTTCCTCCCTTTTCCCTGCCGGTTATGCAAATTTTGCAATGGTAACTACGTGCTGTATATACTCCGGCCCTTCCAGCGTTTCTTTTACTTCCTGGGGAATGGGCTGGTCGGTTTCTATCATGGTAGTGGCCGTGCCTCCCTTTTTCTCCCGGGAGTGCCGCACTGTAACAATATTGATTTTATTTTCCGCTAAAGTGGAAGTAATTCTGCCAATAACCCCCAGACGGTCCTCATGGGTAATAATAATTGCCGGGAACTTGCCGGAAACCTTTGCTGGTATCCCGTCAATTTCCACAATTTCCACCTCACCGCCGCCTACAGAGGAACCAATCATGGTATATTCCCTGCCGGATTTTGTCTTTGCTGCCACTTTAACCGTGTTGGGATGAACATCCCCTAAATCGGCCGGTTCAAATTCTATTTCCATTCCTTTTTCCTTGGCAATTTCCAAAGATGTTTTAATGCGGGCGTCGCTGGCGTCCATACCCATCAGCCCGGCAACCAGGGCCCTGTCGGTGCCGTGGCCGCTTAAGGTGTGGCTAAAGGAGCCATGAAGGTAAAACTTTACCCATGCAACCTCCTCGCCGCCGCAAATCATATGCATGGCCTTTCCAATACGCTGGGCCCCCGCCGTGTGGGAGCTGGATGGGCCAATCATAACCGGGCCCAAAATATCAAATATACTAATATTCATAAAAAAACCTCCACATTTAGCCGGCCGCCTGTCGTTGCCGGCAAGTCCTCACTATGACCATTTTATTTTAGCATAATATTACCCCTATGAACAAGGTATATTGTATGTTTTATTAAAATTGCCTATTTTATTTTCTTTTTTCTGTTCAACTGGGCTGTTTTTATGGTTTACACCTTTTGTCCCGCTGTGTTACAATAATTCCAACCCCACGCGGCCCTTGCCGCAAAAGGAGGCCTTTTATTTGGAAAGCAATACTACCACCACCTGGCAGGTTCGGCATATTACCTCTCAGCTTCTGCCCCTGCCCTTTGGGTTCGCGCCTTTAACGGCAGGCCAGCCCTACCTGCCCTGCCGCGGTGTTTCCCGCATCCCGGCAGACGCCTGCTCTTTAATTATCTGCCTCTTCCCCTACTATACCGGTCCCTTTAACGGGCGCAACATTTCCCGCTATGCCATGGTGGAGGATTACCACAGCGTGGCCGGCCGCCTGTTGAACCATCTGGTAGAAAACCTAAGGGATGCCTTTCCCAACCATGCTTTTGTTCCCTTTGTGGATAACTCCCCCCTGCGGGAGGTTTCCTGCGCCCAGGCCGCAGGCCTTGGCGTCATTGGCAAAAACGGCCTGCTGATTCACCCGGTTTACGGCTCCTATGTTTTTATTGGTGAAATTGTAACCAACCTCCCCCTCATCCCCAGTATCCCCCTTACTGGAGGGTGCCTTGGCTGCAATGCCTGCCTTCGTGCCTGCCCCAATGGGGCCCTTTGTGCCACAGGTGTGGATCTGCCCCTGTGCCGTTCCCACATTACCCAAAAAAAGAGGGATTTCACCTCCTTTGACCAAGAGCAGGTGCGCCTTGGCGGCCTTGTATGGGGCTGCGATATTTGCACCGATTCCTGCCCCATGAACCACCATGCTCCCATTACGCCCCTTGCTGCCTTTGCCGCCTCCGCCGTACCGGTAATTACCGCGGAAAACGCCCTTTCCCTGCTGCCCTCCCGGGCCTACGGCTACCGTGGAAAAAAGGTGATTCTCCGCAACCTGGCCATAATTAACGGCAAAGCTGTGGATTTGCCATAACCCCACCCCTGCCTTTGGAGGCTCCACCCAACCCCTATTCTTTTGGCGTCAAAAGAATAGGGGAAGAAACAGCAATTCAGTGGGAATACCCGCTGAATTGGCAGCAAGTTCGCAAAGCGAACTTGTGGCCCCACGCTGTGCTGACTTTGGAACTGTAGCCCCTAACCGATAGAGCCCGGAAATTCAGTAACGCCCTGCGCAGGCAGGGCTTGTAAGCGGGCAGCCCGACCACACCTTGGGGAGGGCTTAGCCTCACGCAGGGGAGTGTCCCTTGTGGACTGGCCATGTAGTTTGACTACGGCCCTCGCCCCACAGCGTGGGGCTGCAAGTTCGTAAAACGAACTTGCGATAGTTTCTTCCTTTCAAGAAGTTTAGCAAGTTTGGCAAAGCCAAACTTGTAGCCTTTCACTGAAAGGCGGACACTCCCCAAGTGCGGCTAACCGCCGCTTTGTTAGGGGCACTGTCAAATTTGGGGTCCAGGGGGAACCCCCAAAAAGTTAGGGCTTGCAGGCACCCCCATACCTCCAAAATAAGCAGTAACCTCCAATGGTTAGAGCCCGTAAATTCAGTATATCAAAGAAAAGAGGTCCCATTCCATGGAAAAAACTCCCCTTTTTCAAGCCCTAAACCAATACATCCAGCAGGACTATGCCCGCTTCCATATGCCGGGCCATAAGGGCTTTGCCCTGCCCCCCTTGGCCGCCGCTTCCCAGTACGATGTCACCGAAGTGGAAGGCACCGACAGCCTCTTTGAAGCGGAAGGCCCCTTAGCCCAGCTGGAAGATCTGTTCTCCCAGCTGTACGGTACCAAACGAACCCTGCTTTCCGCCGGCGGCTCCACCCTTTGCATACAAACCATGCTTTCCCTGGTGGCCCGCCCCGGCGGCGAAATTATTGCAGGGCGCAATATCCATTCTGCCGCTGTCAACGCCATGGCCCTGTTGGATTTACACCCCTGCTGGCTATACCCCCAGCAGGAGGGGCAAGCCCTCATTGGCCGTATTGAGCCGTCCCAGGTAAAACAGGCCCTTCAGCAGCACCCCAAGGCCTGTGCCGTTTACATTACCTGCCCGGATTATTTTGGTGAGATGAGCGACATTGCCGCAATTTCCACCCTGTGCCGCCAGTACCGCGTTCCCCTGCTGGTGGACAACGCCCACGGCGCCCACTTAAAATTTATGGAACCCAGCCTTCACCCTATGGATTTAGGCGCAGATATCTGCTGCGATTCCCTCCACAAAACCCTGCCTGTTTTAACCGGCGGGGCGCTGCTCCACTTTGCCAGTGAAAGCCTGGCCCAAAAAGCCAAGGAACGGATGTCTGTCTTCGGTTCTACCAGTCCTAACTACCTGATTATGCTTTCCTGCGACACTGCCGCTGGCTGGCTTGCAGGCCCCGGCCCCGGTTTGCTGCGGGAAACTGCCCGCCGCTGTGCCCAGCTGAAAGAGCTGGCCCAAAGCCATGGAATGGCTACCTCCGGCGGCCTGTGCGACCCTATGCGCCTTACCCTGGTCCTTTCCGGCAGCGGCTACACCAAGGAAGCCTTTCGCAGCCACCTGCGCCGCCACGGCATTATGGAGGAATTTTTAAGCGAAAACGGCTGCGTCCTTCTCTGCTCCCCCTTTAACCGGGAGGAGGATTACCTGCGCATAAAACAAATGCTGGAAGGCCTTTGCCTTACCCCTTGTCCCGCCTCCCCCTTCCCCATGTTCCGCCCCAGGGCGGTCCTTTCCCTGCGCGAGGCCCTGTTTGCCCCCTGCGAAACGCTGCCCATAGAAAAAACCGCCGGGCGAATTGCCGCACAAATAAAAGCTCCCTGCCCTCCTGGTATTCCCATTGTAATGCTTGGGGAAGAAATAAATAAAAATTATATAAAAACGCTAAAAATGTATAGCATTTCTTCTTTAAGTGTGGTAAAATAAGCTAAAGAAGAATTTAAATGCTGTTTTTTTCTTTTTCGTGAATAAAAACGTACAAAAAAGGCAGCTTTTAATTCCTTTCAGCAGTAATGCTGTGCCTTGCTTATGGCGTGGGCCTGGCGGAAAAACTACTATACGCCAATGGGAGGAAATTTTATGAAACTTATATTTGCCATTGTTTCCAATGATGATAGTTCTAAAGTGTCTTCTGCTTTAACAAAGGCACGCTTTTCTGTTACTAAATTAGCTACTACCGGCGGCTTCCTGCTTTCCGGTAATACTACATTCATTATTGGTACTGAAGATGAAAAAGTGGACGAGGTAATTCAAATTATTGCCGACCACTCCAAAAAGAGGAAACAGATGGTTCCATCCTCTGCCTCTTACGGTGTAGGTATGTACACCACCTACCCTGTAGAAGTTACTGTGGGCGGCGCTACCATTTTTGTAACTGATGTTACCCGTTTTGAAAAAGTATAATCCTGCATGATGTTCAAACAAAGCAGCCGGCTTTTTAGCCGGCTGCTTTGGGTTGTGGTTTTTTTATGGATTTCAATAACACCTGTTTTTCACAATTTTATTCCAACGAAAAAGCAAAGCAAACGCTCGTTCAATTTGCAGCTGATGGGCGTTTGCCTCACGCCATTCTTTTTGAAGGGCCGGCGGGCTGTGGCAAAACCTTTTTGGCCCGGCTTACTGCTGCCGCTGCCCTATGCCAACAGCCGGGGGGCCCCTGCGGCCTGTGCCGGGCCTGCCGCCTTACCCTGGCGGGCACTCACCCGGACGTTGCAGTCCTTTCCCCCGACAGCCCGGAAAAACCCTATTCTGTTAAGGCCCTGCGGGAATTGATTCTCAGCTGCTACGTCCTACCCAACGACGGCGACAAAAAAATATATATCCTGCGGGATATTCACAAAATGAGCGAGCAGGCCCAAAATACCCTTCTTAAAATGATAGAGGAGCCCCCTGCCCATGTAATGTTCCTTCTTACCTGCACCAGCCGGGCCCAAATACTCCCCACCATCCTTTCCCGCGTGGTGACCATTATGCTTACCACCTGCCCGGTGGAAGAGTGCGCCCAGGCGCTGCAAAACCGCCTGCCCCAGTGCTCCGCCCAGGAGTGCGCCCATGCTGCCCGCCTTACCGGCGGCAACATTGGCAAGGCTCTGCTGCTTTTGCAGGACGAAGCCCTTTCCCAGCTGTACCGCACCGCCAGGGAGGCGGTGGAACTGCTATGCTGTAAGGATGAGTTCCATCTGCTGTGCCTGCTGCGGCCCGCCAGCAAAAAGAAAGAGGATTTTTCCGCCCTGCTTTCCAATTTGCAGGAGCTTTTTTTGGAAATTGTAAAAGAAAAAAACGCCCCTTCTGCCCCGGCTTTGGGAAATGAGGGAAAACTTTTTCCAGATGCTGTAATGAACCGCATTACAACGTTGCAGGCTGTCCAAATTATTGATATAATAAGAAAAGTACAGGCTGAACTTGCCCAAAATGTAAGCCCTGCCCTGGCCAGCGCCCAACTGTGCGGCCTGTGCAAGGAGGTTTTATAGTATAAAACGTTTTCATCTGTACAGCAAAGTACCCCCGGCTTCCGGCGGCGGCCGGGTGGCTTCAGGATTTTACAAGCCACCGGAGAAATGGCGGTAATTCTATGACCGAAGTAATTGGTGTTCGTTTTAAAAAGGTTGGTAAAATATACTACTTTTCCCCCAATGGACAGGATATTCCCCTGGGGGAAAAGGTAATTGTGGAAACTGCCCGCGGTATTGAGTGCGGCGAGGTTGCCATCCCCAACCGTTCTATAGAGGACAGCAGCATCGTAAGCCCCCTAAAACCGGTAATCCGCATTGCTACCCGGGAGGATAAAAAACGCATTGAGGACAATGTGGAAAAAGGGAAAAAGGCCTTTCAGCTCTGCCTGGAAAAAATAGACAAACACAAGCTGGACATGAAGCTGGTGGATGTGGAGTACACCTTTGACAACAACAAAATTTTATTTTACTTCACTGCCGACGGCCGGGTGGATTTCCGGGAGTTGGTAAAGGACCTGGCTTCTATTTTTAAAACAAGAATTGAGCTGCGCCAAATTGGCGTCCGCGACGAGGCCAAAATGCTTGGCGGCCTTGGCATTTGCGGCCGGCCCTTTTGCTGCTCCTCCTTTTTGGGGGAATTCCAGCCGGTTTCCATTAAAATGGCCAAGGAACAGGGCCTTTCCTTAAACCCTACTAAAATTTCCGGCACCTGCGGCCGTTTAATGTGCTGCTTAAAGTATGAGCAAAACGCCTACGAGGATTTAATCCGTATTACCCCCAAGGTTGGCGCTTATGTTAACACCTTGGAGGGGCGGGGCACTGTGGTGGAAACCAGCCTGCTTACCGGCTTAATAAAGGTGCGGCTGGATAAAACCTCCGATGGGGCCCCTATGGTGTTTGACCGCAAAGCGGTAAAGGTGATACGCGAAAGCAAGGGCAGCCGGGACAAGCAAAACGAGCCGTTGGACCCCAAATTAAAAGAATTAGAAAAATAAAAAGCAACCGCAGGGTAACCCTGCGGTTGCTTTTTATTTTTCTCCCAAACAGCCCAAGAAACTGGATTTTATCGCATACAAGCATTGATAAATTTCATAGGCACGTCCATACGTTGCGCAACTTGTTCCGGTGTCATACCGCTATTTAAGAAACGCTTACAGACTGTTTTCATGTTTTCTCCAACTTCAATAATATGCTTGTCAGGGTCATAAAAACGGACAACCCGCTGTCCCCACGAATGTTCTATAACAGGGTGGACATATTCAATATCACATTCTTTCAGTTTAGCAGCAAACTTATCAAAATCATCTTCTTCAAAGTAAATTTCAAAATTGTTGCCACCAAAAGAAATTTCACTTGTTCCTATAAATTCTTTGTAAGTTTCAACTGTCTGTAAGGCTAAACCACCTGTTAAAGTTTTATTTGCTCCAAAATCCATAATAACATGAAGTCCAAAAATCTTTTTATAAAACTCAACTGATTTATCTATATCAGTTACCACCAACATAGGGTTTTTTATTTTCATTTTTACTACCTCCACAGCCTGAAACTGCACTGCAATAAATATACAATTACACTTTTGTGCTTTCAAATTTGCCAAAAGTTACTCCTTGCTCCGTCATCCAGTCTGCATTTCCATTTGATGAACGCAGAAGCACAAAGCTTGATGCACCAGAAGGCGTTTTAAAGGGCACATCCTTTAAAAGTATCATATTTTCATCGATTATACTGCTATATTTTTCTCTTGCACTAATTGCGCTATCTGGACAAGAAGGGACTGCATCTTTACTTAAAATGCTTCCGGCTAAAACAATAAACCCTTCAGCTGTTTGTATGGCCTTTGCATAAGCTCCTCGTTTTTTAATAAAAAATGTTGTGTGTTTATCTTTGGCTGGCACAGCTGTATCCTCTGCCGCCAATTCTGTTATTACAAGAGGGTCAAAAACCTTGTGGCCAAGTACACCCATAATTATTTTTGCATATTCAATAAATTCTTCCAGTTCGCTTTCCTTTTCTTCTGTAACATTTCCCCGTGTGGGCTCATTCCCGTTTTTCACAATGTACCTGTGTGCATCATTTGCCATAGCGCAAAAGCGATTTTCTAAATAACTAATTTCCGTTGGTCCAAAAGAGTTATTGGATGTAGTAAATACAATAGCCTCTGACCAATAATCTTTATCTATATTTTTCCTGTGTTCCTGCAATCTATAAAGAATGCCCTCCCCATTTTTCCTGGCACCAGCCTGGCCAATATAAATTACTTGCTCAGACGTTTCATCTAATGCTCCAAATAAGAAATACACACCACTTTGTTTTAAATCGTTTCGCTCTTTGCACAAATCTAAGTCCACCCTTGGGATACGATATGCAACACCTGTCCAGTTGGCTAATGTGCATTTTATTCGTCCATTCGCCGTTCCGTCCATTAAAAATATATTTATGTTTTTACCATGTGCTGCCATTTAGTTTCCCCATTTCGCTTGTTTTAATCATTGTTTGCAATAACCAAATACACCCGCTGTGTAAGGTTACAGTTAGTCCAACTGAATTTCCGCTTCCAGTTCTTCCATTTCTTCTTCAATCAGGGCGGCAGCCTCTGGGCTAATGAAGCCTTCGGTTTCCAGTTCAATGTCCTCCAGCATCTGGCGGTGAATCTCCTGGGAACGGTGAAGCATATTGTTCAGCACCTGGCGGCTTAAGGGAGCAAGCCGGGGCGGCTTGGAACCGTCAATGGTTTCCTCAAAAAGTTCCGTTTCAATGCCAGCCTTATCCAATTCCCGCAGGATTTTCAGGGCTTCCCGTTCTCCATTGTGGAGCAAATCGGCAGCATACACGGCCTCATGGTCCCGTATTTTATTCCGCAGTTCCCCAATGGAAGTACTGGGGCAGTGGGCCCGCAAAATCTTCAGTGCCGCGGCACTGGCATCTGTGGCTTTCAGTTTTATTTTGAGTTGGTAAATGTACATTTTAAGACACCTCTCCTTTTTACCGGGGCACCCATGCTAGGGATGCCCCCACCACTACGGCCGCGCCGCTGTCCGTTAAGGTTTTGGCGCACTCGCCCATGGTAGCGCCGGTTGTAAAAATATCGTCCACCAGTAAAATGCGCTTTCCCTCTATTTCCTCCCTGTTTACAGCCTGGTACACACCTTGTACATTTTTTGCCCGTTCCTCCATACCAAGGCTGTGCTGAATTTGGTTATTCTTCGCCTTCACCAAAAGGGGCCGGTATTCCATACACAACCCCTTGGCCACCTCCCGGGCCAGCAGCTCCGCCTGGTTATAGCCCCGGCGGCGGCGCTTGCTGCGGTACATGGGAACTGCGGTTACAACGTCAATTCCCTCTTCCTTCAAAAAGGCGCCCTGGCATTGCAGCAACAGCCCTGCAAAGTATTCTGCCAGGGGGTATTGGCCGCCAAATTTAAACCGGCTGATCCCCTGGGGCACCTGCCCACCGTAGATTAGGGCACTGTACAATCGGGGCAGTTCCTCCTTCCCCGTAACCATGGGGCCAGCAGCCACCCAG
>CAJTSZ010000023.1 GCA_910578755.1 uncultured Oscillospiraceae bacterium | reverse complement strand
TGGAAAGATAAGGGGCCGGGGAGGTCCCTCTGGCACAGGATTGGAAGTGGCCCCACACTTCCAAACGAAACACAAGTTGGGCATAGCCCAATTTGCTAACTTACAGCGGCATACCGCTGTAAGTTTTGGGCCTGGGGTATTGGCTGAAGGGCCCCTAAAAGGTGGTTAAGGGATAAGTTTATTGAAATGCAAAAACGCGCCAGGGAGGTTACCCTAGGCGCGTTTTTGCAGGAAAACATATGTTACCCTCAGTGAACAGAAGCTTGTACACCAGGGTGGGGTAGAAGTTAGCTTGAGGAATGTTGATATTTGCTATACCCAATAACAGCGGCGCCAATGGCCCCAGCAAATTGGGAAAAGGGGTGGGTGTTTACCTTCAGCTTGGTGTAGGATTGAAGGGTTTCCCTAAAAACATTAAAGTTAGCCAGGCCGCCGCTGAAAAATATTTCCCCGTGGAGGTTCAGCTTTTGGGCGAAAAAGGAGGTGCGCCGGCAAATAGAGTTAATAATGCCCAGGGCAATATCCCCCTTATCCACACCGTCAGCCAGCAGGCTTACAATTTCACTTTCGGCAAATACAGTACACATACTGGTAATGTTCACCGGGGTTTTGCATGCAACAAAAGAGTCAATATTGGTTAAATCTTCCCCTAAAATGCGCATCATCACTTCAATAAAGCGGCCAGTGCCGGCGGCGCATTTATCGTTCATTATAAAGTCCACCACGTTAAGCCCGTTATCCAGTAAAATTGCCTTGCTGTCCTGGCCGCCAATATCTACAACGGCGCGGATATTGGGGTTTAAGAAAGCAGCCCCCCTGGCGTGGCAGGTAATTTCGGTTACTTTTTTATCTGCTTGGGTAAGCAGCTCCCGGCCGTAACCGGTGGCAACGGTGTAAACCACCTGGGAGCTGTGCAGCTGGTTGTACAGGCGGTTGATACTTTCCCTGGGGCTGGCGGTAGTGGGGATAATCATGGTTTTTACAATGGCTTCACCGTCAAACAGCGCTGCCTTTGTGGTGGTGGAGCCGGAATCTATCCCTAAAGTAAGCATGACGTTAAACCCCTTACAGCATTTCAATAAAGGCGGCCATACGGGTATTCAGCTGGCCAATATCGGAGGTGGAAAAGTCTGTTTCAACGCTCATGTAAGGGATGCCCATGGTTTGGGTAACAAAGCGCTTAATGCCAAAGGTTTCCACATTGTAGGTGTGGCAGGCCTGTAAAATAACTTCAACAACAGCGTCGATTTTAAACTCTTTAATCAGCCGGCCCAGCAGTTCCAGGCGGTTGGGGTTTGGCGTCATGCAGGAGCAGCCAATATGTAGGTACCGTTTGGCCAAAGCGTCGTAAATATCCGGGTTGCTTTCATCCACCAGCTGGTCGACCGATTTAGCTCCGCCGCAGTTTTCAAAGCAAACCACATTGGCGCCGTTTTCCTCAATGGCTTTTACCGTTTTCATGGCAGAACCGCTGATAGGGCAGCCGGTAACCAGGATGCGGGGCTTTTTCTCAATGGTTTGCTCCTTGGCGTATTCATCCTTAATGCGTTGGGTGAGGGCGCGGATTTCCTCTGCGCTTTTTTTGCGGTCAAATTTAAAGGTGGAGCCGTACATTACATTAAACATATTTAGCCCGTGCATTGGCGGTGGGTCCAAGGCCATCAGCTCATAAAACTCTTTAATGGCTTTGCGTTGTTCGTTGGAGGTATGCGCTGCTTCCCGTATTTGTTCTTCGGTAATGGTAACGCCGAATTTGCTTTCCAGTTTTTCTTTAAAGCGGATAATTTCGTTTTTCCACAGCTTCATGCCGTCCTCACTTTGGCTGTTGGGAAGCTCCATAACGTACACGTCTTTAAATTCAGAAAGGTATTCGTACATTTTTTTCTTGCCGTCGCAGGTGGTTTCACCTACAATCAGGTCAGAAAAATAAAAGTAAGGGCATTTTTGGGTTTTGGCAAAACCGTAGCTGGATTTTACCAAGGGGCACAGGTTTCTGGGAAGGTCCTGCTCTGCCTCCGGGATTGTTTCATCGGAAAAAGAGCACAGCCCCACCACAGCGGCGCCCATGGCGTTGGCAATTTCGTGAGGGAAGTAGGTACAAAAGGCTCCAATAAAAGGAACGTTTTTTTCTTTCATTTCAAAAGCGGCCATAAAGGAATTGCGGCGCTGTTCGCTGAATTCTTCAAAAATAGAGGGCAGGTCTTTAATTAGTTCCATACAAATTCTACCTTTCTGCTTTTATAGACAATGCTTATTTGCGTAATTTTAGGTTAACCATTTCGCACAAAAAAGTCAATAAAAAAGGAAGTAACAGGAAATTGAAAATTTCTATCTTTAAAAAAAAACCCATAGAAAACAGCAATAATCTTTTAGAGAAAAGGGCAGAGGCTTGTATTGTTGACAGGAAAGGTGTAAACTTTATCACAGGAATACTTGGTAATTGATAAAAAATGGAATACCTAAGGAAAACTGGCACGGAAGGGGACCTTATATTATGGGTGAATTGACAAAATATCTTGTAAAAGAGCATATCCTTTGTAATGTAGAAGCAGCAGATTGGCGGGAAGCCATACAAAAAGCGGCCCAGCCGCTGGTGGATGCCGGAAAAATAGGACGGACTTATGTGGAGCACACCATTGAAAAGGTGGAAGAAATGGGCCCCTACTTTGTAATTACCCAGGGGGTTGCTTTGGCCCACACCCGCCCAAGCGACGATGTAAAGGAGCAGTGCGTCAGCCTGATGACTTTGGCAACCCCGGTAAAATTTGGACATAAAACAAACGACCCGGTGGAAATTGTGTTTATGTTGGCTGCAACGACAGATAACGGCCACATTGACGCTGTAATGCACATTGCCCAAAAACTGTGTGAGGAAGGGATTCGGGAAAAAATAAAAAGCGCCCAAACCGCAGAAGAGCTGTACCAGCTGATGATGTGATAACATGGGGCTTTAGCCCTAAGCCCTTTTAGGGGCTGTTCAGCCTCGATGGCCCTGGGTTTTTGGGGTGGAGGGCCCTGCATAGGGCACAGGCTTGGAAGCGGCCAAACGCCACTAAAAGAGAATAACCGTGCCCCCGCCTGCCTTTATTTTAAGGCAGGCGGGGGTATTTTTATAAGGCAGGCCGCCCCTAATAGGTGCGGCCTTGATTTTTGCAGTTGTTGAAAAATTTGAATGGGGGAAAGTGAAGGAACACCGCATAACAAAAGGTTTTTGGCAGTGCCGGTTGTTCTAAAAAGCATAGAATGTTGAAAAGTATTGCCCAAAGCAAGTGGAAAAACGGGTAAAATGGGCAGAAGGAAAAATTTTATCCATTAAAATTCCATTTTTTAGAAATTTTTTATGGTTTTGCCCTTGCAATTTTAGCAGAACATGAGTATACTTTATATAGAGTGGTGGAAAGTGGGTAAAAGTAGTGAAAAGTGGGTAAGATTTACCACAAGTTTACAACAGCTTTTCCACAAGAGGGGGACTGGGGCGGAGGTGAGGCCGGATGCAGCTGATAGGGGAGTACCAGCATAACCTGGACACCAAGGGAAGGGTTAATTTTCCGGCCAAGCTGCGGGAAGCTTTGGGGGCGGGGTTTATGCTTTGCAAAGGCTTAGGGGACAGCTGCCTGTTTGTGTATTCCATGGAGGAATGGGAGAAGCTTTCCCAAAAAATTAACAGCCAGCCCATGGCAAAGGCCAAAAAACTGCAGCGGTTCCTGTTTTCCGGCGCCACTATGGCGGAACCGGACAAGCAGGGAAGGATTTTAATTCCCCAAAACCTGCGGGCTTACGCCAACTTAGAAAAAGATGTGGTTATTGTAGGCGCGGCAAACCGGGCCGAAATTTGGGACTTGGAAACCTGGAACAAAAACAGCCAGCTGCTTACTGCCCAAATGATAGAGCAGGAGCTGGAGGATATGGATTTTTAACGGCCGGTTAAGGCCAAAAGTTGGATTAGGAAAGAAGGGGAAGCGGTGGAATTTGAGCATATTTCTGTGCTGCTGGAGGAGAGTATTCAGGCACTGAACATTCGCCCGGAAGGTATTTATATAGACGGTACGGCAGGCGGCGCGGGCCATTCCCGGGAAATTGCCAAACGCCTTACTACCGGCAGGCTGATTGCCTTGGATAAAGACCCGGACGCTGTAAAAACCGCCTCCCAGCGCCTTGCGCCCTACCCCGGCGCCCAGGTGGTGCAAAGCGACTTTAAAAATATCCCCTTTGTTTTGGATGATTTAAATATTGATAAGGTGGACGGCATCCTTTTGGACCTGGGGGTTTCCTCCCATCAGCTGGATACAGCGGAGAGGGGCTTTTCCTACCAGTACGATTCCAAGCTGGATATGCGTATGAGCCAGCAGGGCCCCAGCGCCTACGATGTGGTAAATACATATACTCAGGAGGATTTGACCCGTATACTCAGGGAATATTCGGAAGAAAAGTTTGCTTCCAAAATTGCTTATTTTATTGTAAAGCAGCGGGAAGAAAAGCCCATTGAAACCACCTATGAACTGGTGGACGTAATTAAACGGGCTATCCCTGCGGCAGCCAGGAGGGAAGGCGGCCACCCCGCCAAGCGCACCTTCCAGGCCATACGCATTGAGGTAAACGACGAGCTGGGCGTTTTACGCCGCTGCATAGAGGACAGCTTTGACCGCCTGGCCCCAGGGGGAAGGTTCTGCATTATTACGTTCCATTCCCTGGAGGACAGGCTTGTAAAGCAAATGTTTGCCCAGTTTACAAAGGGCTGTACCTGCCCGCCGGAGTTCCCGGTATGTGTGTGCGGCAAAACGCCCAGGGCGCGGCTGGTAAGCCGCAAGCCTGTTGAACCTTCCGCCCAAGAGATAGAGAGGAATAACCGCAGCCGCAGCGCAAAGCTGAGGGTGCTTGAAAAAATTGAAACGGTGTAATTTTGGTGGCTGACGCCGTGTTTTTGTAAAAAATTAGAATGTATAAACAAGCGGAAAGGTGGTTTTGCAAATGGTGACCGAAGGAAGCAGCGCGTATAATTTTGAAATGTTTGAACCCCAAAAACAGCGGACCCAGCCTCAGTTTAAAGTAGTACAAAATAAAAAAATGGAGCGCGTGCGCACACGCAATTTTATTTTAAAAGTGGCAACCTACGTTTCTGTTTTTTTTGTGGGGGTTATTTCCGTTTTGTTTAACCAAATTGCTATTACAGAAATTACCAATGAGGTAAGCAACAAAAATGCGGAGCTGAATACCCTGCAAAACGAATACCGTATGCTGGAAGCACAGCTGGAAAGCTCTGTGGCCCTTACCAATATTGAAGAAACTGTTACCCGCCAGCTGGGCCTTACCAAGCTGGACAGCAGCCAAATTACTTATTTAAGCCTTTCGGAGGAAGATACATATACCATACCCGAGGAAAAACAGGGCAGCCTGTGGGCCAGGATAAAGCAGGTTGTGGAATATATTAGCGCACAGTAAAATAGAATAGCAACAGGTACAGGAAGAAGGAGTTAAGAACACATCTTAGCCCTTCTTTTGTTTCCAGTAACATGCTTTGTTGCAAAAGTGAAAATAACGCTTTTTCCATTCCCCGGGCGGAATGTGAAACGCTGTAATTATGGGGAGGGAATACTTTGGCAAAGGCCCCCAACGGTAAAATACCGCTGTTAAAAAAAATAATAAGGTCCATGCGAAGGCCCCAGGGCAAAATACGCCTTTTGGCCCTGCTGCTTTGTATTGTGTGCAGCTGGCTGCTTTGTGCAAACTTGTTTAAAATACAAATAGTAGAAGGCGAAAAGTACCAAACCATGGCCATTACCCAGCAGCTGAAGGATATTGAAATAGCCCCGCACCGCGGCTCTATTTACGACAGAAATATGAAAACCTTGGCCCAAAGCGCCACCGTTTGGAACGTTATTTTTGAACCGGGGAACTTGAGTTCTGACGATGAAACCGCGGCCGCCCAGGTGGATCTTTTGGCCTACGGCCGCAAAAAGGTGGACGGTAAAATGACCACTGTTACCAGTTTGGCGGAAATTTTGGACATTGAACCAGAAACTGTGGTAGAAAAAGCAAAAAAAGTAAACAGCTACTACGAAGTGCTGAAAAAGAAAATAGATAAAGAAAAGTACAACGAAGTAACGGAGTTTATTAAAACCCATAAAATAAAGTGCATTTCCCTGGTGGAAACTACAAAAAGGTACTATCCCTACAACAACCTGGCCTCCACGGTGCTGGGCTTTGTAAACGATATGAACCAGGGGGCCTACGGCATTGAATCCTACTATAATAAGGTGCTCAGCGGCAGCGAGGGCCGCCTTGTTTCTGCCCGCAACGGCACCAGCGGCGATATGCCCTTCCAGTACCAAAAGCTGTACGAAGGGGAAAACGGCAACTCCATCGTGCTTACCATTGATGAAACCATTCAGCATTTTTTGGAAAAGCACATGGAAATTGCCGTTGCAGAACACAGCGTGCATAAACGGGCCATTGGCATTGTTATGAACGTAAACACGGGGGAAATCCTTGCCATGGCTACAAAGCCGGACTTTAACCCCAATTCCCCCTTTGAAATTACGGACCCGGAAGCATTGGAGCGCCTCAGCGGCCTTACAGGGGACGAATATAAGGAGCAGCTGAACTACGAGCAAAACCAAATGTGGCGCAACAAGGTAGTTTCCGACCCATACGAGCCGGGCTCTGTATTTAAGCTGGTCACAGCCGCCGCCGCCTTGGATACTGGCACCTCCACAGAACATTCCGGCTTTTTTTGCCCCGGTTACCAAATAGTAGCGGGACGGCGTATCCACTGCTGGAAGCACGCCGGCCACGGCCAGCAAACCTTTGCCCAAGCGGTAATGCACTCCTGCAACCCGGCCTTTATGCAAATTGGCCAAAACCTTGGGGTAAGTAATTTTTCTAAATATTTTGACGCCTTTGGCCTTACGGATATTACGGGCATTGACCTGCCTGGGGAGGCCGGCAGCTTGTACCATACGGAGGAAAAAATGGGCATTGCGGAGCTTTCCAGTTCCGCCTTTGGCCAAACCTTTAAAATTACCCCAATACAAATGATGACGGCCGCCGCCGCAACCATTAACGGCGGTTACCTGGTACAGCCCTATGTGGTAAAACAAATTTTAGACGAAGATAAAAACATTGTGGAAAGCTACGAGCCTGTTGTAAAGCGGCAGGTTATTTCCGCAGAAACCTCCGCCCTTGTGCGGGAAATGGCGGAACAGGTTGTTTCCGAGGATGAAGGCTCCGGCCGGAACTCCCGCATTGCGGGCTACCGCATTGGCGGCAAAACAGGTACCGGTGAAAAGCTGGATAACTATGTAAACGGCGAACAGGTAATTGAGTATGTCCTCTCCTTTTTTGCCTTTGCCCCGGCGGATGACCCGGAATTTGCCATTTTAATTGCTTTGGACGAACCGGAGGTAGGGGACGCCCAAAGCTCCACCATTGCGGTTCCCGTTGTGGCCGCCGTGCTGGAGGATATTCTTCCCTACCTTGGCCTGGAGCCGGAATATACCAAGGAGCAGCTGGAGGAAATTGAGGAGGGCGAAGTGGTTGTGCCGAAGTTAGTGGGCGAAAAACCCCACGAAGCCCAAATACAGCTGCGCAACAGGGGGCTCAACACAGAAATTATTGGCAAAGGGCCGGAAATTGTAAAACAAATACCAGAGGATAAAAGCAAGCTCCCCATAGGCGGCACCGTGATTTTATACACCGATGAAAGCGAAGCCAATACCACGGCAACTGTGCCCAATGTAATAGGAAAATCCGCCAGCGAGGCCAATAAACTTATTGTAAACGCAGGGCTCAACATTAAAATTGTAGGCAGCGACCTGGAGGGCGCCCAAACGGTGGTTGTTTCCCAGGACCCTCTGCCCAATACAACAGTGGATATTGGTTCTGTGGTTACTGTGGATTTTGTCCAGCGTACCCAGGAGGAGCAAAGCGAAACCCCATAGTATAGCCTTAAAAACAGGGCTGTACCGGTAAGCAAAAAGGATAGGGAAGGCAAACAAATTGGAGGGAAACCATATAAGGCGACAAAAAGTTTAAGCAGGGAAGTTTTAAAATAAAGAAGTTCCAAAGCCCTTCCTGGTACAGGCAGGGCGAACCAACACAGTACGCCCGGCAGGGCCTTTGGGAAGGAGCAGCCTTATGATGAAACTGAGCAGCCTGCTGCAAGGCATATGCAGCCAGCCAATTCCACAGGAGCTGCAGGATGTTGCAATTACTTCCATTACCCAAGATTCCCGCCAGGTGCAGCCAGGGACGTTGTTTTTCAGCGTGGACGGCTGTGCCGCCCACTTAAGAGAGGCAGAGGAAAAGGGGGCTGCCATTTTGGTGAGCAGCCAAAGCCATAGTCATAGCCCTGTGCTTACGGCGGAAAATCCCCGTTTGGCCTACAGCCTGGCCTGCAGCCGCTTTTACGGCAGCCCGGCCAGCCGCCTGTGCCTTATTGGGGTTACAGGCACCAACGGCAAAACCTCCATTTCTTTTTTAATCCACCATATTTTAACCTGCTGCGGCATCAAAACAGGGCTCATTGGCACAGTGTACAACAAAATAGGCGCTGTGGAGCTTCCCGCCCACTACACTACCCCGGACGCTGCCCAGCTTCACCAGCTGCTGGCCAAAATGGAGGAGGCGGGCTGCACCCATGTTGTGCTGGAGGCTTCCTCCCACGCGTTGGCCCAGCACCGCCTGGCAGGCTGCGTGTTTGACTGTGCCGCTTTTTCTAACCTGACCCAGGACCATTTAGATTACCACAAAACCATGGAAAACTACTACCAGGCAAAAAGGCAGCTGTTCCGCCAAGCACGCCAAGCAGTGCTGAACTGGGACGATGAAAGCGGCCGCCGCCTGTACCAGGAAAACCTATGCCCTTCGGCGGTTTATACAGTCCAGGGGGATTCTGCCAAGACAGATTATGCCGCAGTAAATATACAGCCCCACGCCCGGGGCAGCCGCTTTTTGTTCCTTGCCCGGCAGGGGAAGGAACAGGTGGTTTTGCCCATGCCGGGGCGGTTTTCTGTAGAAAATGCTGTGGCAGCCTTGGGAACAGCCTGCCAGCTGGGTGTTCCCCTACAGGATGCGGCGCAAAGCCTGGCCTGTTGCCCTGGCGTCCCCGGCCGCATGGAGGTACTGCCAGCTGGGGCAGATTTTACCGTAATGCGCGACTACGCCCACACTGCCGACGGTTTGGAAAAGGTGCTTTCCATGGTGCGGGAAACTACAGAAGGCAGAATTATTACCCTTTTTGGCTGTGCCGGACAGCGGGACCGCACAAAACGGCGGGAAATGGGCGCCATGGCGGCACGCTATTCGGACCTGGTTATACTGACTTCAGATAACCCCCGGCAGGAACCGGAGGAACAAATTGCCCAGGATACTATCCCCGGTTTAAAAGAGTACAAAACGCCCTACCAGGTTATTTTAAACAGGGAAGAGGCCATTGCCTGCGCCTTTGCCCAATGCCAGCGGGGGGATGTCCTCCTTTTGGCGGGCAAGGGCCACGAGGATTACCAGGCCCTAAAGGATAAAACCGTCTATTTTAACGAACGCGATTTGGTGGCCCGCCTTGCCGGGACCATTGAAAAAAACGGGGGAACTGCGTATAATAATTTATAATTGCCGTCTATTTTCCCCTTTCCAAATAGAAAACCACAAACAGGCGGCAATTATACTACAACAGGAACGGTGGAACAGAGAATGAACACAATGACAATAAAGGAAATTGGGGCGGCAGTGGGCTTTCCCATAGAGGATGAAGCAAAAATTGCCGTTATTTCTACAGACTCCCGGGATATCACCCCCGGCTGCCTGTTTGTTGCCCTGCGGGGTGAAAATTTTGACGGGCACCAATATGTATCCTCCGCCCTAAAACAGGGGGCGGCCTTTGCACTGGTGGATACTGGGGATAAGGGGGACCCCCGGCTTATCTTTTGTAAGGACACGGAGCAGGGCTTTTTGGACATTGCCGGTTATTACCGCAGCAAATTTTCCCCCAAGGTGGTGGCCGTTACCGGCAGTGTGGGCAAAACCACAACAAAGGAAATGATTTCCGCTGTTTTGGAAGCGGGGTTTGCCACCTTAAAAAATAAGGGCAACCTGAACAACCGGGTGGGGCTGCCCAAAACCCTTTTGGAATTGGCAGAATACCATGAGGCCGCTGTGCTGGAAATGGGAATGAACCACTTTGGCGAAATTTCCGACCTAAGCCACCGAGGCAAACCGGATATGGCGGTTATTACCAACATTGGTGTTTGCCACATTGAATTTTTGGGCAGCCGGGAGGGCATTTTAAAAGCAAAAATGGAAATCCGGGACGGAATGGCTCCCGGTTCCCCCCTTATTTTGTGCGGGGATGACGATTTGCTTTGGGCCTTCCAGGATGAACAGCACCCCATCATCACCTACGGCATTACTAACCAACAGTGTAATATTATTGGAAGGGATATTGTGGAAAAAGGGGGGGAAACTACCTTCGTTCTCTGCTGTGAGGGTAGGGAGCTTACAGTAAAAATCCCTACCTTTGGGGAGCATAACGTGCGCAACGCCCTGGCGGCCTACGCTGTGGGCAAACAGTTTGGTATGGAGGATGAAGCCATTGTGCAGGCCCTGGCAAACTACACTCCCGCTGGTATGCGCCAGCGCATTGTCCGCCACAGTGGCTTTACAGTAGTGGAAGACTGCTATAATTGCAGCCCGGAATCCTTAAAGGCGGCCGCTGCGGCCTTTGCCTCCATGGAATGTGAGGGCAAAAAAATATTTGCCCTGGGGGATATGCTGGAGCTGGGCAGCCATACGGCCCAGGCCCACTATGAATGTGGCCTGTACGCCGCCCAGCAGGGGATAGACGCTGTTTACTGCTTTGGCCCGGCCTCCCAAAACACCTGCCGCGGCGCCCAGGAAGGCGGCGCGCCGGTGGCCCGCCATTTTTCCACCAAGGAGGAAATGGCCCAGGCCCTGGTACAGCAGCTTACCCCTGGGGATATCCTTTGGGTAAAGGGCAGCCGGGGTATGGCATTGGAAGACGTACTTTCTAAAATTTACAAGGAGCGTTAAGGCGATGGGTACCATAAGTTTAGTAATTACTGTGTTTGCGGCGTTTATTTTCACTTCAATCCAGGGCATATGGGTGATTCCCTTTTTAAAAAAGCTGAAATATGGGCAAACTATTTTGGAGGACGGCCCAACGTGGCATAAAGCCAAACAGGGAACCCCCACCATGGGCGGCATTATGTTTATTTTTGGCAGCATTATTGCGGCAGCTGCCGGCTACGCCCTTTTTGCTGCAAACGGCGGTACGCCAAATAACGCCAACACCACCCAGCTGGTGTGTGGTATTTCCATGGCTGTGGGCTTTGGGATTATTGGCTTTTTGGACGATTACATCAAAGTGGTAAAAAAGCGCAACCTTGGCCTGCGGGCAGGGCAAAAAATGCTTTTGCAGCTTATTTTAGGCGTTGTTTACATTGCTGTGCTGGCCTTTACCGGGAATATTTCCACGGCGGTGGCCATCCCCTTTTTAGGGCAGCTGGAGCTGGGTATTCTGTACTACCCCTTTGCCCTGTTTATTGTGGTGGGGGTAACCAACGCGGTAAACCTGACAGACGGCATTGACGGCCTGTGTTCCTCTGTCACCTTTGTGGCGGCCCTTGGGTTTATGATTATCAGCGCCATGTTGGGCAACCATGAAATGAACCTGATGGCCGCCGCCCTGGCCGGGGCGACCCTGGGCTTTTTGTGCTGGAACTTCCACCCCGCCAAGGTTTTTATGGGGGATACCGGATCCATGTTCTTAGGGGGTATGGTGGTGGCCTTGAGCTTTGGCACCAAGCTGCAGGTATTTTTGCTGCTTATAGGTATAATTTACATGATGGAAACCCTCTCCGTTATTTTGCAGGTGGCCAGCTTTAAGCTCACCGGCAAGCGCATTTTTAAAATGAGCCCTATCCACCACCACTTTGAAATGACCGGCTGGAGCGAGGTAAAAATTGTAACCGTTTTTTCCCTCATAACGGCCTTGGGCTGCGCCTTGGCAGTGGCCGCTGTGGCGGTGATGTAACGCAGCGCCTTGCCCAACTAAGGTAGAAGGGAAAGGGCTTTAGGTATACAGTTGAAAGGAAAGGTGGCCTAAACAGTGCAGCAAAACAGCAGAACAAGGCAAATGAAAGCGCCGGCCGGCCGGCTGCGGCCGCGGCAGGGCAGAAAGCCAATAAAACAGCAAGGCAATGTTACCCCTATCTTTATCATTGGCGGCCGGTTTGATATGCCCTTTTTAATTTTGGTTTTAAGCCTCCTTGGCATTGGCCTTATTGTCCTGTTTTCCGCCAGCCATGCCTCGGCCTATTACTACGAGGGCAACAGCTACTACTACATTTGGCGCCAGCTGGCCTTCGCAATTGCCGGTGTGGTTTTTATGCTGGCAGCCTCCTTTGTGAACTACCACTTTATTCGGCACTTTGCCAGGTTTTTGTACCTTTTATCTTTGGTGCTTATGGCGGCCTGCTATTTGTTTGACCCTTACCAGGGCGCCCGCCGGTGGATCTATTTGGGTTTTACCAACTTCCAGCCTTCGGAAATTGCAAAATTTGCCCTTATTTTGCTTTATGCCCACTTAATAGATAAGTATAAGGACAAAATGGGGGATTTTAAAATAGGGACCATGTGGTTTATTTGCCTGTACCTGGGCATTGCAGCCATTCTGCTGCCCCAGCCTCACCTTTCGGCCACCATACTCATTGGCATTATTGCAGTGACCATGATGCTGGTAGGGGGCAGCCGCTTTCGGTACCTGTTTTTCCTCGGCATGGGTGCCTTTGTCTTTGGGCTTATTGTTTTGGTGGTGTTTCAGGACTTTTTGGCCGAATACTTTTCCCACGTGGTTGTTCGCCTTACCTATTGGCTGGACCCCTTTTCCACCAACGACCCAGGCAGCTACCAAACAAGGCAGTCCCTGCTGGCCATTGGTTCCGGCGGCCTGTGGGGCGTTGGTTTGGGGGATTCCCGGCAAAAGCACATGTACCTGCCGGAGGTCCGCAACGACTTTGTTTTTGCCATTGCCTGCGAAGAGTTAGGCTTTATTGGGGCTACGGCAATTATTGTCCTGTTTGCCATGATGGTATGGCGGGGCTATACCATTGCCATGCGCGCCCGGGACCGCTTTGGCACCATGCTGGTGGTAGGTATTATTACCCAGGTGGGGGTTCAGGCATTTTTGAACATTGCGGTTGTAACCAACCTGGTACCCAACACCGGTATCAGTTTGCCGTTTTTCTCCTACGGGGGCACGGCGCTGCTGATTATGATGGCGGAAATTGGCGTGGTTTTGGGGGTTTCCCGCCAAAGCCGGTACGAAAAGGAATAAAAATATGCTGCCTGGGCTTTGCCGCCCGGGCAAAGCTACATTATAACTGCAAACGGAGGAAAGATGACTATGAAAATTTTGTTTGCCTGCGGCGGCACCGGCGGGCACATCAACCCGGCCATTGCGGTGGCCAGCTACATCCGGCAGCGGTGCCCGGAGGCCCAAATACTGTTTGCCGGCAGCCCAAAGGGCATGGAGGCAAAGTTAGTGACAAAGGCGGGTTTCAACTTTGCGCCCATTACCATTAAGGGGTTCCAGCGCAAGCTGAACTGGCATAATGTAAAATACAATGTGTCCTCCGTATTTTATTTAACAACCGCCTCGGCCCGGGCGCACAAAATTATTGCAGATTTTGGGCCGGACATTGTTATGGGCACCGGCGGCTACGTCAGCGGCCCTATTTTGCGCAAGGCCGCCAAAATGGGCATTAAAACCGTTTCCCACGAGCAAAACGCCTTCCCGGGGGTAACCACCAAGCTGCTCTCCAAATACGTGGACCGCATCCTTTTGGCCGTTCCGGAAGCAAGGCAGTATTTAAGCGACCGCTGCCAGTATGCTGTGGTGGGCAACCCGGTACGGGAAAGTATTATTTACGCCGACAGGGAGCAGGCCCGCAAAAAATTAGGGGTGGGGGAAAAGGTGTGCATCCTTTCCTTTGGCGGCAGCCAGGGCGCCCACCGCCTCAACGAAGCCATTGCGGAATTGATGGCCTGGCACGTTAGGGAGGGCAAGGTACGCCACATTCACGCCACCGGGATGTACGACGTGGAGGATTTCCCCCAAATGCTGAAGCAGTTAGGGGTAAACCATAAGGATTGCCCTGGCCTGGATATCCGGGAGTACATAAACGATATGGACGACTGCCTTGCCGCGGCGGATTTAGTTATAGGCCGTGCCGGGGCATTAACCCTTTCCGAACTGCAGGCGGCAGGTAAGGGCTCTATTTTAATTCCTTCGCCCAATGTTGCTGCCAACCATCAGTACCACAACGCCATGGTTTTGGCCAACAACAATGCGGCTGTGGTGATTGAAGAAAAGGATTTAACCGGCGCCCTGCTGTGCCAAACAGTGGAAAAGCTCATCAGCCAGCCCCAAAAGCTGAAGGAGCTGGGCCGCAACGCCCAGGCAATGGCCATTATAGACGCAAACCAACGCATTTACCAACAAATTATGGAGCTTCTGCGCCAGTAACAGGCCGCCTTTTGACAAAATACCGAATAAATGAACCACTTTGCGCCAAAAAGCATAGTATATCCTGTAAGGGCGAAAAAGCAGTCCCAAAGCGCCCAACTATGTGAAAGGGGCATAATCATGGAACGGTACATAGTGGAAGGGCTTAAAAGGCTCAACGGAGAAATGGAGGTTCACGGCGCAAAAAATGCGGCTTTGCCTATTTTGGCAGCTTCCCTTTTGTGCGACAGCTGCGAACTGCACAACTGCCCGGAACTTTCCGACATTGGGGCAGCCAGGAATATTTTGGAACACCTGGGCTGCACCACAAAAAAAGAGGGGGACACCCTAATTATTACCGGTGGGGAAGGCGGCTGTACCATTCCGGACCAACTGATGCGGGAAATGCGTTCCTCCATTGTATTTTTGGGGGCTATACTTGCAAAATACCGCCAGGCTTCCCTCACCTTTCCCGGTGGCTGCGAGCTGGGCCCGCGGCCTATTGATTTACATATTGGCGCCCTGAAGCGTTTGGGGGTTACTTTTCAGGAGGAGGGCGGCAGCCTGCGCTGCACCGTAAAGGGCAAGCTCCACGGGGCAAGCATTTCCCTGCCATTCCCCAGCGTGGGGGCTACGGAAAATATTATGTTGGCGGCCTCCTTAGCCCAGGGGCACACAGTAATCCGCAATGCAGCCCGGGAACCGGAAATTGCTGACTTAGCCGCTTTTTTAAACAGCGCCGGCGCAAAAATAAGCACAGCGGCGGACGGCACCATACATATTGATGGCGTAAAAAAGCTGGGCAGCGCCGTGCATACGGTAATTCCGGACCGTATTGTGGGCATTACCTATTTGTGCTGCGGCGCCATTACCCAGGGCGACTTACTGGTGCGCAAGGTAAACCCGGAGCACTTTAGCGCGGTGCTCCCCATTTTTGAAGAAATGGGCTGCCAGCTGCGCTGTGGGGTGGATGCGGTGCATATCCGCAGCAGCCAGCGGCTGCGGGCTGTTAAAAGCATTGCTACTATGCCTTACCCAGGCTTTCCTACCGATGCCCTGGCCCCCATTATGGCCTTAACAGCCGTAGCGGAGGGAACCTCCGTATTTACAGAAAATATTTTTCAGAACCGGTATAAGCAGGCCTGGGAACTGGAGCGCATGGGGGCGGATATTAAAACGGAAGGCCGCGTTGCCATTGTGCGGGGGGTGCCGGCCCTGCACTCGGCCCAGGTGTACTGTACCGACTTAAGGGGCGGCGCTTCCCTGGTAATTGCCGCCTTGGCGGCCCAGGGGCAAACGGTAATTCATAATGTAAAGCACATTGTGCGCGGCTACCAGGATTTAGACTATGCCTTAAACAGGGTGGGCGCCAGCATTGCGAGGGAATAAAGGGCCCCAGCCCGGAGGAACGGAAATACAGAAAGGAACAGGAATATGACACAGCCAAAACGTGGAAAACAACACAAGGCCCCACCAAAAAGAACCCCAAGCAGCAGAAGGCGAAGCAGAAAATACGCCATTCATTACTTCTTGCTGTTTGTGTTCTGCATTGGCCTGGGGCTTACGCTGTGCTTTACGGTATTTTTTAAGGTGGATATCATTAAAATAAAAAATAACACCTTTTACAGCAACGAGGAGGTTATTGCCCGTTCCCAAATTCAAAAAGGGGACAACCTGTTCCAAATTAACACAAAAGATGTGGAAAAAATGCTTCAGGACCGGTTCCACTACTTTGCCAGTGTGAAGGTAAGGCGCTCCCTGCCAACCTCCGTGGTAATTGAAGTGACGGAGGAGGAGCCCATTGCCGCAGCCTACACCGGGGAAGGGTATGCCATTCTTTCCTACAGCGGCAAGGTACTGGAAACCAGGGTAAAGGAGCCGCCGGAAAACCTAATGGTGGTTTTAGGTATGGAGGAAAATAACTTTAGCGCCGGCAGCTATTTATATGAAAAGCCGGAAAAGGAGAAAAAAAATAAAACCCCTGTTTTAATGGAGCGCATGGAAATGCTCCAGCAGTTTTATACAGTGACCAGTGAAAAAAACTTGGAACCTATTACCTATGTGGATTTAACCAATGCCAGCAGCATTACGGCTTTGTATGATGAACGGATACTCATCAGCTTTGGCAGCGAACTGGACCTGGCTAAAAAAGTGGATTTTGTCAACACTGTTTTGGAACGGGGGATTGCCCAGGAGCATAAGTCCTCCGGTTATACCGACGCCAATTTCCAGGGGACCATTGACATTACCAGCAGCAAACAGCTGCGCACCAGGGCTGTTGCCATAGACACCATATGGGACGAAAGGGCTTTTGAAATTTTTGAAGGGGATACCATAGAGGATTTGGCAAAACCCGAGGAAGGGGACGGTGAGGCAAACGGGGAAGAAGAGGAATTGCAAGAGGAGGTCCCACCCCAGGAAGCTATGGAGCCCCAAAAGGAATAGAGGGCTTTGACAAAAAAAGCTGCCTTGTTTCCCCAAAAAACATAGTTTGGGAAAATTAGGATGTCGCAAAGAAAAAATTTCCTGAGAAAGTGTGTTTCGGGAACTTTCGGGGAAATACCAGGGGAAAAGCCGGTAAAAACGAATATTTGCTTTCTTTTTTATCAAAAAATACATTGAAAACAAGGCAAAAATCTGATAAATTATATGTATGTACCAATACATATAGGATTATAAGAGAAAACACGGAAAATGGAAAAACACAATGGCAAAGGGAAAGTGCGCCCTTTACCCGGCGGGTATACTTACAGAACAACTCAGGTGGAAAGCTGCTTGTTAAAATAGGAGGAACAAAAATGTTATCAAACTTCGAACTGGACACAGAGTACGAAAAAGACGTCACCATAAAGGTTATTGGTGTTGGCGGCGGCGGCGGCAACGCGGTAAACCGTATGATTGACAGCGGAATGAACGGCGTTGAGTTTATCTCTGTTAATACAGACGCCCAAGCTCTAAAGGCTTCCAAAGCGTCCCAAAAAATTATTATTGGCGATAAGCTCACCAAGGGCCGCGGCGCCGGCGGTTCCCCGGAAAAAGGCATGAAGGCTGCGGAAGAAAGCCGGGACGAAATTGCAGCCGCCATTAAAGGCTGCCAAATGATTTTTATTGCAGCCGGTATGGGCGGCGGCACTGGTACCGGCGCCGCGCCGGTAGTTGCTCAAATTGCAAAGGAACAGAACATTTTAACGGTGGGTATTGTAACAAAACCCTTTGAGTTTGAAGGCAAAAAAAGAATGGAACAGGCGGAACAGGGCATTGCGAACCTGAAGGAACAGGTGGACGCTTTGGTGGTTATTCAGAACGAACGGCTGCGCCTTGTTTCCGAAACAAAAATTACCCTGCTCAACGCCTTTATTGAAGCCGATAACGTGCTGAAGCACGGCGTGCAGAGCATTTCGGACCTAATTTATACCCCAGGCCTTATTAACCTGGACTTTGAGGACGTTTGCCAAATTATGCGCGGCGCCGGCAGCGCCCACATGGGTGTTGGGCGTGGCAATGGCAAGGACAAGGCCGAGGTTGCGGCAAAAGCGGCCATTTCCTCCCCGTTGCTGGAATCCTCCATTGATGGCGCGGAACGGGTAATCCTCAACATTACCGCCCCCTCCAACATTGAACTGGACGAGGTAAACCTGGCGGCAGATATGATTCGTGCCTGCGCTCACCCAGATGTAAACCTGATTTTCGGCGTTGCCTTTGACGATGGCCTCAACGACGAAATGGTTGTTACCGTAATTGCAACAGGCTTTGAGCTGGATAAAAACTTTGATATTCCCGATTACCGCTTTAAACCGGGCGAACCCCAAAAAGGGAAGCAGGAAGAAAAGCAGCAGGAAATGGAGGACGACGACCCATTTGATATTATGTCCATTTTTGGTTCAAGAAGATAATTCTTAGGGAAATGAAAGCACATCAAAACAAGAAAATGAAAAAAGCGGCGTAACATGAAAATGCTATGCCGCCTTTGTGCGTGTTATTGTTTATTGCAAGGGAGTTTTCCATGAAAATATTAAGCATTACAGCCCAAAAGCCCCACAGCACCGGCAGCGGTGTTTACCTTACGGAGCTGGTGAACCAGTGGAGCCGCCAAGGCCACGCCCAAGGGGTTGTAGCCGGGGTATACCGGGAGGATACCGTCCATCTCCCGGCCCAAACCGCCTTTTACCCTGTATATTTTAATTCGCCAGGGCTGCCCTTTCCCATTGTGGGCATGTCCAACGAAATGCCCTACCCCAACACCCGCTACAGGGACCTTACACCCGGTATGGCGGAGCAGTTTGAAGCTGCCTTTTACGCCGTGGTAAAAAGGGCGGTGGAGGAGCTTCAGCCGGACCTGGTTGTCTGCCACCATTTGTATTTTTTGGCGTCGCTGGTGCGGGGGTGGTTTCCTAATAAAAAGGTTGTGGCGGTATGCCATGGCACCGACCTGCGGCAGGTGCAAAAAATTCCACTGAAGCGGGAATTTATTATAGCGCAAATACAAAAAATGGACGCTGTTTTTGCTCTGCATGAGGAACAGCAAAAGGAGATTGAAAGCCTTTTCGCCTTGCCAGGGGGGAAAAGCCATGTGGTGGGGGCAGGCTATAACCAGGATATTTTTTACCCCGGCCACAGCAGGGGAAAGGGCGGGAGCAATCCTTTACAGCTTGTTTTTGCCGGCAAGGTAACGGAGAAAAAAGGCGTGTTCAGCCTGCTGCGGGCGCTGGAGCTGCTGCCCTATCCCCCAAAGGCCCTTTCCGTTAAGTTAGCAGGGGGCCCCGGCCCGGCCCAGGAGTATGAACAGGTAACAGCCTTGGCCCAGGCAGGGAAATACCCGGTGCAGCTCCTTGGCCCGTTGCCCCAGCCTCAGCTGGCGGAACTGTTCCGCCAAAGTGATGTGTTTGTGCTGCCCTCCTTTTTTGAAGGGCTTCCTTTAGTGAATTTGGAGGCCATGGCCTGCGGCTGCCAGGTGGTTTGCTCCAACCTGCCGGGGCTGGCGGCCTGGTACAACAGCAACCTGCCCGGTAATAATGTCCGCTTTGTGCCCTTGCCCCCTATGAAAAATACGGACGAGCCCCAGCCGGAAGGGCTGCCCGCCTTTGAGCAGCGGTTGGCCCAAACATTGGAGCAGGCCCTAAGTAGCCCTGCCGGCCCGCCGGAGGGGATTACACGCCTTTCCTGGCAGGGTGTAAGCCAGCGGATACTGGCCGCGGCTGGCGTGGAATAAAAGGAGGCGCGTATTGATGGCGTTGCAGAAAGATTGGCTGTTTTCCTTCCCTAATTGCGCCTGCGGCCTGCGGGTAGCAGGGGTATTGGTAAAAAACAATAAGCTGCTGATCCAGCGGGATAAAAACGGGACGGAATACGCCCTGCCGGGTGGCCATGTGAAAATAGGCGAAACCCTTGCCCAGGGTCTTGCCCGAGAATACAGGGAGGAAACCGGGGCGGAAATTTCCGTAAGCCGCCTGCTGTGGAGTGAGGAGTGCTTTTGGGAACAGCAGGGCAAACAGGTTCACCAAATCACCTTTTATTTTTTGGTTCAGGAGCAGGAGGGCTTTGCCATTCCCAACAACGGGGCCTTTGTTCCCCATAAGGATAACAAAAATGTGGTGATAGGCTGGCTTAGCGTGGACAAAGTGCGTAATACAGTGGTGTACCCTGCATTTTTAAAAGAAGAAATAGCCAATCTGCAAGGGCCTATAAAGCATTTTATTTCCAAAGGGTAATATGGGCAAAAAACAGGGAGCTAAGTTATACTCGGCTCCCTGTCCCCTTGTTAATGTTGCCGCAGGCATTCATTCATCAAAAAATTCCTGCAAAAGGGCTGCCAATTCCTTGGGGCAGTCCTTATTTACTTCGTGGCCGGCGTTGGGGACAATGTTTATCCGGGCCTTAGGAAGGGCCGCCGCCATTGTTTCCGCAGCCTTGCGGTTGGCACGGTCCCTTTCGCCGTAAAGCACCAAAGCAGGGCAGGCAATTTGGGGCAGGGCCTGGGTGAAGTTTAAAGGGGCCATGGTGCGGCACAGGGAAATCATTTGGGGCTTTGTAAGCCCGGTGGAAGCAAAAGCGGCGCGGGGCATTAGGCGAAAAACCAGGTTTTGCACGGTAAGCAGGGCCTTGGGCATTTTGTACTGCCCGCCAATAAGCACCAGTTTTTCTGCCTTTTGGGGGTGACGGCTGGCGTAGTCCAGGGCCAAAACGGCCCCTAAAGAAAGGCCGCATAGGGTTAGTTTCCCCTCCAGGTGGTTCAGCTGTTCCTCTAAGGCGGCATAAAGGGCAGGGTAAGAGGTTTCCCTGCCCGCCAGCAGGGAAGGTAAATTAGGGATATAAACAGGGGCGGCGTGGCCCGGGGGGAATAAGGCAGCTGCGGTTTCCTTCCAGCTTTCCTCAAATTGCCCCAGCCCATGAAGAAAGACATAAGTAGAGGCCAATAAAATTCAACTCCTTTTTAAAAATAGTTTTGCTTCGTTCAACTATTTTTTAGTATAGCACAGGACGGTTTGGTTTAAAAGACAGCAGCTTGCCAAGGAAAACCCTGCGGAAACTTTCCTGTGGCCCCCAGCCGCGCGGCCATACGCAGGTGAGGGCTGCGCAGGCCTGTTGGCACAGGAATTGTCGATTTTACAGCAAAATATGAAAATAGTATTGACAATTTGTGGTGTAAAGAATATACTGTAAATGCAATCGGTAAAAAGAATAATTTACCGATGTAAAAAGATAGGCATATATGCCTATTCTAATTTCTTGCAGAAATTAGAATAGGCAT
>CAJTSZ010000022.1:13262-21698 GCA_910578755.1 uncultured Oscillospiraceae bacterium | reverse complement strand
CTGGCAGATGCGGGCTATTCGCCCTTCCTGCCCGTTGCACAAAAAAATAGTTTCGTTTCTCTCCACTATTTTTTATTGTTTCACAATAAAAAATTGATGTGCTGGCGGATACGGGCTGTTTTCGGGAATATTTACTTAGGCCCAAAAGCCTTTAAAAAGGGGCCCTGGGAAGGTTCCTTTTTACAAGAAAAAAGGCCGCTTCACAAAGAAGCAGCCTTTCCCCTTAGCCTTGTGCCATTATGCCCTGTCAATTAACCCTGCGCCCCGCAGCGAAGCCAACAGCTCGTTAAAGGCCGTTGCAATTTGCTGGGTAGTTGCCGTAGCTGGGTCCAAATTGGCTACTGCAACGCCTGGGCGGAAGCAATTACCATAAGGGAACGGGGTATGAGGGGATGTGCCGCACCATGGCCAGCAGCTGCAGTTACTGCCCCATGCCCCCATGGTTGAAGCATCCCAGCCAGCATTGTTTTGGCTGCATGGCGTACACTGTGAACGGTATATATTCATAGACACCATAACACCTTTCTTTCCTCCGGAGCAATTCCGAATTTTTAGTAGGGGAGAATATCCTCCTCTAACCTATTATATGTCCCCAAGGAAAAAAGGTGCTGCCCTTTGTTAGCAGGTTTCCTGCTGGCGGGCTGTTTCCTGCAGCCATATTTCTTCCGATTCATGGCGCTTTGGCCGCACCATTAAGTCCTGCAAGGCTGCCCGCGGGTCCTTGCCCTGGTACAGTATTTCGTAAGCCTGGGTGATAATGGGCATTTCCACCTGCTTTTCCCTTGCAAGCAAATAGGCAGTTTTACAGCAGGAATACCCTTCCACCACCATGCCAACCTGCTCCAGGGCTTTTTGCGCAGGAACGCCCTGGCCCACTAAAATGCCAAAGCGGCGGTTACGGGAGTGCATACTGGTGCAGGTGACAATTAAATCCCCAATGCCGGCCAAACCTGCAAAGGTTTCCTGCCGGCCGCCCATGGCCACGCCCAGGCGGGCAATTTCCGTAATTCCCCGGGTCATTAGGGCCGCTTTGGGGTTATCGCCAAGGCCCAAACCGTCGCAAATGCCCGCGGAAAGGGCGATAATATTTTTTAGGGCGCCGCCCAATTCCACGCCAACAACGTCATCGTTGACATAAATACGCAGGGTTGGGTTCATCAGGGTTTCCTGGACAAACTCCGCGGCCCTTCTGCTTTGTGAAGCGGCCACCACCGTGGTGGGGTACCCTTTGGCCACCTCCTCCGCGTGGGAAGGGCCGGAAAGGATGACGTTTTCGTTTTCTGGCAGTTCCTGCTGCATAACCTGGGAAAAATCCAGGCAAGTACTGCTTTCCAGCCCTTTTGCTACGCAGGCCAAAATTGCCCCAGGCCCCAATACCGGCTGAAGGCGGCGGCAGGTTTCCCGTACTGCAAAGGAAGGCACGGCCAAAATAACTAAATTGCTTTGGGAGGCGCAGGCAATATCTCCTGTAATGCAAATGCTTTGGGGGATTTCTACCCCGGGCAGGTTTTTCTGCCTGCGGGAGTGGTTGAGGGATTCTGCCTCTTCCATGGAATAGGACCACAAGTTGACCTGGTTGCCGCACTTTTCACTCATAATAGCAAGGGCCGTGCCAAAGGTTCCCGCGCCCAACACCGTAATATTCGCCATTGTTTTTTCCTCCTACTGGGTAATTTTTGCAAAAAAGCCCTCCGCCGCGGTTTCCCCAACAGCCGGAGGGAGTATACTTTTTATTATTTCACAAGAAAAAATAGTTTTGCTTCGCTACACTATTTTTTAATCAGCTCCTTCGCCTTTTGAGGCGGTTTGCTGCTGGTGCCCTTGTTCTTCCCCTTGCGTCTTTTGGCCGATGCGCTTTTCTGTGCCATTGAGCAGCCGTTTGATATTTTCCCTGTGCATATAAATGACAATGACGGAAAAGACAAGGGCAAAGACTGTATCAAACAGGGGGGGCTGGTGGCGGAATTCCTGCACCATATAAGTAATAATTGGGTAAAGCAGGGCCCCTGTAATGGCAATGAGGGAAACAATTTTAACCACAAACAGCACCGGGAGCAAAATTACCAGCAAAATAAGCAGGACTACGGGGTTCACCGCCAAGGTGATGCCCATAGAGGTAAGTACGCCTTTGCCGCCTTTAAAGCCGAAAAACACTGGGAACAAATGGCCCAGCAGGACACACAGGCCCGCCAGGTAACCAGCGTCAAAAAGGGTGACCCCCATGGCCTGAAACAGCAGACGACCCAAAAAAACCGCTGCCACGCCTTTGCCAAAGTCCCCTACCAGGGTGAGGGCTGCCGGCCCCTTTCCGTAAACCCGCAGGACGTTGGTCATGCCGGCATTGTGGCTGCCGTATTTGCGGACATCGTCATGGGCAAGCAGGCGGCTTACAATGACCGCAAAGCTGATGCTGCCCAGCAGGTAGGACAACACAGCCGTTAACAATATAGCCATAATTTCGGTAGTATTCATAGGCAAGCTCCTTTGCACAGCCAGTAATATGTTATGTTACAATGTTGCCCCATTATAGTAACACTTGTTTCACAAAAATTCAAGGGGCTTTTTTGGGGAGTAAAACCCCCTAAAACCCAAATGTTACAGCAAAGGTTTCCCTTTGCTGTAACATTTGGGGCTGAAAGCCCCAAAAAGGCCGGATGTGGGCTGGGTAGGCTCACAAAAAGCCAGGGCTTGCGACTATTTCCCTTTTTCCCGGGTGAGCATACGGATGGGGGTATTGGCAAGGCCAAAGGTTTCCCGGATTTGGTTTTCCAAATAGCGCTGGTAGGAAAAATGGTACAAATCTGCCTTGTTTACAAAGCTGGCAAAGGTTGGCGGGCGTGTGGAAACCTGGGTCATGTAATAAATTTTCAGCCGTTTGCCCTTATCGGACGGGGGCTGTACCCGGGCCGTGGCATAGGCCAGCATTTCATTAAGCATACCGGTGGTAATGCGGCGGCCGTTTTGCTGGTACACATCGTTAATTGTTTCGTACAGCTTGGAGATACGCTGGCCTGTTTTTGCGGAAATAAACAAAATGGGGGCGTAGGACATAAAGGAAAAATCCTGTTCCAGGCCCTTTAAATATTCGTTCATTGTTTTATCCGTTTTGTTTTCCACCGCATCCCACTTGTTAATGGCAATAACGCAGGCCTTGCCCTGCTCGTGGGCATAGCCAGCTATTTTAGAGTCCTGCTCGGAAAAGCCTTCCAGGGCATCTATCATAATAACGCACACGTCGCAGCGTTCCACCGCCATATAGGCCCGCAGCACGCTGTACTTTTCAATGGCCTCGTCCACCTTGCTTTTTCTGCGTATGCCGGCAGTATCAATAAATATATACTTTCCAAACTGGTTTTCCACCAGGGTATCGGTAGCATCCCGGGTGGTACCGGCAATATTGGAAACAATAACCTTTTCCTCCCCGGCAATTTGGTTTACCAGGGAAGATTTGCCCGCATTGGGCCGGCCCACAATGGCCACCTTAATGGCACCGTCCTCGGCATTGTCCTCCTCACCAAAATTCAGGTGCTCGTACACGGCGTCCAGTAGGTCGCCGGTGCCGTGGCCATGGACGGAGGAAACTGCAATGGGGTCGCCTATGCCCAGGTTGTAAAATTCGTAAAACTCCGCGGGAAGGTCGCCAATGACATCGCATTTATTGACGCAGAGCACCACCGGCTTTCCGCTTTTTTGCAGCATAGCGGCAACCTCTTCATCGGTTGCGGCAATGCCTGTGCGCATATCTACAACCAAAATAATGGCTTCGGCGCTATCAATAGCCAACTGGGCCTGGCGGCGCATTTGGGCCAGGATAATATCGTCGGAATAGGGCTCAATACCGCCGGTATCTACCAGCATAATTTCTTTGCTGCGCCATTCGCAGGGCGCATAAATACGGTCCCGGGTAACGCCGGGGGTATCCTCCACAATGGAAAGCCTTTGGCCTATGAGCTTATTAAACAAGGTAGATTTTCCTACATTTGGCCGGCCCACCACTGCTACAATGGGTCTTTTTGACATTTTTGTCGCCTCCTTGCTTCTTTTTATTTTGGGGCAAGTCTGCCTGTATTGTTTGTATTAAAAAATTTGGGGGGAAACTATTTTTTCAAGCAGGTCGAACCCATCGTTCTCCACAGTTTGCAGTGGAACCCCCAGGGCAGTTTGGGCCTGCTCTACTGTCATATCATCCAAAAACTTATCCTGCTCATGGCGCAGCATACAAGCGGGGATGAGCACCTGCTGGCCTAGGTCCCGGCCGGCCAGCTGCTGTGTTAAATCCTGCCCGGTAATCAGGCCGGCCACTGTAACCTGCTCCCCAAAGAAATGGTTTTTTATTTCCGCCACTTCCACCTGCACCCCGGGGTATTTTTCCATAGCCTTTTGGGCCAGTGCTAAAATAAAGGGGTAGGCTGAAACCCCTGTGGCAATGGTGAGGCGGCGGTGGATTGAAAGGGGCTGGGCCAGGGCCAGGGCGCTGGAGAACTCCTGGTTCAGCAGGGCGAGCATACCAACGCCGTCCTCCAACTGGTCAAAATCGCCATAAAATTCCGGTTGGGGCAAGGGCTGCTGGGCCAAAAGGTAAAACTCATCGGAGGCGTAGGCAATGCGCTGGCCGCAGCGCTGCTCCAGCAAATCTCCCCAACGGTTGACGGTTTTAATAACCTGGTTTGCCTCCTCTTTGGTGTAGCCCCGCAAGGGGTACAGCCCCTGGCGGTGTTTTGTAAGCCCCACAGGCACCACGGCAATGCTTTGCAGCGTTGGGGCAAGGGCGGCTAAGTCCTTTAAGCTGCGTTCCAGCTCCGGGCCGTCGTTAATGCCGGGGCAGAGCACCAGCTGGGTATTCACCTTTATACCGCCATCTGTAAGCATTTGAATATACCGCAGTTTTTCCCCGGCGGAGGGGTTGCCCATCATTTCCACCCGCAGCTGGGGGTTTGTTGTATGGACCGAAATGTTAATGGGGCTGATGTGCATTTTAATAATGCGCTGGATATCCCCATCCTTTAAATTAGTAAGGGTGGTATAATTGCCAAAGAGGAAGGACATACGGGTATCGTCGTCCTTAAAATAAAGAGAGGGGCGCATCCCCTTTGGTGTTTGGTCCACAAAGCAAAAAATACATTTGTTGCGGCAGCCCATTTGCTTATCCATTAAATAGGTTTCAAATTCCAAGCCCAGGTCCTCATATTCCTCTTTTTCCACCAAAACAGTGCGCACCTGTTTTTCTTCATTGCACAGCAGCAGGCGCAATGTTTCGTCGGTCATATAAAACCGGTAATCCAACACATCGGTAATGGGATTGCCGTTAATGCTGATAAGGGTATCCCCCGGCACAACTTTTGCCCGCCGGGCCGGAGTTCCCGGCTGCACCCCTGTTATTTTTACCGCCATGGCCACGCCTCCTTTCCCTTTAGTTTGCCCGCAAAGGCAGGTGTTTTTGACATAGAAAAAAATAGAGGCGGATTTCTCCCCCTCTACTCCTTTTAGAAACGCTTTGCAAAACGCTTCTTATGCTTCTTTTTTAATGACTTCTCTGCCTTTGTAGAAGCCGCAGTTGCCGCATACCTGGTGCGGTTTTTTCAGTTCGCCGCACTGTGGGCAGGTGGAGAATGCAGGAACTTCCAGTTTCCAAACATTAGAACGTCTTTTATCTCTGCGAGCTCTGGATACTTTTCTCTTTGGTACTGCCATTTTTCAGCACTCCTTATTTTAAAATATTTTAATCCAACAGTTTTTTGAAAGGGTTCACGCAACTTTCCAGCCATTCTTCCGGCTGGCAGTCACATTGCTTTTTGTTCAGATTTACACCGCATATTGGACATAAACCCTTACAATCCGCCGAACAAAGCACCCTGGTTGGTAGCTCCAGTACAATGTCGGCTTGGACCAGCGTGTCCAAATGAAGCAGCCCATCGGCAACAACAACATAATCATCGTCATCCTGCTGGTTTAGCTGCCGTACTACTGTGTGGGTAAATTCTAAATGCCTGCACTGCTCAAGGGGCGCAAGGCACCTTGCACAGCTTACAGAAAAAAGTACGTCTGCACTGTACGTTAAAGTGACAATACCCGCCCTGTTTACCACCTTGCCCTTTACAGCAACCGGTTTACAAAACGGTTTTTCTCCCCACTGTTCCATTTGGCTCATATCCATTGCATAGTCAAACACAACGGGCTGGTCGCCAACCTCAAACAGTTTTTTTAAGTCAAGCTGCATAACGACTTCCTTTCCAACGTGCGCTTCTATGCTTTGCAAATGGCCAGATATAATCTCTTTGCAAAACCTTCCGCCCAACCTCTGCGGATGCCTGTTCCCAAAGCAGGGACACGCCTTAGGGCAGACTACTCCTGCCAGTGGTTATCACGAAAAATATTATAGTATTGCCGCAGGGGTTTGTCAATATGATAACAGGCTTTTTTCCCGCATTTTCCCCAGTTTTTCCCCTATACACAGAAAAGCCTTTGGGCTTTTTGGTTCCTTATACAAAATGCCCATTTTGGGGGTTCCACCCCAAGCTGCGGGGCAACAAATTTGCATTGCAAACTTGTGGAAATATTTTCTTCTTACTTAAACTGATTTAACAGGGTGCTATCACCCCTGCGGCCCCTATGACCCCAGGCCATATTTCTTTCTGGCGAAGAAAGAAATACGGAAAAGAAACAGCAATTCAGCGGGTATACCCGCTGAATTGGCAGCAAGTTCGCTTTGCGAACTTGGGGCATTTGCCCCTTTGAACCCCTTATTTGGCAGTGCCCCTCAATAAAAAGCGGCAACTGGTGTTTGGGCAACGGTTGGTCCCCCAAAAGGAAAGGGGGACTACCCGCTTAGTAGCCTCGCCTGCGCTCGGCGTTACTGAATTTTTGGGCTCTAACGGTTAGAGGCCAGTGCCTATAACATAGCACAGCGGGAAGCCCGACCACACCTTGGGGAGGGCTTGGCCTTGCGTAGAAAAGTGCACTTTATTCCATGGCCTTGCACGTATGTGCGGCCTATGGAAAACAAGACACTTTTCGAGCACGGGCAACCGCTTTTAGTTAGTGGCACTGTTTGAAGCCGGTCGGCCTTTTGCGCCAGCAGGCCGACCGGGGGGTTCAAAGGGGCGTGAAGCCCCTTGCGGCGCTTCTTTTCCCCCTTTTCTTTCGCTGGTGAAAGAAAAGGGGCCGGGTGTGGGCCGGGGAGGCCCACTGCCACAGAACACTTCCAAAAAGAAAGCCCACCCGGCGGGGTGTGGGGCTTTCAGCCCCACTGGCGCACTATACCAGCCGGCGGATTTTTTCCTCCAATGTACCTGGCAGCAGGTGAATTACCGGGATTTCCGGCATAGTGTAGCAGCCCGGCACCATAGAAACGGCCGCCCTGGCGCAGCTTACCATAACCTGGGAGGTAAGGGCTGGGTTGTTGATGCACATGTTAAACTCAAACCGCTGGTTTTGTGTTTGGCCGGAAACACCCTTGCGCACCATATTGACCCCATGGCCCTTATCCATAAGGGCTGCCACGCTTTCCACCTGTTTTACATGGGTTTCGTCATGGGCAAAGTAGTCATCAGCCAAAATGGCGGATTTGGCCGCTTCAAAATCTGCGCCCTGCTCCATTTCCACATACACATTGCGGCGGTGGATACCGGTGCCCAGGGGAATGGTCATGGAAAGGGCGTCCTTAACCCCTGGCTTGCTTTTGGCTGCAACAGAGTGGCCCATGCTCATGCCGGGGCCAAAGTTGGTATCTGTGATACCCTTGGGGGCGCAAGCCTCCAAAAGGGTACGCACTACAGAATCGGAACCGGGGTCCCACCCTGCGGAGATAACAGAAACCGCGCCGCCGGCTTTGGCCGCCTGTTCCAGGGAACAGCGCAGCTGCCAGATTTGGCCGTGAATATCAAAGCTATCTACAGTAGAAATACCCTTTGCCAGGTACTGCTTTGCTTCCTGCTCCACCGTCCGGGTTGGGGTACACAACAGCACCACCTGGGGTTTCTGTTTTAGATTTTCCACGCTGTCCGCAACACAAATCCCTGCCAATTCCGAAGGGACCGGGGCCCCGCTGCGGCGGATAACCCCCACCAGCTGAAAATCCTCCGCAGCCTGAAGGGCCTGCACTGCGTATTGACCAATATTGCCGTAACCAACCACGGCCGCTTTTATTTTTTCCATGGTATCACCACTCCTCTTACCTAAAGCACCCTGCCCTGCAATACGGGGCAGGGTGCTTTAAAACTTGTTTCAAAATATACTACCCCAAGGGCGGCTGTGTCAATGGTTTTGGCAAAAGCTTTTAAAAATATTCATTTATACCGCGGTACGGTATACTGCTGTTTATAACGCTTTTCTCCAAACTTTCTTTTGGAAGTGTTGGGCTTAATTTCTTGTGGGCCTGCACAACCCACATCCCCCCTGCTTACGGGACCTCCCCGGCCCCGAACCCCGGCCTTTTTG
>CAJTSZ010000022.1:0-13162 GCA_910578755.1 uncultured Oscillospiraceae bacterium | reverse complement strand
CCTTTTTGCGGGGCCTGCCGGGCCCCGCAAAAGCTATAAAGGAAATAGGAAAAGGGGTAAAAGCAGTACGCTTTTACCCCTCTACTATTTCGCTGGCGTAAAACACCAGAGGGCGCTTGTGCTCTGTGGTGGATGCAGCCTGGGCTGTGCCAATCACTGTGAGCTTTTTACCCACATAATCCTCCAAAGGGATTGGTGCAAACAGTTCCACCTCCTGCAGGTTCTTTTCCTCTGGCGCCCCCAGGGTTTCCGCCATTTCCTGGGCTGTTTCCTGGCTTACGACAAAAATATAGCAGTCCTTCCAGGCCTTCCCCACGCTGTCATACCATTGGGCGTTATAGGCCAGGGTTCCTGTGAGGCTGACGGTGCCGTCCTCCGCTATTTTTACTGTGGGAATGTTTTCTTCCGCTTCCGG
The DNA here is from genome assembly GCA_910578755.1 of uncultured Oscillospiraceae bacterium. GTDB lineage: Bacteria > Bacillota > Clostridia > Oscillospirales > Ruminococcaceae > Negativibacillus. Next base: position 12,747 of record CAJTSZ010000022.1, on the reverse strand, counting down.
CTGTTGTTTTGGCGGCGCCTTTAGTGTGACGTCACTGGCCAAAGCCTCCGGCAGGGAAATCCACTCCTCTTCCCGGGCCAGTTGGCCCGAAACATCTGTTTTGTAGTTGTAGTAGGCGGCTGTATCCTCCTGCACTAGCACCCGCAGCTGAATTATGCTTTCCGGCGGGGCGCCCAGCGGGTTTTCCAGCGCCCGCCCATCATGCATCACATAATTAGGGGAAAGGCGCACGCAGAACAGCTGTCCCTTACTTTTTACCATGCTTTTATACTGGGTATCCCACTGCTCCTGGGTAATTTCCAGCTGATCCATGGCGTCCTGGCCGCTGCACACCTCCATGGTTCCCCAATAATAATCGTTATTTAGGGCTTGCTTGTTCCTGTGCCAATAAAAATTCCCGTTTTCCAGCAGGGTGTACATAACCCCTTCCTCTGTGGTCCACTGGCCGTAGATAAGCTTTGCTTCTTCCCCGGTACTTCTTCCGGAGCAGGCCCCAAAGGCCAACAGAAACAGGAAAAGCAGGGCCAGCGCCCCCCATTTTTTCAGGTATTTTTCCATTTTTTTCTCCCTTAGTCTGCTTTTACAGAGTTTGACCATGTTTTACGGCCCTTTTTGTTAATGTGCCAAAGCAAAAGGCAGGGTGAAAGCCTACCCTGCCTTTGATTGCTATTGTCCCGCTTCCCTATTCTGTGGGGCAGCTTATTGGTTGATAATATACTGTTTTGCGTTTTCCGGCAGTTCAGAAGCATCGCAGGAAACGGTAAAAATAATTTCCACGTTGGATTTTTCTGTGTGGGCGGCCAGGGCATCAATCATTTTACCAAAGCCGCAAAGGTCTCTTTCTGCGCCGCCAATTTTAAAGGTGCCATCCACAAACATATGGGTAATGTCGTAGTTTCCAGCCAGGATGCCGGTAAGGAAGCCGTAGCATTTTTCAAAGCCAACAATATCGTATTCTTCTGTATCTACCAAACGAACGGAAGTGGCCAAATCATACTGGAGCTTCATCCCTTTTTCTACAAAAACAACATTACCGTTAGAGGATTCCCCTGCTGCGTTTGCCATGCTTACAATAGTTTTTGTTTTACCTGCGCCTTTTGTACCTACGATTAGTTTAATCATATTAAATTCCTCCTTTTATTTGGGTGAGCCGACCCTGTGTTACTTCAGCTGTTCTTCCAAGGCCGCTTTTTGGTCCTCGTACCCCGGTTTGCCCAGCAGGGCGAACATATTCTTTTTATAGCTTTCCACCCCTGGCTGGTTAAACGGGTTTACGCCAAGCAAATATGCCGAAATGGCACACGCTTTTTCAAAGAAATAAATCATTTGGCCCAACTCGTACTCGTTGTTTTCCGGCAGTTCCAAAACAATGTTGGGCACCCCGCCCTGGGTATGGGCCAAAATGGTGCCTTCCATGGCCTTGCGGTTTACAACGGACATATTTTGGTTTGCCAAGAAATTGAGGCCGTCAAAATTTTCCTCGTCCATTTCAATAAAGCAATCGTCGGGGGCTTTTTTAAAATCCACCACGGTTTCAAACAGCAGGGGGGAACCCTCCTGAATAAATTGCCCCATGGAATGCAGGTCCGTAGAAAATATAACGGAGGAAGGGTACAAGCCCTTGCCGTCCTTACCTTCGCTTTCACCAAATAATTGTTTATACCACTCTGCCATCATGGCAAAAGAGGGTTCGTAGCTGACCATTAGTTCCACGGCCTTGCCCTTGCGGTTTAAAATACTGCGCAGGGCCGCATAACGGTAACAATGGTTTTTTTCTAAATCGCAAACGCTGTAGGCCTCCATAGCGTCTGCCGCGCCCTTTATTAGGGCCTTGATATTTGCGCCGGAAACGGCAATGGGCAGCAGGCCCACTGCTGTAAGTACGGAAAAGCGCCCGCCAACATCATCGGGAATAACAAAGGTTTCGTACCCTTCCCGGTCGGCCAAGGTTTTCAGGGTACCCTTGGCTTTATCTGTTGTGCAGAAAATGCGCTCCTTAGCGCCTTCTTTGCCGTATTTTTCTATTAAAAGCTTCCGGAATACCCGGAAAGCCAATGCTGGTTCCGTGGTTGTGCCGGATTTGGAGATTACGTTTACAGAAAAATCCTTTCCCTGGCACAGCTTAATAATATTACCCAAAGCCTGGGGGCTGATGCTGCTGCCGGCAAAGTAAATTTCCGGCGTAGCCTTAGGCAGCTGGTTATACTGCGGGGAATGGAGCAATTCTATTGCCGCCCTGGCCCCAAGGTAGGAACCGCCAATGCCAATGACTACAAGAACCTGGGAATTTTTTTGTATTTTTTTTGCTGCTGCCTGGATTCTGGCAAATTCTGCTTTGTCATAATCCTTTGGCAAGGAAAGCCAACCTAAAAACTCATTGCCCAAACCGGTTTTTTCGTGAAGCGTACGGTGGGCCGCTTCCACCTGGGGAGCCACCGCAGCCAATTCGTGGCTTTGGACAAAGGGGGCAAGGTATTTTGTATTTAACGTTACTGCCATTTCAAAATCCTCCCTTTTGATATATTGTTATCATACACGATTTAAGCATTTTTTTCAAGTTTACTTTTGAAAAAAGCATACTTTTATACAAATTGTTCATTTTGGGGCCTTTTTGGAGCTTTCAGCCCCATAACTTATTGCGGTGTCCTCTGTAGGTTTTGGGCTTGCGTAAGCCCGCCAGCACAGGCTTGGAAATGGCTGAACACTTCCAAAAGAAATATGGACCCGGGCCGGGTAGGCCAGTGCAGGGGCGGCGCGCCCTGCATGGGGTGACTGCCCGCCCCACAAGTTTAATTCATACAAATTAAGGCGGAAAACAGCATACCAACGCTTTTTCCCCAGGTTCGCCGTGGCACCGCAAAGGAAGCCTGCACCGGGTAGGAGGCCACGGTTTTCCCGTCCACTGTAATTTGTATTTCCCCTACGGTTTGCCCCTCCTCCACCGGGGCCGCCACGGCGTTGAGTTCCGGCAGCAGTTCCTGGGCAAGCTGAGCTTGCTCTTTAGTCAGTACAACGCCTTGGGGGGCCGGGCACCGCAGGGCCACCTGCTCCTGGGTACCCCGTTCCACAGAAAGGGGCGGCAGTTCCACCGGCTGGGGCTGATATATAACATAGGTAGAAAAACCGTGGTCCAGCAGCTTTTTGGACTCCTCAAACCGTTCCTCCCCTGTTTTGCAGCCCATAACTACGCTAATTAAAGAAAGGTCCCCCCGCTTGGCTGTGGCGCACAGGCAATGGCCTGCGGCGTCTGTTGTTCCTGTTTTTAGGCCGGTGGTTCCGTCATAAAAGCGCACCAGCCGGTTGGTATTTACCAACTGGGTTTCCCCGCCCCGCAGGCTATCCATCCAAATGGTGCTGTACTGGGTAATAATGGGGTGGCTCAGCAGTTCCCGGGCCATAAGGGCAATATCATAGGCAGTTGTTTTGTGGTTATCCTCATCAAAGCCGACGCAGTTTACAAAATTTGTGTTTTCTGCCCCTAAAGCTTTGGCTTTTTGGTTCATCATTTCCACAAAGCCTTCCTCGGTACCTCCAATTTTCTCCGCAAATACTACCATAGCGTCGTTGGCGCTGGCTATGACAACCGCCTTCAGCAGATCCTCTACTGTCATTTGTTCCCCCACCTTCAGCCATATTTCCGAACCACCCATAGATTTTGCATATTCCGAGCAGGTCAGCTTTTCTTCCAGAGACATTGCCCCGCTTTCCAGCTGCTCTGCCACCAAAATAAGCCCCATTATTTTGGTAATAGATGCCGGCGCCACTGGCTGGTTTTCATTTTGGGCGTAGAGGATTTCCCCCGTTGTTTCCTCCATAAGCAGGGCGGCCTGGGCCTTGATGTTGTGCTCTCCCTTTTCCTGGGCCAAGGTTTCTGCCGCGCAGGGCAGGCGGAATAAACAGGCTGCCGCCAAAGCGGCGGCAATCATTCGCTTCATACTATTTCCCCCTTACTATTTTCCAGGTTAGTAATTTTATGAATCAAGCCCGCAAAAAAGACCCCAGCCTTGGGCTTTAGGCCCTATTCTTGCATGCCTCCAACAAAGCAGCGGTTGGCGGGGCTTGTAAGCGGGCAGGCCAGCCCACACTGTGGGGCTGCAAGTTCGCAAAGCAAGCTTGCGATAACTTCTGCCATTACTGAAATTTTCGCAAGTTTGGCTTTGCCAAACTTGTAACCCTTCACTGAAGGGCGTGACGCTGTACAAACACCGGTTGCCGCCTTTCATTAAGTGGCACTGCCAAATAACGGGTACCCGTAGGGCTTCCCCCATTCTTTTCTCGCCAAAAGAATGGGGCACCCGGGGTGCGGGGCTGAAATCCCCAAAGAAGCCATTGCCCCCTTGACCTGCTGTTTTTTACCTGCTATAATGATGAAAAATGGTTGAACAAAGGGAAACTATTTTTTGTGCATGAAGCAGGGAGGGCTGCTTGCACATCAGCTTTTTATTGCAAAGCAATAAAAACATTTAAAATAAAGGGACAGGCTGTGATAAGGAAGAGTAGGCGCCTTGCTGATGCAAAGAGAGAAGATGGCTGGTGAAAATCTTCGTGAGGCAGGTGCGGAAGGTAGCCTTTGAGCCTTGAACCCAACGGGCAAGCTGCCCCAGTAGGCTTCAACGGTTTTTCCCCCGTTACCGGGAAGGCGGCATAGGCAAACAGCCTGCGCTGCACAAAGTGCGGGAGCTGTAATGGCTTTTCCGAATTTAGGTGGTACCACGGAAGTAACAATATTTCCGCCCTAAGCAAAAATTGCTTGGGGCGGTTTTTTTATTGCGCCGTTTCGGCACAGGCGGAAAAATCCCCCTGGCAGATTCTAAAATTTTAAAGGAGGCTTTCCCCATGAAAGAACTAAACAAAGTTTATGAACCTGGCAAATTTGAAGATAAAATTTATCAATTTTGGCTCAATGGCGGCTATTTCCACGCAGAGCCCAATCCAGACAAAAAACCATACACCATTGTAATTCCCCCGCCAAACATTACCGGCCAGCTCCACATGGGACACGCCTTGGACGAAACCTTGCAGGATATTTTAATCCGCTTTCGCCGGATGCAGGGCTACGAAGCCCTGTGGCTGCCTGGAACAGACCATGCTTCCATTGCCACGGAGGCAAAGGTAGTGGAGGCCATTGCCAAGGAGGGCCTCACGAAAGAGGGCCTGGGCCGGGAAGCCTTTTTGAACCGTGTTTGGGACTGGAAACGCCAGTACGGCGGCCGCATTGTAGAACAGCTGAAAAAGCTGGGCTCCTCCTGCGACTGGGAACGGGAGCGCTTTACCCTGGACGAGGGCTGCTCCAAGGCGGTAAACGAGGTTTTTGTAAACCTTTATAACAAAGGGCTTATTTACCAGGGCGAGCGCATTATTAACTGGTGCCCCCACTGCAAAACCTCTATTTCCGACGCGGAGGTAGAGTATGAGGAGCAAGCCGGCCACTTCTGGCATCTGCGGTACCCCTTGGCCGATGGCAGCGGTTCTGTTCAGCTTGCCACCACCCGCCCGGAAACCATGCTGGGAGATACCGCCGTTGCAGTAAACCCCAAGGATGAACGCTACCAAGCCATTATTGGCAAAAACGTGATTTTGCCGCTGGTTGGCCGGGAAATCCCCATTGTGGCCGATGATTATGTTGATATGGAATTTGGCACCGGCGTAGTAAAAATTACCCCCGCCCACGACCCCAACGACTTTGGCGTAGGCGCCCGCCACAGCCTGCCCATTATTAAGGTGATGAACGACGACGGCTCCATGGCCGCCAGCTGCGGCAAATACGCCGGCATGGACCGCTACGAGGCCCGCAAGGCCATTGTTGCCGATTTGGAGGAACAGGGCTATCTGGTGAAAATAGAGGAGCATACCCACAACGTAGGCACCTGCTACCGCTGTTCCACCACTGTAGAACCTATGGTTTCCAAGCAGTGGTTTGTAAAAATGGAGCCCCTGGCCAAGCCCGCCATTGAAGCAGTGCGCAGCGGCGAAATCCGCCTTATTCCTGAGCGCATGGATAAAACCTACTACAACTGGATGGAAAATATTAAAGATTGGTGCATTTCCCGCCAGCTTTGGTGGGGCCACCGCATCCCCGCCTACTACTGCCAGGACTGCGGCGAGGTTATGGTTTCCAAAGAAGCGGTACACACCTGCGCTAAGTGCGGCAGCAGCCACATAAAGCAGGACGAGGACACTTTGGATACCTGGTTCTCCTCCGCATTATGGCCTTTCTCCACCCTGGGCTGGCCGGACAACACCGAAGAATTGAAGTACTTCTACCCCACCAGCACTCTGGTTACCGGGTATGATATTATTTTCTTCTGGGTAGCAAGGATGATTTTCTCCGGGCTGGAACACATGGGCAGTATCCCCTTTAACACGGTACTGTTCCATGGCCTGGTGCGGGACGCCCAGGGGCGGAAGATGTCCAAATCCTTAGGCAACGGTATTGACCCATTGGAGATTATTGACCAGTACGGCGCCGACGCCCTGCGCTTCACCCTGGCCACCGGCAACACCCCCGGCAACGATATGCGCTTCAGCGATGACAAGGTGCTGGCCAGCCGCAACTTTGCCAACAAGCTGTGGAATGCCTCCCGGTTCATCTTAATGAACCTGACCGATGAGAATATGGCTGTTTCCATCCCCCAAAGCCTGGCCATTGAGGACCAATGGGTGCTTTCCAAGTACAACCAGCTGGTAAAAGAGGTTACGGAGAATTTAGAAAAATTCGAGCTGGGCATTGCCGTAGGCAAGCTGTACGACTTTATTTGGGACGTTTTCTGCGACTGGTATGTGGAGCTGTGCAAATCCCGCCTGTGGGAAGGGGGAGAAGCTGCGGAGCCTGCCCGCCATGTCCTGGTTTATGTTATGAACGGCACCTTGCAGCTGCTGCACCCCTTTATGCCCTTTATTACAGAGGAAATTTGGCAGGCCCTTCCCCACCAGGGCGAAAGCATTATGGTTTCCCAGTGGCCCCGGTACAAGGAGGAGCTGAACTTTGCCGCCCAGGAACAGCAGTTTGAAAAGCTAATGGATGCCATTAAGGCGGTTCGCGCCCGCCGTTCCGAAATGAATGTACCGCCCTCCAAAAAGGCGACCCTGTTTATTGAAACCTCCTTTGAGGATGTATTCCGCCAGGGCTGTGCCTTCCTGGAGCGCCTGGCCTGGGCCGACGCCGTGGAGATTGGCAGCAGCTTTGACGCCGAAGGCTGTGTACAGGTGATTACCGACAGCGCCCGTATTTTTATCCCTTTGGCCCAGCTGGTTGACCGGGAAAAGGAAATTGCCCGCCTCAGCAAGGAAAAGGCCGACTGCCAAAAGGATATTTCCTTCCTTTCCGGCAAGCTGAACAACCCCGGCTTTGTAGCCAAAGCCCCGGAAAAGGTGATTGCCGTTGAACGGGAAAAATTAGCCAAGGCCCAGGAGCGCATGGCTAAAATTGAAGAAAGCCTTGCTGCTTTTGAAAAATAGCAATAACAACACTCCCCTGCCGGCAAGCCGGCAGGGGAGTGTTTCCTTATGATTGGCCTTTTGGCTGCTTGCAAGCCTCTGCCATTGGGGCTTCCTCCCCAACCTCCAGGCTCAAAACTTACGGTGGAATACTGCTGTTAGCAAGTTGGGCATAGCCCAACTTGTGTTTCCTTGCGGGGCTTCCAGCCCTGTAAAAACAAAAAAAGGGCACCCAACGGCACCCTTTTTTAAAAGAAAACTATCTTTCTTCTTTCATTTTTGCAAAGCATTCGCTGCAGTAAACTGGACGGTCTTCTCTTGGTTTGAAAGGAACTTTAGCTTCGCAGCCGCAGCCAGCGCAAATTGCAGTGTACATTTCTCTTTCAGCTTTTTTACCAGCTTTACGAGCGTCTCTGCAGTTTTTGCATCTCTGGGGTTCGTTCTGGAAACCTTTTTCTGCGTAAAATTCCTGTTCGCCTGCTGTGAATACAAATTCTGCTCCACATTCTTTACATACTAATGTTTTGTCTTCGTACATAGTTCTATACCTCGCTTAATGAATTTGCCCACAGACTAATTAAAACTGAGTCAGTTACCGCTCTGCCAACGAGCCAAGGGCATAAATATACAGTTGTAGTACTACAACTGGTTGACTAATGTTGTAGAGAAGTTAAAATTGAACTTCCCTTAGCTTTCGTCTTACTCGTTGCAGGGCATTGTCGACAGCTTTTGTTGTGGAATTCAAAAGTACTGCCATTTCCTCATAAGAATGGCCGCTGAGGTACAATGTTAAGGTTTCCTGTTCTAAACCAGACAAAAGAGTTTTTGCTTGTTCCTGTAAAAATTCCCGTTCCTCCTGGCCCGCTACAATGGAGTAGGGGTCACCTTGGGGGCAGGCATTTCCTTTAGAAAAATCTAACTCCTCTAAAGGCAGGTAATTTTGCAGCGCCAAATGTTTATTATTGTGCTGGCGGGCCACCTGGTTCTGTATTTTAGAACGGGCGCACATCATACAATACGTTTTAAAGGAGGCGTTCCTGGCGGTATTATAGCTTTGTACTGCATAAACAAGGCCAATAAGCCCTTCCTGGATGTAATCATCCCGGTCGGCCTGGTTTTGGGAACACCGGGCAGCCAGCTGGCGCATTGCCGGCAAATACCGCAAAATTAGTTGGCTTAAGGCTTCGGTATCTCCCGCTTTTGCCTTATCCACCAATACTGCGTCACTGTTGTTGTGTTCTTTTTGCTCCATAGGTGTTTCTCCTATTTAAAAAATACCACAGTACATATTATAGTCTATTCGCCTGCTGTTTGTCAATGTTTTTTCAAGATTTGGAAAAGTTCTTTTTTCTTCTTCCCACTGCTTGCCCTATAAATTCACCGCTATTGGCGCGGCGCCTTTCCCACCTGCCCTCCTTTCCTATTTAAAATGTTAAGAAAACGGGCGGAAATGCAATTTCCCGCTGGTAGATTTTTACCCCTGTTTCCCTTATAATTGTTTTTACAGAAAAATATTGGAGGTAATGATTATGAGTTTGGGAAGCAGCCTTTTTAATGCGCGAAAAAAAAGTGGTTTATCCCAGGAGGAGGTTGCCGAAAAATTAGGGGTAAGCCGGCAGACCATTTCCAAATGGGAGCTGGACGAAACCTTGCCGGACATTTGGCAGTCTAAACGGCTGGCCGGTTTATACCATGTAACCGTAGACGAACTGATTGATTTTGACGCAGATGTAAAAGAGATTGAACAGGTGATTGCACGAACCAGCGAAAAAACAGAACAAAAAATTGACTGGACCAAAATGTGGGGGAAAAAATACCCCGTACTCACCACTTACCAGGAAAAGGTGGATATTGGCCATTACGCAGCCGCACTGGAGGAACTGCTTCAAAGCCTAAAAACCAGCTACGGCTACAACGATTTAGACGCCATGCTGGTATTAAAGGATATTTTATCCCACATATGGCAGGGAAAATAAAACTTTTCGCCTCAGCGCCTGCCAACGGTGTTCCGCCGGCAGGCGCTTCTTTTGGAAAAGCTGGTTTTTTCTAATTACAAAACAAGCCCCTGCAATGCTTTTCTGACAAAAGCATTGCAGGGGCCTTTTTGTTTACCTGGTTACATTGCGCACCCAGTTATTGTTGCGCAGCCGCCAAAAGCTGAGGAAGGTTTTTAAAATTTCGTCTATTTTTAAAACAATGAATACTGCTGCCACTGGCCAGCCCAACTGAAAGGCCACAAAAAAGCCCAGGGGAATGGCCAAGGTCCACATAAAAATAATATCCGCTACCAGGACAAAGCGGGAATCCCCGCCGCCCCGCAGAATACCCATCATATTTACGTTTTCCGGGCCGCGGAACAGCAAAAGAAAGGCGGTAACTGTCATAATTTGCCCTGTATAAACCTTGGTTAGGTCCGAAACATTGTACAGGACCATCATCAGCGGCTTCATGGCCAGCATCATAACAGCGGCAATTACGCCAATGGCAATGCCGAAAATTTTCAGGGTAACGGTTACCTGATGCAGCTTTTCGTAATCCCCAGCGCCAATGGTATTGCCCACAATTACCTGAGCCGCGGCGCTGATGCCGAACACCATAACAGAAACCAACTGCATTGCCACATTGTTAATGCTGTTGGCGGCAACCACCTCGGTACCCATGCGGGCAACTACTACAGATAAAATGGAGGCCCCAATGGCCCATAACAGCTCGTTGCAAATAACCGGGAAGCTGTTTACCGCAAAATCCTTTATCATTTGTTTGTCGGTAGGCAGCAGGTTTTTTAGCTTCAGTTTAATTTTATTATCGTACCGGAACATATATACTATAACAATGGCAAACTCCGTAATACGGGCAATCAGCGTGCCTATGGCCGCCCCCCGTATTCCCATAGCCGGCGCGCCCAGCTTACCAAAAATAAACACCCAGTTAAAAAAGGTATTTACCAGCAGGGAAACCGTATACACTACAATGGCAATTTTCACCGCCCGCACAGAACGCAGCATATTTAGGGTAACGTTGGTTACCGCGTAAAAGAAAAACGACCATACTACAATTTTTAAGTACGCAACACCTTGCTCAATAACCCGCTGGTCGGTAGTAAATATCCTTAAAAAGCCTTCGGGCATAAACAATGCCACAATGGAGAATACTATAACCAGCGCCAAAACCACCCGGTACATGATAGCCAGCACCTTGTGGATAGCCCCAATATCTTTTTTGCCCCAATATTGGGAAATTAGCACGTTGGAGCCGCCGGAAACGCCAAACATAATTACCGAAAGTATAAAAGTAAGCTGGTTGGCCAGGGACGAAGCCGAAATGGCCACTTCCCCCAAGGAACCAAGCATTACCGTATCCATCATACTTACCGCAAAGGTAAGCATATTCTGGAAGGCAATAGGGACGGCAATTTTCAGCATTTGGCCGTAAAAATCTTTATCTTTCACTAAGAAAGACGCCATAAATAATATCCCCCTTTCAATTTACACCTCTTATAGTTTTTCTGCCGCGCCTTGCCGTTTTTTGCCTGAAAGGCCAAATTTCTGCACTTGGATGTGTACCCATACCCAAAGCACAAGGCAAGGCGCTTTTTATATGAACCATATTGCCGCATATCCTTATATTATATGGGAAAGTTTCCATATAATCAATAGAGCGGCTGTATTTCCCTAAAAGGAGCGAAATTCCATGAAAAAGTTAACTGTTTGCGTATGCCCTGGCTGTGTCCTAAACGGCGCCATGGACCTTGTACACACCGCACAGCAGCTGTTGGAGCTGCGTGTCTCCACCTGCACCCCTGCCAGCTTTACATTGCTTACCGCCCTGCCCCCGCAAGGGCTGGCCGCCTGCCACTCTTCGCCGGCTTTCACCATAGAGGGCCAGGCCTACACCAAGGCAAGCCCAGAGGAGCTGCTGACACAGCTTACTGCCCATTAACGGTACCGTGCTCATCTTCGGTTTATTTCCCTTAAATATTGGCAGAATAAATCAATTCTACCAAGGGCCCCCTCTGTATCACCTTTTTTAGGGAAAGCTGTTTTTGGGGGCCATCCTCTTCAAACAAAGGTATCCCCTTGCCCAAAAGCACTGGGGCTATGGTCAGCCGGTATTCTTCCACCAACCCTGCCCTTATGAACTGGCGGGCTGTTTGCGCGCCGCCGCATATCCAAATATTCTTGCCCTTCTGCTCTTTTAATTGCTCCACAAGGTGGCCGGGCGGGCAGCTGGTAAATATAATATGGTTTTCTTCATCTGCCCTTCCCGGCTGGTGGGTAAGTACATAGGTTTTCTGCTCCTGATAAGGCCATTCCCCAGGCGAAAGCTCTGTTACTATTTGCCCATAGGTAGCAGCCCCCATAATAATTGTATCAACCTGGGCAATAAATTCCGGGTATCCATCCTCCTCCTGTGCAGGCAGCTGGTTTAGCCACGCTACACCGCCAGATTGGTCCGCAATATAACCGTTCAGGCTTACTGCGATGTAAAGCACTGTTTTTCTCAACGCAATTCCCTCTCTTTCCATCTTTTATTCAGCTTTTAACTTGTTATTTCCCCAAAGGGCCAAGGCCAAGCCTATGGCGGCAAAAACTCCGCTTAGGGCAACAATGGCCATTGGGGAAACAGCGTCTGTAGCAACGCCCCCCAGCAGGTTCCCCACCAACATGGCAATACTGCTGGTAGTGGCCTGCCCCATGGTAATCCCCGTACTTTCCATTGCCTTTGGGCTATATTGGTAAAACAACTGTACAGATATTACAGAGGACAACGCCCCTGCCGCCTGTTGGATAATAGTGCCAATAAACATGGCGGTTATGGAAGGGTACGCCCAAAGGAGGGCGCAGCGGAAAATCAACAGAGCAAACACAACCAAGTACAGCTTAACAGAAGCGGCGCCGGAGGCTTTTCTTCCTGCAAAAATCATAACCGGAATTTGAATTAGGCAGCTAAAACCACCAATGGCGCCAATAGTGCTGCTATCCCCTCCAAATTCCTGTATTAAAATAGGGGAAAAAGTAGAAAATACTCTTACCGCTGTTTGATATACTAAAACAACCAAAAGCACAAAGGCATACTGACGGCTTTTCAAAAAAGCAATTAAGGAAATGTAATTTTTTTCCACCTTATCCACAGAGTTTTCCACGGAACACTGTGAAACCTTTGCCATTTCCCCCTGGTTATGTTGAAACTTTTTCCTTATCCCCCGTTTGTAAGTTTTTTCGCTGTTTTTCACTGTGGAAAAGTTTACAGGTTTATTCCCCCTCTGTAGCAGGATAAATAAAACCATAGCTGCCAAAAGAGCACAGCGCA
>CAJTSZ010000021.1 GCA_910578755.1 uncultured Oscillospiraceae bacterium | reverse complement strand
CTCACTGCCCCATGGCCAATTATACCATTTCACACGTTGTGTTCATGGTATAATACCTAAATATTATGTTCCTAATGTATCGGCGGCAGTGTTGCCGCAAGGGGATAATACTTTATCCAACAAATTGATTTTTGTGTGAAACGGGGAAGAAATATCCCCGTTTTTTTGTTGTACTGTCCCCAAAAGGCGGGACAGCGGAGCAGTAGTTGTATGCCGGCACAAACCGCCTTTTTGGCAAGGCGGACGTGTTGTTAGAGGGTTCTTTCGGTTTTAAGGGCGGGCCCCAGGATTTTGTGCGGTGTACCCGGCCCAGGATATGAAAAAGAAAAACAAAGTTTCCGGCAAAACCGGAAAAGAAAGAGGTTTAAATGAACGATATTTTATTCCAGCAGTTAAATTTATCCCCCAATGTCCTGCGGGCGTTGGAGGATATGGGTTTTACCCACGCTACAGAAATACAGGCCCAAAGTATCCCCTTAATCCAGGCGGGGTACGACGTTGTAGGCCGTTCCCAAACGGGGACAGGCAAAACGGCTGCCTTTGGCATACCGGCTATTGAACGGCTGGCCGCCGGTAAGGAAAAGCGGGGCGTACAGGTACTGCTACTGTGCCCAACCCGGGAATTGGCCGTGCAGGCCGCCGATGAAATTAAAAAAATTGCGAAGTATGCCGAGGGGATTAAAGCTGTGGCAGTATATGGGGGCGCCCCCATTGAACGGCAGATTATGCAGCTGCGCCAAGCCAACATTGTAATTGGAACCCCAGGGCGGGTAATGGACCATATGCGCCGCCGCACCTTGAAGCTGCAAAGCCTGAAAATGGTTATTTTGGACGAAGCCGATGAAATGCTCAGCATGGGGTTCCGGGAGGATATTGAAACCATTCTTGGCGAGGCGCCCCAGCAACGGCAAACGATATTGTTTTCCGCCACCATGCCCCAGGAGATTATGAATATTATCCGCAATTACCAAACAGAGCCCCAAATTGTGGAAATTAACAAAAAGCAGGTGACCTTGGACGCCATTGGCCAATTTTATTACGAGGTGCCTATGGGCCGTAAAAACGATATGCTGAACCTGCTGCTCCACTTCCATACTCCGGCCCGTTCCATTATTTTTTGCAATACAAAGAAAATGGTGGATGATTTAACCCAGTACCTGGCCGACTGCGGCTTTAAGGCAGAGGGGATTCACGGGGATATGAAGCAGTCCCAGCGCACAGCGGTCATGGACGCCTTTAAAAACGGCCGCTGCGGCATTTTGGTTGCTACCGATGTAGCCGCCCGGGGAATTGATGTGGATAATATTGAATGTGTAATTAACTATGACATTCCCCAAAATACGGAGTACTACGTCCACCGCATTGGCCGCACTGGGCGGGCAGGCAAAAGCGGCAAAGCCTTTACCATTTGCAGCGGCCGCCGCCAGGTAACCCAGCTTATGGACATTGGGCGGGCAACCAAGTCTAAAATAGAGCCGCTGCCCATTCCCGCACCCCAGGCCATTTTAGAAAAAAGGAAGTTTGAGGTACGCAAGGCCTTTGTACACACTTTGGAACGGGCCGAAGGCTTTTCGTATATGGATATGGTGGAGGACCTGGAGGAAAAAGGGTACGACCCCCGGCAGATTGCCGCCTTGGCCCTGGAGCAGCTGTACGGCAAGGAGGAAATAGATCTGCCTGCCATTGCAATACCGGAGAAAAAACGCTTTGGCAAAGGGGACTTTGTTAAACTGGTAATTAACGTGGGGCGTTCCAGCCGAATGGCCCCCAACTTTATTGTAGGGGCCATAGCGGAGCGTACCAGCCTTTCCGGCAAGGACATTGGCAAAATTGAAATTTATGACGATGAAACAGTGGTAGAGGTTCCTAAAGCCGCAGAAAAAAGCGTTTTAGAGGCCATGACAGGCTGCAAAATAAACGGCTTGCAAACGGAAACCCGCCAGTTTACCGGCAGGCCCAGCCGCGCCGGCTATGGTGAAAAGAAGGACAGAAGGAATAACCACCTGCCCAAGGGCCGGTTTGAACGCTTTGAGAAAAACGGTTCCAAGGGGAAAAAGCTTTTTCACAAAGACAGCAAGGAAAAGGGTTTTCGCAAAAAGGGAAGGAGCTAACCCCAAACCTTTTTTGGGCTTACGCAAGCTTGTTATCTTGCGGCGGTATACCGCTGCAAGGCTTGGGGCGTTCAGCCTCAGAGAGAAAGTTTTATTATTTTCGGCAAAGGTCGCTATACTTTATAGGAAAAATATACTATAATAACCGCAGGGCGGTTATTGCATTTTTATGGCTTGGAGGAAACGGATACCTCCCAAAGCGGGCCCTGGATTGGGGAGTCCCCCCCAATGTTAAAATAATGTACAAATCCCTTGCAGGTAAAAAACCTTTGCAAAGCAAGGGGGGAGGAATAGGAATGAAAATAGCCTTGTGGTACCTGGCTGCCATAACAATAGTTACCTTTTGCGTTTGTGGTTGGGACAAGTATGCCGCACAGCGGCAGCTGCGCCGCGTACCGGAGAAAATTCTGTTTTTGCTTTCGGCAATAGGGGGCAGCGTGGGTATGTATGCCGGTATGCTTACTTTTCGCCACAAAACCCAGCACTGGTATTTTAAGTTTGGCATTCCGGCCATTATTGTAGCCCAGGCTGCGGCAGTAATGCTGGTGCTGCGCTGGGTGCAGTTCCCCCTAAAGTAAGGGCAAGCCAGCCCCGGCAGGGAAGGAATTGCCGGGCCCTTTCCCAACTATGGGAAGCAGGGGAAAAGGTTTATTGTTTCGACATAAATTGTTTAAATACCAGCGCCGCCAACCGCCTTTGCCCGTTTGACAAAAAGGCGGTAAGGGGGTAAAATATTCAGTACCAATGCAACAAAAACCCAGGGCAGCGCCCGGCTGGCTTAGGGTTAAGATATAGAAAAGAAGAAATATTTGAGGTGTACGCAAATGGGATTATTAAATAAAATCTTTGGCACATATTCGGAAAGGGAATTAAAGAAAATTTACCCCATTCGGGATAAGGTGCTGGCCCTGGAAGAGCAGTTTACAAAAATGTCCGACCAGGAATTAAAGGAAATGACGCCCAAATTAAAACAACGCCTAAAGGCAGGCGAAACCTTGGACAATATCCTTCCCGAGGCATTTGCCACCTGCCGGGAGGCTTCCTGGCGCGTACTGGGGATGAAGCACTTCCCGGTACAAATTGTAGGCGGCATTGTGCTGCACCAGGGGCGCATTGCGGAAATGAAAACAGGTGAAGGTAAAACCATGGTGGAAACATTGCCTGTTTACCTCAACGCCCTGGAAGGAAAAGGCGTCCATGTTGTTACCGTCAATGACTACCTGGCAAAGCGTGACTGCGAATGGATGGGTAAGGTGTACCGCTTTTTGGGCCTCACCGTTGGCTTGGTGTACCACGATATGCCCGCCGACGAGCGCAAGGAAGCGTACGAAAGCGACATTACCTACGGCACCAACAACGAGTTCGGCTTCGACTACCTGCGGGATAATATGCAAATTTACCGGGAAAACCGGGTGCAGCGGGGCCATCACTTTGCCGTATTGGATGAGGTGGATTCCATTTTAATTGACGAGGCCCGTACCCCGTTGATTATTTCCGGCCGCGGGGATAAATCTACCGATTTATACAAAGTGGCCGACAGCTTTGCCCGCACCCTTACTATGACCAAGGTAAAAGAGTTGGACAGCAAGGCCGAGGTGGACGATGACGCCGCCGCCGAGGATGCCGACTATATTGTAGACGAAAAGGCAAAAACAGCCACCCTTACCCAGCGGGGCGTGCGCAAGGCGGAGCAGTATTTTAACCTGGAAAACCTGATGGATATGGAAAACGCCACCATTCAGCACCATATTAACCAGGCCATTAAGGCCCACGGCACCATGCACCGGGATGTAAACTACGTTGTAAAAGACGGCGAGGTTATGATTGTTGACGAGTTTACCGGCCGTATTATGAACGGCCGCCGCTACAGCGAGGGCCTGCACCAGGCCATTGAAGCCAAGGAAAAGGTAGACGTAAAGCGGGAATCCAAAACCTTGGCTACCATTACCTACCAGAACCTGTTCCGTATGTATGATAAGCTTAGCGGTATGACCGGTACCGCCATGACAGAGGAAAACGAGTTCCGCGAAATTTACGGCATGGATGTTATTGAAATCCCCACCAACAAGCCGGTTGTTCGTAAGGATTTATCCGATGTTGTTTATAAAAACGAAAACGCCAAGTACAATGCGGTAATCGAACAAATCCAGGAATGCCATAAGAAGGGCCAGCCGGTGCTGGTTGGTACAGTTTCCATTGAAAAATCGGAACTGCTCAGCGAAAAATTAAAGCGCACAGGTATTCCTCACCAGGTGCTCAACGCCAAGTACCATGAAAAAGAGGCGGAAATTGTAGCCCAGGCAGGCCAGCTTGGCGCCGTAACCATTGCCACCAACATGGCAGGCCGCGGTACCGACATTATGTTGGGCGGTAACGCCGAATTTATGGCCAAAAACAAAATGCGCAAAGAAGGCTTTTACGAAAACCTCATTACCGAGGCCACCGGCTTTGGCGATACCGATGATGAGGAAATTATTGGCGCAAGAAAACGCTACAGCGAACTGGTAGAGCAGTTTAAGGAAGAAATTAAACCAGAGGCGGGCAAAGTGCGGGAGGCCGGCGGCCTGTTTATTATTGGTACCGAGCGCCATGAATCCCGCCGTATTGATAACCAGCTCCGCGGCCGTGCCGGCCGTCAGGGCGACCCCGGCGCTTCCCGGTTCTTCCTTTCCTTGGACGATGACCTAATGCGCCTCTTTGGCGGCGACCGCATTACCAACCTTATGGAAACCTTAAAAATTGAAGAGGATATGCCTATTGAAAATAAAATCCTCACCGGCACCATTGAATCGGCCCAAACAAAAATTGAGGCAAGGAACTTTGGCATCCGTAAAAACGTGCTCCAGTTCGACGATGTTATGAACAAACAGCGCGAAATTATCTATAGCCAGCGCAACAAGGTGCTGCAAGGGGAAAACCTGAAGGACAATATCCTTTCCATGATGAAGGAAACGGTGGACGCCACCATCAACCACTATATGCCAGAGGGCGTGGAGCCAGCCGACTGGAACATTGCCGGCCTGAAAACCCACTTTGTTGGCGTGGTAGCTGGAGATTTGCTCAGCGAGGACCAGGAAAAGCTGAAAACCCTTGACCGTGCCCAGCTGAAAGAGCAGATTTTGGAACGGATGACTACCCATTACGCCAGAAAAGAGGCTGCCCTTGGGGAAGAGCTAATGCGTGAAATTGAACGCATTGTTCTGCTGAAAGAAGTGGACACCATGTGGATAGACCACATTGACGCCATGGACGAGCTGAAAAAGGGCATTTACCTGCGTTCCTACGGCCAAAAGGACCCGGTTGTGGAATACCGTATGGAAGGCTTCGATATGTTCGACGAGATGATTGCCAGCATTCAGGAGGCCACTGTAAAAATCCTGCTGTTTGCGGAATTCCGCAAAGCAGGCCCCGGCGACCAGCAGCCCAAGCGGGAACAGGTTGCCAAGCCTACCGAAACCAGCGGCGACGGCACTGTGGGCCAAACCACCGTGCGCAAAGGCAAAAAAGTTGGTCGCAACGACCCCTGCCCCTGCGGCAGCGGCAAAAAGTACAAACATTGCTGCGGCAAATAAAAGCAAAAAAACCAGCCCTTTGGGGCTGGTTTTTTGCTTTGTAAAATGGGGAAAAGGCGGGGGTTGCCCCAGGCCCCAAATTTACAGCGGTATCCCGCTGAAAATTAGCAAGTTGGGCCATGCCCAACTTCCTTACTACAGTGCAAGAAAAGGGGAAAGAAAACGCTATTCAACGGGAATACCCATTATGCTGTGGGTGGACTTTCGCTGTAGCAAAAAACCCTTACAGCGGTATCCACTGTAAGGGTTGAAGCCGGAGAACCCCTAAAGGTATTTGGGGGAGGACGCAGATTTATAAGGAAAGCGCCTGCCAAAAAGGCGAACAGCCGCATTCCCGTGGGGCTGTACAGCCAAGTATTCAGCCAAAGCGCCACATCCCCAAAGTTGGGATTTAAGAAGAACCCCATGGACGCCACCGGCTGGGCCAAGGCAAAAGCAAGGGCAGGCCACCTAGCTTGGGCAGTTTTTTTCTCCTGCCCAAGCTAGGCAAGGAGCCCAACAGTCGTCCCGCTGACTAAGGAGAGGAAAACCGGCAGCAGCAGTTCTCCCCCCCGTTGATTTTGCTTAACCTGAGCATAAACTGGGTGTTTACCATTTGGCGCTCACACAGCCCCGCAAGCCAAACTGCCAAAAGCATTGCGCCGCCTAAAAGGGCTTGTTTTACAGCCGGTTTCATAGCCACCTCGCTAATTATATATGATTGTTTATAATATTGCCTGGATTGAGTTCTACCTTAGAGCCATTGCTTAAGTTTGCAGTTAAACATACATTAGCTACATTACAGAAAAAATTATTCTATGCAAAATATGGATTTTAAAACCCAAGGCATATTTCCCCCTAGGCGCAGCGTGGGGCATAAATTGATAGAACAAAATTTTTCGATAATACTATATTGACAATCTATATTATATTAAATATAATATAGATAAAGAAACAATATTGTAGTATGTACAGTTGAAGCGCATACTATAGTAAGAAGGTAGAAAGGAGGGCGCTTTGTGGCATTTCAGCTTGGTTCCGCTTTACTGGAAGCCTGCGTGCTGGCCGTTGTAATAAAAGAAGATGCCTACGGCTACAAGCTGACCCAGGAGGTAAAGCAGATTATGGATGTTTCGGAATCCACCTTGTATCCTGTGCTTAGGCGGCTGCAAAAGGACGGTTACCTGCAAACCTACGACCAGCCCTATCAGGGACGCAACCGCCGCTATTACACCATTACCCCTGCCGGGCGGGAACAGTTTCAGGGCTTTTTAAAACAGTGGAACGGCTTTCGGGACAAAATAGATACCCTTATGAACGGAGGAACGGTACAATGACAAGAGAGGCTTATATTAACGAGCTGCGCTCCTACTTAGGACGCCTGCCCCTAAACGAAAGGGAGGCTGCCCTGGTATATTATATTGAATACTTTGAGGAGCGCGGGGACGATGAAGCCGCCAGTGCGGAGCTGGGCTCCCCCAAGGAGGCGGCTGCAAAAATTATTGCAGATTACGAGGAACAGCTGGGGCAGGCTGCGCCCCAAGGCCCCGGAAGTGCTCAGGCTGCCTCGGTGGGGTGCTTGGCGGGCGTTGTTTTGGTGCTGAGCTTCCCTGTTTGGTTTTCCCTGCTGGTCACTCTGCTGGTCACTCTGCTGGCTTTGCTGTTTGCTTTTGCTGTGGTTGGCGGCGCCCTGTTTGTCGCTGCTTTTTCCATAATGAGCTTAAGCATTCCCACCGGCATTTTATCTTTTGGCGTCAGCCTGTTTTTCCTTGGCTCGTTTTTACTGCTGGGCTGCGGCGCTTTTTGGCTATTTACCCGGGGCATACCTATTTTATGGCGCTTTATTTTTAATAAAAAGAAAGTGGAGGAGTAATTATGACCTTGCTGAAAAAAGTGACTGCCGTTGGCTTGGGCCTTGCTTTGCTGGGCACCTTATTATCCGGCTTAGGCTGGCTGCTGGGCGGCAATTTACGGCCTGTTTATTACAGCGACGGCCAATGGCATATTGACGAAACTGAATTTTGGGGAACCTGGCCCCCTCTGCGCAGCAGCTCCATGGAACAGGGCCTTAAAGATATTCCTTTCGATGAAAAAACCCTGTCCTCCTTCTACAAAGTAGACGCAGAAGTTGGTCCGGCAAACTTTGTACTACAGCAGGGGGAAGCATTTTCCATTTCCACCTCCGGCATTGACGAACGCTACTTTTCCCAGGAAGTAAACAATGGGGAACTAAAAATAAAATACCGTAAGCCCCATAAAAAACTGGTTACTCTCCCTAAAGGGCACATTGTGGTAACTGTACCCTTTGAAAACCATTTAGAGGAAGTTTCCATAGAGGATGTGATTGGTACTGGGGAGATTCGGGACATTACCTGCGATGCACTGGAGGTTGCCGCCGCGGTTGGCACCATGACCATTGCGGATGTTACCACCAACTCTTTGGAAGTCCAAGGAGGCGTTGGGGAAACTGTTGGAACAAACCTTACAGTATTGCAGAAGCTCTCTGTGGAAAACGGTGTGGGCAATGTGGTGCTGCAGGGGGATATGCGAGGCAAAATTAGGGTAGAATCTGGCGTTGGCGAGGTTGAGCTGTTCTTTACTGGCGCAGTTGAGGAGTACTACTCCCTTTCCCAGCCAAACCACGGCATTGGCAGTGTAACAGTAAACGACGAAGCTTACTCCAAAGCAGCATTTAGCCCCTATCCTACGGAAAACCAAATTGTGCTGACAAACGGCGTTGGCGATATAAGGCTTTCCTTTAACAAAGAAGGCCAAGGAAACACAAGCATGAAAACGGCCGATGGCTTTACAAAAACCCAAAGCGTTATTATTCGCGCCGGGGACGATTCTTCCTCTTATGTCCACATTACAGACCCCCAGCAGCTTGCCCAGCTTTTCAGTGTTCTCTCCGACCCTGCTCACTGGGAATTAGAGCCGCTGCCCCAGTATGAAGTGTTCCAAGTTTGCACTGTGGAATTTTACCAAACCCCTACCCCAACGGTGCTGGAAGGCGCCTCCACCCAGGAGGAGCTGCTGCTGACCGCCACCTTGTACTTGGAGCCGGATGAAGACTATAACCCGGAGGACAACAACTGGTACCTCTCCTTTTCCGGCATTATGGGCGGCACCTTTGAAATTCCCCGTTCCACAGGGGAATACCTGCGGGGGCTGAAACCGTAACAACCCCACCCTTGCCAGCAAAAGCCTTGCTTTGCTGGCAAGGGTTTCTTTTTGTAGATGTTTGGCTGCTTTTGGCCCTATGCTTTTTAGCTAAAAGAAAGCTATTCAGCGGGTATCCCCGCTAAATTGGCAACAACGGCGTTTTCACTGGGGAAAAAAGTTTAATTGGGAGGCCCCATTGAATCAATTTAAAAAATAGGAGAAGTTACCGCAAATTTGCCTTTGGCTTCCCTTAACTGCATAGGTAAATACTCCCGGCCAATAGCTTGTTCTTGCTATTTTCCACCAAAACGGATATAATGAAAAAAACAGTTCTTAAATTTTAACACAGAGAGGGATAACTATGAATATTTGGCATGATATTAACCCCAAACGGATTACCCCTGACGATTTTATTGCTGTTGTGGAAATTAAAAAGGGCAGCAAGAAAAAGTACGAGCTGGATAAGGAAACCGGCCTTATCATGCTGGACCGCATCCTGTATACCTCTACCCACTACCCGGCAAATTACGGCTTTATCCCCCGTACCTACGGTGACGATAAGGACCCCTTGGATGTGCTTATCCTTTGCTCCGAGGAGATTGAACCCCTCACCCTGGTGCGTTGTTACCCCATTGGCGTAATTTCCATGATAGATAACGGCAGCCACGATGAAAAAATTATTGCTATCCCCTTTAACGACCCTACCTATAACACCTACAAGGATATTTCCGAGCTGCCCACCCATATTTTTGACGAAATGTCCCACTTCTTCCGGGTGTACAAAGCCCTGGAAGGCAAGGAAACCGCGGTGAACGAGGTAGAAGGCAAAGCCCGTGCCCTGGAAATTATACAAGGCGCCCTGGACGGGTACATCGACGGGTTTTGTAAGTAAGCTGTAGGCAGCGCCCCTATGGGTAAACCAATAACACATTAAAACCCCACCCCCGCTTGCAGGTTGTTTGCCTGCGGCGGGGGTGGGGTTTTGGGAACTTCTGGCTATACAGTTCTTAGGCGCAGGCCAAGGGTTTCGTAAGGCAGTTCTGTGGTTTGTGCCGCCGCCTCGGTTATGAGGGCTGTACTTCCCGCAGGCTTTGCCGGTGCGGTTCCTACAGGGGCAGCAGTAATTGCCAGTGCCAAGGTAGCGCCAACTACAGTTTTTATTAACATATAAATCCTCCTTTCGCCAAAAAAACAGAAATTACGACATCTATATTATAATAATAACTGGAATTACTGTTAAAATCAAGAGGGAATTTGCACAATTTGAAAATGGGGCCCCAGCACAGCTGGAAACCCCATTTACTCTATTCATTAAAAGTATGGACAGTCAATTTTCTCTTCTGTATAGGTATGAACCTCTTCTATACCGCAGTGGGTGCACCGATAGGCATTTATTATGCCTCTTTCATACATTTTATCCCTATGGTCAGTTGCTCCATTTTGGCATCCTACATATGCAACAAAGCACCAGTCATCTTTAACTGTTCTAATATGGGACATTTCACCTCTGCCACATTCCATGCACTGGCCTGCACGTGGCTGAATTTCATCTGCTTCTTGCGCAGCAGGTACCATAGCGCCGGCAAAAGCGCTTACTGTTATGTTCATAGCCATAGCTGCTGCAAGGGCTATAGTAATCATCTTTTTCATTTAAAATCACTCCTATATCTTAGTAAATAAAGGGTATTCGTTTATTTTTTGGAGCTCCTGCTATCATAATAACTGGTATTTCTCCCAAAATCAAGAGTCGTTTTATGAACATCCAGTGTTCATAAAACGACTCTTGACAAAAGGCCAAAACCCTGGTTATGATGAAAACAAAATACAAGTTTTACAAAAGAAGGATACTTAGGCTTGCTTTTTGCTAAGGTTCCCCGCAAACAGCAGGGGAAAGCACAAAAGAACACTCCAAAGCAAATCCCCGTTAAACAGCTGTTCCCACAATACGCTGAGAAATAGATGGGACTCTGCATTGGTATAAACCCCTATCATATTGGAAACCTTGCCATATAAATGGGCAAAAAACCCATCAAAGTGAAATATAAGGCACAGGACAATAGCCGCGGCAAATACCTTTAGGATTTTTTTGCACTGCTCCGGGTTTTGCAGGAAAAGGCCCTTGTTTTTGCGGCCAGTCAACCAGCAAAGGGCGCCAACCAGCAAAAAGCGCAGGGCCCGCAGGCCAAGATTCAGATAAACTATGCTATCATTGGCACCCTTTGATGTGGCAACATCAATAAAGTAAAAAACAGGGACAGAGAGCAAAAACAACAGCAGTACTTTTAAAAATGTAGAAGCCAACACTTGGCGAAAAGAAGAAACCATCATTTTTGTCATAATAATAACCCCCATGATTATTGGCTGCATAATAAGCTTATTTTGCATTTTTACTTTCTGGAGCTCCTGCTATCATAATAACTGGTATTTCTCCCAAAATCAAGAGTCGTTTTATGAACATCCAGTGTTCATAAAACGACTCTTGACAAAAGGCCAAAACCCTGGTTATGATGAAAACAAAATACAAGTTTTACAAAA
Organism: uncultured Oscillospiraceae bacterium; assembly: GCA_910578755.1. Taxonomy (GTDB): domain Bacteria; phylum Bacillota; class Clostridia; order Oscillospirales; family Ruminococcaceae; genus Negativibacillus. The sequence goes on along the minus strand of CAJTSZ010000021.1, from coordinate 11,213 downwards.
GAAGGATACTTAGGCTTGCTTTTTGCTAAGGTTCCCCGCAAACAGCAGGGGAAAGCACAAAAGAACACTCCAAAGCAAATCCCCGTTAAACAGCTGTTCCCACAATACGCTGAGAAATAGATGGGACTCTGCATTGGTATAAACCCCTATCATATTGGAAACCTTGCCATATAAATGGGCAAAAAACCCATCAAAGTGAAATATAAGGCACAGGACAATAGCCGCGGCAAATACCTTTAGGATTTTTTTGCACTGCTCCGGGTTTTGCAGGAAAAGGCCCTTGTTTTTGCGGCCAGTCAACCAGCAAAGGGCGCCAACCAGCAAAAAGCGCAGGGCCCGCAGGCCAAGATTCAGATAAACTATGCTATCATTGGCACCCTTTGATGTGGCAACATCAATAAAGTAAAAAACAGGGACAGAGAGCAAAAACAACAGCAGTACTTTTAAAAATGTAGAAGCCAACACTTGGCGAAAAGAAGAAACCATCATTTTTGTCATAATAATAACCCCCATGATTATTGGCTGCATAATAAGCTTATTTTGCATTTTTACTTTCTGGAGCTCCCACCATCATAATAACTGGAACTTCCGCCAAAATCAAGAGGAATTCTGTGAAATATTGGTGGCAGCCAATAAAAGATTAAAAAGGCCAGCCCACAGGGAAACTGGCCTTTTTGGGAAAATATATATGCGTTGGCATTAGCCTAATTAGGGAACTTTATAATGCATTTTGCAAATAACTCCCCATATAAGGACTAAAGCAAGCAAGACAAAAACGGCTGGCGTCAAAAGAATATCATCCTCTTGGGTTTATGCTAAACCGTTCTTCCTCGGAAATTGGTGTTGCTTGCGGGCCGCTTTCATCATTAATAACGGGGCTTTGCGCCAAGGCTGGTATGCTTAATGCCATACATAATGAAGCAACCAAAATACATTTTAAAACTTTCATCTTATAACCTCATTATCATAAATTTTATTCTTCTTTTAATCACCAAAATATTGGGATAATGAAACAGGAACAGAATCCTTGGAGATTTCAAAATAACACCCAGCCCTATCCGTAGCGCCGGTAGAACCTGCTTCTGCTATTTTGTCCCCTTGCTTTACTTGGTCGCCAACGGAAACAGAAATGTCACTGCAATGGCCATAGGTGGAACGGAAACCGTCCTCATGCTCCAGCACAATGTATTTCCCAAAACCAGTGCCGGGGACATACTCGGTGCAAATTTCAACTACTGTTCCGTCTGCGGTTGCTAAAATATCTGTACCATAAAAGGAGAAAGGGTCTGCGCCCTCCAAGGATGTAAGAAAAATGCCGTCTGTTGAACCAATTCCCAGTGGATGTTCCTCATAAATGGTAAAATCTTGGGAGGAAATTGGAAGAATAAACGGAGAACTTGGTTCCACCTCTGTTTCCATCTCTGGTTCCTTTTCCAAAGCAGCATCCTCTGTTATATGGGGCGGCGGTTCTGCTGGTTTTGCGTTTAAGTGGCTGTCACTGCACCCTGAAAAGCATAGTGCAGCGCATACGAAAAACCATAGAGTAAAATTTTTCACTTCATCAACCCTTATGTAGAAATTTATTGTTTTGGAGCTCCTATCATCATAATAACTGGTATTTCTCCCAAAATCAAGTGGTATTTTGTGAAATATTGGTGGCAGTCAATAAAAGATTAAAAAGGTCAGCCCGCAAGGGAAAGGTCTTTTTCTGTTTAGCCCATAGCGGGGTCGGGCTTTTTGGGGTCAAGGTTTTTGTTGTGGTCGGGGCCTCTGTCGCCGGGGGTGCGTTCCATAAGGCTTTTTACTTCCTCCAGAATTTCCGAGTTACAGGTAAAAAAGATAGACTTCCCGGAACTTTTGTATTCCCCAAAACCATCAAAAATATATAGTTCATAGTTAAACCATTCACTGATAAGGCGTACCTTAAAGCCATCTGGTGAGGTATCTTTTTTGCTGTAAGCTTCTTTTTGTTTTTCGGACAGGGCAGGAATTATCTGTTGGCCCTCCAGAATGTCCTTTAAATCGTCAATAAAGGGGTCGAAGGAGGTTCCGTCTACATCGAAACGGATAGAATAGCCGGAGCCATCTATACTTAATGTGGAAGAGGATTTAAAAGAGTCCAACAGGGCAACATCAAATTGTTCGGCAGTATTTGCAGGGGGCTCCGGCTCTTTTTCCTGTACAACAGGGGCTTCCTCCTTGGGTGCGGGTTGCGGCTGGGGTGCGGAGGGCTGTTGGGGAACAGGGTCTGGCTGGGCTGGCGGCGTTTGGGGCGCTGCAGGCTGCTCCGGCGGTTTTTCTTCCGGAACAGGGGCTTCTTCTTCCACGGTGGTTTCCGGCTCTTTTTCCTCCACAGGTTCCTCCCCAGTTCTTGGGGAGCAGCCTGCAAGGAGCAGCTGCATACATAACAGGGCAACAAGAAGCTTTTTAAACATGGTGTTTCCTCCATTTCGTTATAAAAAAGACCAGAAAGTTTTTACTGTCTGGCCTTTTGGCATATTACCCTAAAACAGGGTTTGGCTTTTCCGGGTCAAGGTTTCTGTTTACTTCTTCAAAGGCGGTTAAGGTTTCTTTGTTCTCTTCCAAAGCATTCAGCAATTCTTCCACGGTGTAAACGGTATCGGTGTCTAAAATGTCACGGTAAAAGCCAAGGGGTTTTACCATTTGGGTGGTACCGTCATTTAAAAGGATGCCCCTCATAAAACCATCTAAGGAAATAAAGCAAGCGGTGGTTTTATCTAAATCCAAAGCGGCATCCATGGCCCGCTTGTCAACGTCAGAAAATTTGAACTGATACATTTCCCCTTCGTTTGCTATCATTACCTGAACCACTTCGTTGTTACGAATAATTGCTGTACCTGGAATAGGGTCGGCAGGCCCTTCCACAGTGGCAAGGTACACATCTTCATCCTTTAAGGATTGCATTAAGCCGTTTTCATTTACTTTTTGTACAAAATTTGCAATGCCTGCCTTACTGTTTAGGTTTTCACTGGTATACATTTTGGTTATTGTATTTGGAATGATTTGGCTACCCATAAGTATTTCAGAATCCTCAACATTAGCCATAGCACTTCTTGTAAGGTTGGTGCTGTAGTAATTATTTTCAATTTGCTTCCATGGGTCTTCGGAAGCAACGGAAACCAAGGTGATTGCGGATACAGCAGCAACAGCTGCAACAATTGAAATTACTCTTTTTTTTATCATAATCTTTTCCTCCTTTTATCTGTTTTCCATTAATATACTGTGCAGGCCATTGAGCGTACATTAGCGCCAACTGCCGAACAATAAAACCCGTCGTTAAGTAAGGTTTGTTTGGTTACACGATGGTTACTCACGTTTGCCCATGGGTCTATCAGTGTTACATAACTTCCACTAATTTCGTCAACAACAAGAGCATGGCCAGTACCGCTTGTGGTTGTGCAAGCCAATGTGGTGGCATGGCCCTTGTTATAGTTTGCTACAACGTATTTGTTGAAGTAAGCTTCTGTACTGGCGTCCCAATAGTCTGCGTTTCTAAATGCAGAGGAGTCGTACCATTTTAAAACTTTTACCTGGTCTGAAGGGGTGCCGGTTTTGTCTACTGCGCTGCCATAAATTTGTGTAACTATAGCACTTTGAGTGGGATAACTTCCAGTTTCATAATTACACATCATTTGTACAGCAGCAGCCCAGCACCAGTTTCTATTTTCTTGTGTGAACCTTCTGATGCCCAAAGAACCAGAGGATGAAGAGGAACTGTCGCCCTTTACTTTTACAGTATAGCTTGGTCCATAACCCTTTGCACTGTTTACCACAATGTAATAGGTAACACCTTTACTAACAGTATATGTAATAGAACCATTAGAGCCACTTTCCGCAGATCTTTTCAACTCGTTACCGGATTTGTCTTGAAGCCACAAATCGTAGTCATAGCTGGTTCCGGATGGACCAGACAGGGTGATTGTTATTGTTTCGGTGGTAGTTGGTACTAATTTAAAACGGTCAATATCAGAAGAATTGCCAATAGTTCCAGTCATTGTATCGCCAACATTGATAATATCTGCATTGGCAGCACCTTCGTTTGGTTCTTGCTCTTCTCTTATTGCCCTCGTGTTGGCATATTCTGCTTTTTCGTAAACAAAAGCAGAATCGTCAATCATGGGTGGGTTGATTTTCGTTTCAGAAGCAGCAACAGATATGGAGGCAGAGCAACACATCATACAAGCTAACAGAAAAGTGAAAATTCTTTTCATTTTTGTATCCCCTTATTAAAAACTTATTTTTTACTTTCTGGAGCTCCTACCATCATAATAACTGGTATTTCTCCCAAAATCAAGAGTCGTTTTATGAACACCCGGCGTTCATAAAACGACTCTTGACAAAAGGCCAAACCCCTGCTTATGATGAAAACAAAATACAAAATTTACAAAGGAAGGATACTTATGAAAAAGAAACTGCCATCCCTGTTTATTGCATTGGCCCTCTGCCTTACTATGGCCCAGCCCGCCCTGGCCCGGGAAACCGGGGAAAGCCCGAAGCTAATAACGGCCCCAGGCTTTCGGAACAGTACGAAAATGAACCCCAGGAAAACCTGCCTTCCCTCTGCGACTACATCAATGACCCAGTAGATGATGGTATTTAGTCTATTTCCAGCTGAAAGGTTTCCCAGGCATAGTCTTTAACCAGCTTGCAGCTGTGGGGCTTTTCCATAACCTTGTAAACGTAGTAGGATTCTACAAGGAATTCCTTGCTTTTTTCATCGTCCCCCAGGTCATGGTAGCAGCAGGCCAGGTTCAGCAGCAGCCCGCCCAGCATACGGCACTTGTTGCTCCGTATGCAGCACCGGCGGCCCAGTTCCGCAATTTCAATGGCTTCCTCTATGCGCTGCTCCCGTCCCAACAGCCGTGAGTAGTTGTAGGCGGTCAAGGGCAGCATCACGTCGTTTATTTCGCTGCAGGCCAGGTGGCTTTGTATGTACTTCAGCAGCTGGCGGTAAATTTCCATGGCCCTTTGCCGGTTGCCCTCCTCGGAATGGGTAATGGCCAGCTGGTTTATTATTTTGGCCTCCTCCTCCCCCAGCAGGTAAGCTTTCATGGTTTCCAGGGTAATGCCGGGGCAGGTTATTTCCAAAGCCTGCAGCAGCATTTCCCTTTTGGCGGCAAGGCTGTACTGCTTGTGCTCTTCCCCCTCATAATACCCGGCCAGGGCCTTGGCCCGCAGCAAATACTGGTTTACAAGGGCGCGGCTGGGCTCGTCCAGGCCAGCGCAAAGCTGTTCCAGCTGGGCTATTTTTTCCAGGGCATTGGGGTAGTCCCCGCTTATGTTCCGCTTTGTAATTTCCCGCTGTAATTGGGCAATTTCAAAGTCCTGCGGATTCATGAGGATTTGGCAGCGGCTTTTCGGCAGGCCCAGGCGCTCCATCAATTTCCCAAAAACATGATTGGAAGGCGCCTGTTTTCCCTGCTCTATGCGGGAAAGGGTAATGCGGTCACAAATACCAAGGCAAAGCTGGTTTTGGGTAATGCCCAAACTTTCCCGGGCATTTTTAATAAATAAGCCAATATCGTAAGCCTGCATTGCATATTTCCTCCCATTTTATACTTATTATAGGCAGTATAGCAAATTTTGTTATACTTGTCAAAAACATTAGCCGCCCCCAACCGCAAAACTCCCCTGGGCCCTGTTTACATAATATTAAAAGAAAACTTCCAAAGTTTTCTTTTAATATCCCTTTTCCTGTGGTAATATGAACAAAAACGGCAATAAACAGGCTGCAAGGGGGAAAGCAAAACATGGCAAAAACAGCAGTGGTTTTAGCGGGAGGCGGTTCCCGGGGGGCTTACCAAATTGGCGTGTGGCGCGCTATGAAGGAACTGGGCATTTCCTGGGACATTGTTACCGGGGCCTCTGTGGGGGCCTTAAACGGCGCACTAATGGTCCAGGGGGATTATGATGTGGCCCAAAGCCTTTGGGAAAACATTACCTCCAAGGAGGTGATGCGGGATGTTCTGGACGAGGAAAAACTGCCCTCCCTGGACGACCGTACCGTGTGGCGCACCTTTATTAAGGACGCTTTGCGCCAGGGTGGGGCGGATATTTCCCCCCTGGAGGATATGATCCGCCGTTTGGTAGATGAAGAAAAGCTGCGGGCCTCCCCTGTGGATTTTGCCCTAATTACAGTGGAGTACCCCTCCATGAAGCCTTTGGAGCTGCGTAAGGGGGATATTCCCAAGGGCATGGTGGCGGAATATTTGCTGGCCTCCGCCGCCTGCTTCCCCGCCTTTAAAATAAAGGAAATTGGGGATGCCCAGTACATTGACGGCGGCTATTACGACAACCTGCCCATTAACCTGGCTATTGATATGGGCGCAGAGGTTGTCATTGCTGTAGATTTGCACTCTGTGGGCCTTACCAGGCGGGTGAAGGCAGGGGCGTACCAAATAACAACAATCCAGCCCCGCTGGCCCTTGGGCCCCTTTATTCTTTTTGAAAAAGGCACCGCCCAGCGCAATATGGCCCTAGGCTATTTGGACGCAATGAAAGCCTTTGGCCGCCTGGCCGGGTGGTTGTATGCCTTTCCCGCCCAAAGCTGCGAGTCCAACACCCGCAGGCTGTACCCGGCGGCGGCAGAACTGGCAGCCAAAGCCAGTTCCCACGAGCCGGGGCTGTGCGCTGCTTTGGAAAAGCTGCTGCGCCGCCGCCTTTACCGGGATTTCCGCAGCAAAAACCAACAAAAGGAGCCCTTTACCATAGGCAAGGCCATTACCATGGCAGCGGAATACTGCGGGGCCGCCCTGGAGGTGGAGCCCACGGAGCAGTACCGTTTTGAGGACTTTAACGCCTTACTAACCAACGCCTTTGCCCAGGTGGAACCTCTGGATATAGAGGGGGCAGTGGGCGTCAAAAAGTTGAGCAAGGCGGCGGGGGAGCTTTCCAAGGTGGATACCCCCAAGGTAATCCGCCTAATTTACCAGCGGCTAAAGGCAATAATTACAGGGGAGGAGCAGCCTTTGGATTTGCTGCTGCTTCTGCCCGTTTTTTGGAAAGAGATTTTAGCCGCGATGTACTTGCTTACTTTGGAAAGCCTTTTACCCCAGCAGGAGTAATCCCAACCCCAATGCTTCCAAACACAAAACCGCCGGGCAGCCTTGGCTGCTCCGGCGGTTTTGCGTATAGATGAATATAGTAGAAAGCAAATAAGGTTAATCTACCTGCACGGCTGTTACCATTTCCATTGTGTAGATTTCTTCAATGGGAAGGTACCGCCCAATTTGTGCTTCTTCGTACAGCAGAATGCCGTCCTGGCTTAAAAAGGGCGTGTGGTACATGGCCTCCCGGGCGGCGGGGGATTTTCCCTCCAAAAGCTGGGGCAGGTGCTGCTCACAGTATTCCCCAAGGGAAATGTTGTTTTTAAACCATTCCTCCCGAATATCCGGGTCGTACAGGTTGCTGGCCAGGGGGAACTTTTCGCCGCCGTTGGCTTGCAGCAGGGCTTCGCAGTCCTGGGCGGTCAGCACATAAGTGGCGTTAATGTTATGGGCCTTGCACAGCTGGGTTAGCTGGTCATTGCTAATATATACGGTGGTGCTTTGGCCCCCTGGCTGGTAAAATGTTCCAGTATGATGAATATAAATTAAATTTTGGCCCCCCTGGGTGGTGTTTCGCAGGTGGGTGGAACTATTTAAAATATCTGCAATGGCAGCAGGGTCGGTAATTTGCAGGCTGTTTTCCTCCACTATGCCTTTTTCATAGTAGCCGTAGTCCTCCCACTGGGGGAATAGCATGGAAACCCGGGGGCTAATGCCTTGAGGGATAATTTCCAATGCCTCCACCTTTTGGACGGAGTGTTCCAGTTCCCAGCCGCTGTAGCCCCACTGTTCCATTAAGGCCATAGTGTTTTTGCACTGGGGCCGCAGGTAGAAAAAGGCCTCCGTGTAATGGAACAAATTGCCCGTTTCCTGGTAAATTTGCTTATTGTCCTTTAAATAGAAGCGAACAATGCCCACCTCCCGGTTGGTTTGGCTGTCCAGGGCTTGTTCCAAAGTCTGCTCCTCCAAATCCTGGCGGATAGCGGTAATAAGCTGGGCAGTTTGGGCCTCTGTCAGGCGGCCCTTGCTTTCCAGCATAAAGTCAAATACTTCTGCCGAAGTAACATATCCTGGCTCCAGTTCAAAAAAAGGATTGGCCGCCTGCAAGTAGCCGGGTGTCTGCCACAGGGCGGCAAGCCCTTCAAAGGGAATCCGGGAAAGATAGCGCCGCATGGTGCCGCCAGGGGAAAGGCGGTAGGTAAGCTCCAAGCTGGTGTGGTAGTTAAAATTACCCTCCCGCTGTACCGTTTCCCGGTGCAGATTGGTTACAGCTTCTATCAGTTCTGGTGTGGTAAAGGCGTGCAGGGTTCGGAAAGCGCGGTGGACATACTTATTGGCGTTTTCCAACGTTTGAGCGTCCTCATCAGAAAGGCGGATAAAGCCGTAAAAGTCATTTAGCCCTTCCAACTCCACAGCAGCAACCCTTTCCGGCTGGGGTACCTTTTTGTCAAACCCAAAACCGCCAAAGGCAAAGTAGGTGCCGCAGCAAAGAACAGCCATGGTGGCGGCCCCAATTTTAGGCAAAGCCTGTTTCATGGTGTCAAAGCCTTTGGCAGTAATGGCCTCCACCACAATGTAGCCCAAGGGCGCGCCTAGGGCGGCGCTTAGGAGGATGTTTGTTGTAAGCCCCAGGTCCATAAACAGGAGGAATACGCCCCCTAAAATAAAGGCGCCTAAAACAGAAGCAAACACCTTTACCCCAAAGCTAAGGCTGCTTTGGTAGCCCCACTGCTGGGCAATTTCGCTGTTGCGCCGGCGGTAGCAGATAAGGGCCCAAAACAGCAGCCCCACACCAAGGAGGGTCCAAAGTCCCAGGGGAACAAAGGGAAGGGGGTCGGGCTTTTGGCGAAACGCCTCTAAAATGGCTTGGGCTGCGGCAAATATGGGGGAAAGCAAATTGGGAACAAGGACGCTTGGGGACGTTAGATAGGTGGAAAAGGAAATATCGCACATAACCGCCCAAATATAGTACAAAAAGGAACCCATCACGCTGAAGGCGCAGGCATAGCCGGCGGTTTCCACCACGGTGGCCGCGTTTACGGCAACAAAGGCGGTAAGGCTCATTAAAATAAAAATAGTAACTATCCACAGGCCATGAAGGGTAAAGTAAGCCTGTATCATGGCCCCAAGGGCTACAGGCACCCCAAACCCTGGGAAAAACAGCAAGCAAACAATCCCGCTTACTAAAAGGGGCAGAGCCAGCCAAGTGAACACCGCTGCAAAGTTGGCCAGCAGCAGGGTGGGGCGGGGGGCCGGCAGGCTGTGGTAAAAGTCCGCCCCGCGGCGGTTGTGCATATAACTGTAAATTACAGTAGAAAATAAAACGGCGCTCAGGCATACTAAGGCGGAGGTCATAATTATGGCCCCCTCGGAGTAGGTGGACAAAAGCCCCTGGGCCGTGGTAATGGCAACGGGTTTCTCTATCCAAGAAAAGGGGATGTTTCCTGTGCTGAAAAACATAGGCAGGGTGTAGGTAAGCTGCAAAAATATGGCGTACAGGCAGCCAAGGCCAAAGCAGCGCTTTATCCCCGCCCGGTACAAATGGAAAAACAACCCTTTTCCCCCTGGGGGACAGTTAAAAAAGGACATTGTTGTAGTCATACCCGACAGCCTCCATTTCATAAATAAATACTTCCTCCAAGGTCAGGGGAACCGCTTCGCACATTAGGGGGTGCAGTCCCTCTAAGGCGGGCAGCACCTGGTCGGCCCCGCCCCGCACAACAAGGTGCAGCAGGCTGCCGGAGGTTTCTATTTTCATAATGTCTACCTGGGCATCCAGCTCTTCCTGGCTGGGCATTGGCCGGAAAACGGCCTGAACCTTGCAAAAGCCCAGCTTTAAATCCTCCAGTTCCCGCTGGAACATAATTTTCCCCTGGTGCAGCAGGCCAACCTGGTCGCAAACGTCCTCTAATTCCCGCAGGTTGTGGGAAGCAATAATTACTGTCATGTTATGGCGGGCAACACAGTCCGCCAGCATTTTACGCAAAGCCACGCGGATAATAGGGTCCAAACCGTCAAAGGCTTCGTCCAAAAGCAGGAGCTGGGGCATAGCGGAAAGGGCCAAAACCAGGGCAGCCTGGCGCTTCATCCCCTTGGAACAGGTTTGCAGCTTCCGTTTTTCCGGTATGGGGAACAGGCGGGTCAGTTCCTGGTAGCGCTGCCAGTTCCAATTTGTATATATGCCGCAAAGGTACCCCGCCATGGAAGCCATTGTAGCCCCCTGGGGAAAATATAAGTCGTCGGCAACAAAGTAAATAGCCTGCTTGGCGCTGTTGTTTTCGTAAATGGGCTGGCCATCAAAGGTAATACTGCCCTGGGTGGGGGAATAAATGCCGGCAAGCAGCCGCAGCAGGGTAGATTTGCCCGCCCCATTGGAGCCCACCAGGCCGTAAATGCGCCCGCTGGTAATTTCAGTGGTCAAATTGCTTAAGGCAGTAATGGGGCCAAACTGTTTGGTCAGGTTTTCTGTTTTAATCATGGGGGCTTCCCTCCTTTATGGCAGTGGTAACAGCAGATACAATTTCCGCCTCCCCGCAGCCGCTGAGCAGCGCCTTGCGGGTGGCCTGGCCCACTTCCAGCAGGGCCTTGGCCCGAATTTGAGCCTTGCTGCTTTCGCTGTCGGCAACAAAGCTGCCTTTGCCGCTTACGGTGTAAATAATGCCGTCGCGTTCCAAATCCTGGTAGGCCTTTTGCACCGTGTTGGGGTTTATGCCAATTTCCCGGGCCAAAATGCGTACAGAAGGCAGTTTTTCGTGGGGGGGCAAAACCCCCAGCATAGAAAGCTTTACAATCTGTTCCTTTAATTGTTCGTAAATGGGAAGCCTGCTTTGCAGGTCCAGCTTTATCATGCTGCGCCTCCTTTTCTTTTTTATTTCGCAATAAGATGTGGTTGCTTTGCCCCGCAGCCTTTTAAGCGGGGCACTAACTGTACTATAACTATTAGTACAGTTAATACTGTACCATATATAGCCAAGGATGTCAAGTTCGCTTTGCGAACTTGTGGCCCCACGCTGTGGGGCTGGCGGTTGCCCACACTCAAAAAGCGTATATATTTCCATGGGCCGCAGGCAAGCTGCATGGCCATGGAAAGTGGAACGCTTTTTTTCGTGAGGCCAAGCCCTCCCCAAGGTGAGGTCGGGCTTCCCG
>CAJTSZ010000020.1:20275-24004 GCA_910578755.1 uncultured Oscillospiraceae bacterium | reverse complement strand
GAGTATGGGCCCGCCCTTCCCCCAAGCCGGCCTGCTTCAATTTTTCATTGGGCTGGACGATATGTTTGGCTGCAACTTTGGTTCTGCCCCAGAGCAAACAAACTACCGGGTAGTTTACCACTTGCAGGTGGATGAAAGCGTTTCCCCGGAGCAGGTGTCCGCCCTGGGCGCCCCCGGCCTGGTGGATAACTATAGGGTCAGCCCTCTGGAAAAGGTGCTGGCCATCCATGCCCAGCGGGAGGACTGCTTTGCCAACGACCGTTCCCTGGTTTTTGAGGAAGCCTTCCGGGCAGCGGTGAAGGAGGTAATGGGGGTAGATATGGGGCAGCAGCTTTCCTATGAGTTTTTGGACGATGAGGCCTACGACTGGCTGTACGATTCCCTTTCAGAAACGGACGACGGCTGCATGAACGGCGGCCACTGGATGCTGGGGTACCCTAACTTCACCCAGGAGGACCCCCGAAGCGAGGACAGCCCCTTTAACACCCTGCTGCTGCAAATTGACTCCATGGAGGAAGAGGGCCGCAACCCCATTTTGTGGGGTGACTGCGGCGTGGCTAACTTCTTTATCCCCCAGGCGGACCTGGAAAATTTGGATTTCAGCCGGGTGCTCTACAACTGGGACTGTTGTTAACATATAAAACGGTAATTACATTGGCCGGCGCGGCGCAGGGCTGCGCCGGGAATAAGGGTTGAACACCGTTTGCAATAATAAATACTTTGGAGGTAAACGCAATGAAAAAAACAAGCCTGCTTGCAGTGACACTTTGCGCTCTCTGCGCGGTTCTTTACTCAATTAAAGCCGTGTTGGATGTGATATACCAAACATATAACCATTCTGTTTTTTCGTTTATACTGAATATCCTTTGCGTCCCCATTTGGGTCGCTATATTCATACTGAATTTAAAGCGCTACCGTTCCGGTAATTCCAATAAAGGATAGTAACGGGCCTTTCCCTGCGGTACGCCACACTGTTTTTTAAGATTGGGGCGGAAATAATTCCAGCCAACGCCGTGCATTCCCCCTCCTCCCAGCCATGGGTATAAGGCCATTCAAAGCTGCCGCCCTGTAATAGTAGAACTCCGGGTTTAATACATTGTTGGAAAATGGGTTGCCATTTTTATATTCCAGTGAATATGTCGTTGAAATTTTAAATTTAATTTATGCTCACCTAAAAAATAAGGATTGTGCAGAAATTAAAAATTTCTGCACATTAAATGCGTTTTCCCTTGCGCGCAGTTATGACAGAATGGCAAGCTATTGGGCGAATATTACGGCGGTTCGTTTTATAAGTATGTTGGAAGAAAACTTTTTAAGGAATGTTACGGCTACCAAAAATCCTTTTGGAACAACCTTGAGTAATACTAAAGAAAAAAAGGAAGTATAACCTATGCCAAACCCATTTCCCTTAGAGGAATTGCGCTCACTGTTAGAAAAAGCAAAAGCCACAGACGCCCAACTGAAACAATTCGGCGCAAAAAGTCATAAATATCAATGGAACCCGCCAGCCTCCCTCAAAGAGATTGAGGAATTTGAACAGAAAGCAGGAATTTCCCTGCCGGAGGACTACCGCAGCTTTCTGCTTCAGGCGGCAAACGGCGGAGCTGGGCCTTTCTATGGCCTGTTCCCAATTACAGGCAGCGAGGGCTGGCCCATTAAGCCGGACAAACTCCCCTGGCTGGCGCCGGGCAGGAATGTGGAGGAACTGAAAGATATTCCGGACTGGAAACGGGGCTGTATTCCCATTGGTTCCCAGGGGGACACCTATATCACCTGCCTGATGGTAACTGGGCCAAACCGGGGCCGGGTCCTCTACATAGAATACGAGCGCTCCTGGGTATTTTTCCCTAGGGAGCCGGACTTTCTTTCCTGGTACACCCGCTGGCTGCGGGAAGTAATAGCCGGTTATCATATGGGGTGGTTTGGCATTTTTTTGGATGGCGATGAAGAAACGCTGCAAAAACATTACACTCAGGCTGCCACGGAGGATGAACGGCTTCTGGCAATCGATAGTATGGACAAATTCCCGGCCTTATCAGCGGCTTCCCAGGATTTCATCCGGGGGATTTTGGATGAATGGGTCACAAAGGAAGATGTGGGCAGCCTGCCAAACTTGGTGTACCGTACAGACCCTGAGCTATACGAACAGTTTTTGGAAAAACGGTGGGAAGCAGGGCTGTTTGACCAAGTCGTCTATGAGCTGTACCACACGCCTGTGGAAAGGAAAGCGCTGGCAAAGCGTTGGCAGCAGCGCGTCCTGGAACAGTTGCCGGCGCTTTCGCCAACAACATATTGTATTACCATACCGCTTTTAAGGATGGGCGGCGAAGTGAAACTGGAACAGGTGGCGTTTCTTCTAAACAAAGCCGAAGGCCGGGAAAAACGGGACCTGCTCTATGATTTGGGGCGCTTCCCCGACGCAAAGGAACACCTGGAAATATGGCTGGACTTTTTGCAGGAACGGGAGGATTTAGAACTGCTCCGTTACGCCCTGCTGTCCGTCCCCCATGTAAACGACCCTCGGTTACGGGAAGCATTGCTTAAATTACAGGCGGCATTTCCCTTTGCACTGGAGCAGATTCATGTTGACAATTATCAGGACAAAGAAGCATTGGCTCGTTCTTTACGCCGGGATAAGGAACGCCAGGTCTACAAAGCGGCCAATACCGTTTTAAGGGAGTTGTTTTATGAAAGCATCAACCCGGAGGATGTCCGTTTTCCCCGCCCGTACCGTTTGGAGATGCCGGGAACTGCGCTGGCCGACCTGGGTATGTACCGGACGCCGCCGGCAGATGGTATTTTGCTGCACCCGCTAATCGCCCTGGCCATCCTGCAGGAATCGGGCGGACGGCTTCCCTCCACCGCCTGGGACTGGGGGAAAAAACTAAAACAGGTTAAAAAACTGCATCTTCTCCTGTCCGAAAAAACAGTCCAAAGCTGGGACGATGAAAGGCGTTATGCGTACCTTCGCGGGCCGGAGGAGCACTTTCCCCCAGAGCCTTACTATTATGGCCTCCAAGGCTGGTCTGCCATTGGGCGTATGGAAAATTTGCGGGAACTGCGTATCTGCGAAATCTGTGTGGAGGATTTTTCTTTCCTGGCAGAATGTAAAAACCTGCAAACACTGTCGCTTTACAATACAAATTTTACGGATTGCCGGTTGCTTTTGAAACTGCCTAAGCTAAAATATGTAGACCTTCGCTCCTGCCGTTTAACCCATAAAGAGGTTTTAAAGAAACTTCATGCAGTGTGTGAGTTATAAAAGCAAACACAGCCGCCAACCAACGGTTTTATTTATACCATTGGTTGGCGGCTGAACCGGGTGGAAAACGGCAATGGATTTTGTCTGTTAAAATAATTGCTGCTAAAGTTAAAAACATCCAATAACAAGCAACTTTTTTCATGCTTGCAAACCTCCGCTTTATTTTCTCAATTCAACCCCTTCTGTAATTCCATTACTGCCTCATTTATTTTTTATTGCTTCACAATAAAAACCTGATGTGCAAGCAGATTCGGGCTATTCGCCCTCCCTGCTTTATGCACAAAAAAATAGTTTCACTTCGTTCAACTATTTTTTTATTGCTTCACAATAAAAACCTGATGTGCAAGCAGATTCGGGCTATTCGCCCTCCCTGCTTTATGCACAAAAAAATAGTTTCACTTCGTTCAACTATTTTTTTATTGCTTCACAATAAAAACCTAATGTGCAAGCAGATTCGGGCTATTCGC
>CAJTSZ010000020.1:0-20175 GCA_910578755.1 uncultured Oscillospiraceae bacterium | reverse complement strand
TTTTTTATTGCTTCACAATAAAAACCTAATGTGCAAGCAGATTCGGGCTATTCGCCCTCCCTGCTTTATGCACAAAAAAATAGTTTCACTTCGTTCAACTATTTTTTATTGCTTCACAATAAAAACCTAATGTGCAAGCAGATTCGGGCTATTCGCCCTCCCTGCTTTATGCACAAAAAAATAGTTTCACTTCGTTCAACTATTTTTTATTGCTTCACAATAAAAACCTAATGTGCAAGCAGATTCGGGCTATTCGCCCTCCCTGCTTTATGCACAAAAAAATAGTTTCACTTCGTTCAACTATTTTTTATTGCCTCGGTTTAAATATATTTGTTTTATCATTAATTTTTACTAAAGCGTAGGAACATAAAATCACAATTACGGCTACAGTTATATTTCCCCATATACTGTCACTGTCATGGAGCACATAAATCCCCAATAAAGAATTTACAATACAGTGAAATAAAATACAAAGCCATACACTGCCCGTATTTTTTCTTACACTTGCCAAAGCAAAACTTAACCCTAATACGTTTATGCCAAACGCAAAATAATTTTGCCCATATTGGCTTACCCCTTGTATATAAAATAACGGTAAATGCCACAGCCACCAAATAATACTAACTATAATAGTCGATACAGTAAAGGAATACCTTTTTTCAAATTCTGTTTGAAGAATATACCGCCAGCCTGCTTCTTCCAATCCACCCATAACAAGCATCATAGGGACCATAATAATAATTGCAAAAATAGGCGCTCCATTTTCGTACCCAAAAATAAAGCATTGGGGCAAAATAAATATAACCGCCATAATTACTACCATAAGGTAGGAAAAAATATTATGTTGGAAATCAAAAATATTTTTTAACCATTCTTTAATATCTGCAACTTTGCTGTTGCTTTTTAACGATAAATAGGATGCAATGGTAGGTGACCACCCGCCCAACAAGTAGGGCGCATATAGCCATTTGTTATCATTTAGCGAAATTCCGTTGAAGCTGTATAACAAGCATATCCCCCAGCCAATCAACATAATCAAAAAGGTAAAGCCCAAATAATTTTTGTTTAGCTTACTCATATTTTTCCCGCCTCCTCAATCAGCAATTTATCATTATTATACACCCCTTTCCCTTAAATTTATACTTTTTTTCATCAAAACAAAACGGGACAGGAAATAAGCCAAATTAGAGCGCTGTCCCTTTTTTAGGGACAAACAGGCGGGCCAGGTCCACCCCCTCATGTTTTAGCAGTTTTATCTTTGCGGGAATACCCCCGGCGTATCCGGTAAGGCTGCCGCTGGCCCCCACAACCCGGTGGCAGGGAATAATAATGGAAATGGGGTTATGGCCCACCGCGCCGCCTACCGCCTGGCTGGACATGGAAGCCCGGCCCATTTGGGCCGCCAGTTCTTTTGCAAGGGCTCCATAGGTTGTAACTTCGCCATAGGGGATTTGGCAAAGAAGCTCCCACACCTGCTGCCGGAACTCCCCGCCCATGGGGCGCAAAGGCAGTTCAAAGGGCGACGGCTTTTCTCCGGCAAAGTACCGTTCCAGCCAGCCCTTAACGGCACAAAAAACGGGGAGCCCGTCCTGTTTTTCCAGTTCCCCTGCCGCGCCGCCAAAGTATTTTTGCCCTTCCAGCCAAAGGCCAACCAAATTTTCACCGTCGCTGCCCAGGGTAAGCGTCCCCACTGGAGATAAATATTTTGTTGAATAGTACACTTTTACGTCCTCCTTACTGTATGTCCCACAGGCTGCCTATAATGGAATTTTTAGAAGCCAGGCGTCCAACAAAATAGGCGCCTGGCTTTCCGCTGTTTAAACTCTGTATTATTGGGGCAGCACATTTCGCTTTAAACTAATATAGGCCAGCAAAATGTAAATTGCATAAATCAGGAAGAAAATCCCCAGCGAAATTGCCACAATGCTGCTGGGGCTGTTTATGCCAACCATAACCCCCGGTTCTGGGGTCCGGGCTAAATGGAAAATAAACGGGGCCGCAATCAGCACCGGCGGAACAGCGGGCATTGTATAGTAAATTGCAAATTGCCGGCCCAAGGCTCGGGCCATCTCCCGCCGGCCCATGCCTAACTTTTGCAGTAGCTGGAACTGCCGACGGTACCTTTCTGTCTCGCTGAGCTGCTGGATAGTAAGAATGGTGGCGGCGGTCATGGTGAGTGCCAGTGCCAGGTAGAACAGCGGGAACACTAAAAGCGCAGTTTGGACAGCTACCTGTGCGTCCTCGTTGGCCTTTGTAGAAACAAAATCGTAGCCCAGCGGGTTTTCCCGTCTGTTGTATTCCTCGGCAGCAATATCTGTCAGCGCGTCATACTGTTCCGCCAGCACCGGCTGGGCTGTCTTGGCGGCATAGGCCAAATGGTGTACCGCCAACCCGTCTACCGCTTCGTCTGGAACAACCAGAATATACCCCCGCCCATTGGCCATGCCATAACTTTGGGAAAAATGTTCTGTGTAGACGCCCCCTGGAGATAATGTAATACTTCCCAGGGTGACCGGCTGGCCGTAGTTCCGCAGGGGTTCCTCTAAATAGGTCATGCAGTGGATGGAATACTTCCCCGGCTCCGGCTCCACCGCCGGATAACCCGCAATGGCCCGCAGGGCAGCGTAGTCGCTCCAGCGCAGAATGGGGTCTTGGTCATAGTTATAGTAATAATAGGCTGTCTGGGATTCAATATAGTCCCGCACTGTGGGGCTGTCTGTAAGGTAGACTTGGTACAAAACCGACTGCTCTACGGGAATATGCTCCGCAATGTAATCCAGGTACGGGTTTTGGTCCCGGTTTTCCCCTTCAAAGGCAACATAGAGGTCAAAGCAGGAACTTTCCGCTGCCCGGCCCCGGAACAGCCCTTGGAAAACCAGCCCGCTTCCCTCTGTTATTATTGTAGCTGTGAAAATCATGGAGATAATTGCCATAACCATACCCATGGTGGAAAGTTTAGCGGCCAGGGTACGGAAAATCAGCAAATTCTGCCCTTGATATTTTTGAACCGGGTGCTTGTCAAAGAAAGCAGGGACGCCTGATGCAAAGCTGAGGAAAAAGCCAAACAGCGCAGCAATCAAACATCCGGCGCCAATAATACCAACCGTCAAATCTCTAAGCGTCAGCAGTACGGTCCCGGCCACGCCCAGCACAATGGAAACAGAAAACACCCAACGGCGGCTTTTTCCTTTGTGGATTACTATACTTTCGTTTTGCTTTTCAAAATAAATAAGGTCATATATTTTCATTTTTCGGATGCGCTTCCGGCTTTTCCCAAGGGCATAAAGATAAATTAACGCAAAATAAAACAGGGTCAGCCCTGCTGCCGGAACAGAGAATGCCAAAGAGAAATAATAGGGCAGGCCGAACATGGCAAACAGAATTGCCCGCAGAATTTGGTACAGCACTCCACCCAACACCAGCCCCAGCGCCAAAGCCGCGCCGCCCACAGCCAGGTTTTCCAGGAAAAACAACCGCGCCACCTGCCGGTTTGTCAAACCAATTAGAACATAGGTCCCCAATTCCCGGCTGCGGCGGGAGAGCATAAAGCCAGTGGCATAGCTTACCAGCCAGCCAAAAACCCACACCACCACAATACTGGCCAAAACGATCACCAAGGGCAGCGTATTCATTCCCTCGGAAAGTTTTTGGACTTCCTGGGAAAACACTAACCCGTTGAAGGAGTAAAGCAGCCCAGCAGCCATCACCACTGTAATAAAGTAGACCAAATAATCGCTTGCCTGCCGCTTGGCGTTGCACAGGGAAAGTTTAGATAACGTCACTGACATCACCCCCCAGCGCGGCCAGCACATCCAAAATTTCGTGGTAGAACACGGGCCGTCCCCGTTCTCCCCGCAATAATTCATTAAATACCCGGCCATCCTTCAAAAACAGCACCCGTTTGGCGTAGCTGGCGCTGTAGGCGTCGTGGGTAACCATCAGTATTGTAGCTTCCATGTCCCTATTCATAGCAGACATCATTTCCAGCAGGTTTTTGGACGCCTTGGAATCCAGTGCCCCGGTGGGTTCATCTGCCAGCAGCAGGGACTGTCCCGCCACCATTGCCCGGGCACAGGCGGCCCGCTGCTTTTGCCCCCCGGAAACCTGATAGGGGAATTTTGTCAGGATATCGGTAATGCCCAGCTTTCCAGCTATCTCCCGCACCCGGTTCTGTACCGCCCCTGGGTTTTGGTGGTTCAGGGAAAGGGCCAGCCCAATGTTTTCCTCAATGGTCAGGGTATCCAGCAGGTTAAAGTCCTGGAACACAAAGCCCAGCCGTTCCCGGCGGAACTTGGCCAGTTCACTTTCCAAAAGGTCGGCCACGTTCACCCCGTCCAAAAGGATTTTCCCAGCGCTTATGGTGTCAATGGTGGAAATACAGTTAAGCAGGGTTGTTTTGCCTGAACCAGAAGCCCCCATAATGGCCAGGAACTCCCCTGCCTCTACGTCAAAGCTCACCCGGTCAAGCGCCTTGGTAACATTGTTTTTGCTCCCGTAATATTTTTCAATGTTCTGTACTTGCAGCATATGGTTTGCCTCCTTTGCTTGTGTTCTATAGTACACCAAAAGCAAAGGTTGTTGTATTGATGTTATATTGGTTTTCCTTACAATTTTGTAACCATCGCTTAACCTGCATCCTGCACCCTTGCAGCTTTTTTGGGGGTTTTTCGGGTTTTTTGTGGAACCAACGGTTAGGTGGTGGCTTTTCAGCGCCCATTGAAAGGCATTGGCAGGTTCTTTGGAGGTTTTGTGAGGTTTTTCGTGGTTTTATCAAACCAATAATTGTAATTTAACCTAATTTATAGGGTTTAACATACTACCAAAGCCCACAAACCGTTCTACCCTTTTTTCAGTGATGGCAGTTCCTCTCTTGCGGGGAAGGTGAGGGTTACGGTGGTCCCTTTTCCTTCCTCGGAAGCAACCTCCAGCCCCAGCTCCAAAAAACCGGATAGCTTTCTGCACAGGTACAGGCCCATGCCGGTGGAACCGCCAGCCGGGCCCCGGCCGCCCCGCTTCCGCCCGTTGCTGCCGGTAAAGCCCCGTTCAAACACCCGAGGCAGTTCATGGGCAGGAATACCAATGCCATTGTCCGTAACAGTAAGCTGTACCTGCTTCCCCAGGGGCCGGGCTGAAATTGTAATAACCGGGGCTTCTCCCCGGTAGCGGGCAGCGTTTTGCAGCAGCTGGCCCAGGATGAACACCGCCCATTTTTCATCGGTATAAACAGTACGGCCCAGCCCCTCTGTTTGTACCTGAATGCCGCTTTGAATCAGCAGGGAACGATGGTTTTCAACGGCTTGTACAGCAATTTTTTCCAGATTTACTTGCCGAAGCAGGCAGTCCTGCTCCGGGTTTTCCGCACGGGCGTAGAATAAGGCCCGTTCTATGTTTGCCTCAATTTGCGCCAGTTCCGCAGTTAGTTTCCGGCGGGTTTCCCCGTCCAAATCCCGGCAAATAAGCCGGGCGGCAGTGATGGGGGCTTTAATCTCATGTACCCACTGCTCCACATACTCCCGGTACTCCCGCTGGGCGGCCTGGGCGTTAGACACCGCCCCCGTCATGGCCCGGCCTGCCCTGCGGGTCAAATCAAACAGCTGCCGTTCATAGAGGTTTTTAGGGGGCGAGGCACACTCGGTAAACAGGTATTTTTGGTCGAGGCCATCCAAAATAGTTTTCAATTCCAACAGTCGGGAGCGCTGCTGGAAAAAATCCAATACATTCATGCTCAAAAATAGCAGCAGCACCGCAAGAATTCCCGATTGCGTTCCCGTAGCAAAAAGAAACAATGCCGCCAGCCCGGTACAGAGCAGCAAAAGGAGGAGCCTGCCCAGCCGGTCCGATAAAAATTCCCAAAACGTCATAGCTGGTACCCCATCCCTCGCCGGGTTTTAATGGCGTCAGGCAGTCCAATTTCCGCTAATTTCCCCCGCAGCCGGGTCATATTTACGCTGAGGGTGTTGTCGTCGATATAAATTTGATTGTCCCATAGTGTATCAATCAAATCGGCCCGGGAAACAATTTGCCCTGCATGGACCATTAAACAGGCTAAAATTTGCAGTTCGTTCCGGGTCAGTTCCACAGCTTTTCCATTGGCCGAAACAACTCCTTTTGTCAGGCTCAGGCGCAGGCCAACGGCATCCAAAACATCCGACGGTTCCGGCTCGCCAAAACTCCGGCGCAGAACGGCCTTAATACGGGCCAGCAGGACAGGGATGCTGTAGGGCTTGGTGATGTAGTCGTCCCCGCCCAAGCTCAGCGCCCGCACCTCATCCATACCAGCATCCCGGCTGGTAACAAAAATCACCGGCGCAGGAACCGCTTTCCCTAGCGCGGCGCACAGGGAGAAGCCGTCTTTCCCTGGAAGGCCAATGTCCAAAAGGATAAGGTTTGGGCGCTCCTGTACTGCCTGGCTTGGTACATCTGTAAACTCTGTAATTACCAAAGGGGTGTATCCTTCATTTTCCAGTATCAGCGCCAGCTCTTCCCGAATGGCTGGGTCATCCTCAATTATCATAATTTTTTGCATATTGCTTTTACCACCCTTTCCATTGCTTGACAAGGGTTAAGACGGTTTTGGGGCTAAAATTTTATTGCCCTCGTTAATCCTCCACATAAATAATGTGGTTTAGGAGGTAAATTGGAAGCGGTTGTTTCATCCTACACAAAATCCTTAAAGTAGTCTGTTTCATCCTGATTATCCAGCCACAGTTCAAACCACCCTAAAAAGTCCTGCCGTTCACAGCAGGGCTGGACGCCTATGTCTGTAAAATTCCAAACTTCTCCTTGGCATTTTCCTGTTATAATTAGGTTATAACTGATGCCGCACCCTAAATTGATCAATTCCATATTTCCCCGGTATACCTTATTTTGCATATCGGCTTTAATGACATCTGCATTTCTCTCGTCATCTTCCCAAATCCAAAATTTTTCAAGCAGAAACGGCTTGGACAATTCCTGGCATGGGCAGCTTTCCAAGTCGTTCAGCTGACAGTCATCCATCATATTACAGCCATTCCCAACACGTTTTAAAAACATGCGGTACGCCTGGGGCAGCTGGATGCTATGGCTTTCCTCAAAGGATACTATTTTTTCTTCCGTAAGGCATGGGCCCATTGTAATATGAAGGGCAGATATTTTCCCTTGAATCCGCTTTATTACTTCTTCATAGTTTTTTGGTTCATAAACTGGCATATAACTTCCTCCTTTAAGCCCATTTGTTGGTTGATTGGTTCAAAGTATAACATATGTTCCCACCCAAAGCAATTCTTGTTCTATATTGACAGGCGGAACAGACACAGCATAAGGATTGTTTTTGGCAGTGAGATGTGCTATTCTTTGGGTAAAAGTTTAGACAGGATGGTACGAGGATTATGGAGGGATTGGCTGTGGGAAATGATCAATGCAACATTGGGGGAACGATGCAATACAACCTTTCTGCTGTTGAAATGTTGAAGATATTGGGCTATAACCAGCCTGCCAGTGGGGAATGGCTTGAAAAATTGAAGCAGAATAATCCCCTGCCCAAAACCTACACGGAATTTATGGAACTGATGGCGGATTGTCCCCTTTTGGCAACTTCCAACCTTTGGGTAGGAAAAATGGAACGCAGAAATATTCTGCGGTTGCCCCACACTTATTATGACGAACTTTTAGAAATAATTGATGGCCACAAGGGCCGCTGGTCAAAACGCCCTAGCAAACAGGAACGTGCCTTGTATGAACTGTCCCAACTTCCCACAGAACAATGGCAGGAAAAGATAGTGAACTACTTTGTAATTGGCAGTGATTATGCAAATGGAACGGGGGTGTTTGGTATTTGTATGGAGGATATGGAAAAGGACGACCCACCAGTATATTGGCACAAGGATGGGGACGATTTTTCTGTGTGGAAGTTGGAAAACGAAACCCTGTCCGACTTTTTGCTTAATGTTTTAATTGAGGCATTGGCTTGTGTAGATTACCAAACTGCGGAGCATGAACTGGAAGCAATGGGCTGGCGATGCCAAGAATATTATGACCTTAAAAAAGAGGACTGGGTTGCAAGCAAATCTGTTTTGAAACGGTATGGGATGGACTATTCCACCATTAAAAAATACAAATCTAACAGTGGGAAAGTGTTTTGCTGCTATGACTGTGAAAAAAACGCCTTTTTTGTTGGCGCTACCGGAGAGGGGGAACTATCCCTCACCGCAATTAACCGCAGCGAGGCGGAACACATCTTTTTGGACATGGACAGTTTAGAATTTTTAATAGAGGAAGTTAGACTATTCATTAAGGCGAAGGATAAAAGCGAAAGGGATGACCTGACCCAGTATATGCTCTACACTAAAGAACCCAAGGCAGAGATATGCTTGGCTGATGATTGCTTCATGTACACACCCCTGCAGCCTGAAGAAAACGAGGAACTGCTTTTCCTACCTTACGGGGACAGAAAACCGGTTTTTCCCCTATGTAGCGGCACCGCTTTTGTAGAAGTGCTGACCAAGGCATTAAAGAAAAAGCCTAAGTCCACCAATGGAGAATTGGCAACAGCCTTAAATTTATATTTGCAGACTGGAAATTATTAAAATAACATTATCACTAAACTTCCAGCCGCCAAGGCCAAACCTTGGCGGACGCCTAGTATACTTTGGAGGAGAGTTGAAAGCAATGACGAAGGAAATTTGGAAACACCCCTGGTTTATTTTGCTGGCAGTTCTTTGCGCCCTTACCCTGTTGTATTTTTGCGACATTAAATTTATGGTAATGGGCCTTAACATCCTTGTTTGGGACGCGCTTGCGGCAGGCATTTACTTTTTTGTAGCCCTGTGGCGATGGGCCAAGGAAAAAAACACTGGAAAAAGGACCCTGGCTGCCACGGCCATAATCTTGGCAGTGCTGTTTGCCGCGCCGGTACTGCTGTTTTGCCTGGCCATTGTTGGCAGGCTGCCCGGTTATATTCAGCAGACAGAGCCCCAAACCCGCCGTACCTTTGTGGCAGAATATGAAAAAAACCTGATGGGGCGCGGCAACGTGAAGCTGTACGAGCGCTTTGGCCCCTTTCTCCTTCCCTGTGATGTGGAGGAATACACCGGTGCTGTTTCCATGGAACGCCCGGAGGACCGAAGTATTTACATTAGCGAAGACGGAAAATTCATTGTAATCTCCTATTTCTTTATGGTACCCATTTTTCTTATCCCTTTGGAATAGAAAGAACAGGGCCGCAGCTGCGGCCCTGGCTTTTATATAAACCGTTTTTTATCCAGATGAAACACCAGCCCAAGGGCAAGGTAACTAAAGGCAATTACAAAAACGCCGTAAGCCAAGGAAATGCCAATATGGAACTCCTGCATATTGGTAACCATGGAAATAGAGATTGGCCTATTGTATACGCCGTACAGCAGGGCGGACATGGTGTATTCCCCTATGGTGCGTATAAACACTAAAATACCGCCGGCGGCAATGCCCGGCGCCACATTGGGCAAGACAATACGGAATATTCCGTACCAAGGGGAGGCCCCCAGGCTTTTGGAGGCTTCTTCTAAAACAGGGTTCAGGCTTTCCATTGCCACGTCGTTGGAGCTGAGCAGCAGAGGCAACGCCGTAATGGTATAACCAATGGGCAAAATGTAGTACCCTCCAATGAGGGCGTGGCCAAAAGCAAAAATGCTGCGCACATTAAAGGCGTTAATTAGGTTAATGGCAATCACGCTCACCGGCATGCACCAGGGCAGCACCATAAGGGCCTTTGCCGCCCCGTTCCAACGGTTTTTTCCGCAGTAGGCCAGGTAGGAAACCGGCACCGTTAAAAGCAGTCCTGCCCCCATGGCCAGCAGGGACATATTTAGGCTGTTTACCAAGGGCCGAAATACCCTGTCGCTTTGGAACACCTTAATATAGTTTTCCAGGGTAAATTCCATAGGGAAAATATCTGTCATAATGGAGTGGGTTGTATTAAAGGAGAGGTACAAAATCCCTGCAATGGGCACTAAGATAAACAGCACCTGCACCAGCACTACTGCGCCGCAAAGCACCTGGAACCAGGAACGCCTGCCCTGCCTTGGAAGAAAGGGTGACGGGCGGGCCGGGCGCACATAGGTATGCTTTCTTTTGTAGTATTGCAGCAAAAGCATAACAAAAACGCTCATTACAAATAAAAACAGCACCTGCACCGAGGCAAGCTCCATGCGGTTATTGGCCTTGGAACGGACAATTTGGGTACTGAGCACCTTGTACCCCCCGCCAATTAAGTTTGGGGCGGTAAAGGCACCAATGCCAGAGGCAAAAGTCATAATAGCAGAGGTGATAACCGCTGGCAGTATGGTGGGGAGAATTACAGTGCAAAACACCCGGACCCGGCCCGCACCCAGGCTCATGGCGGCTTCTGCCGCGGAATAATCCACATATTTTAACGCAACGGAAACATTGAGGTAAAAATAAACGTACTGGGTATAGGTAATGACAAATAAAATGCCCGGCAGGCCGCTGAACTGCCACAGGGGCTCCTGAAGGCCCAGCAAAAATTCCAGCCCCTTTGTAACAATACCGCTTTCTCCGTAAAGCTGCACAAAGGCAATAACAATAATGACTCCTGGTATCATCATTGGGCTAAGAAGCAGGATGTGCAGCAGCTTTTTTAGCTTAAAGCTGGAAAATGCCATATACATTGCCAGGGCAACGCCCAAAATACCGCAGAAAACAACGGAGCCCGCCCCCACCCAAAAGGTATTTTTTATTACCTGGATGTTGTTGGGGTTGGCTAAGTACTCCTTTGCCACATTCAGGGTAAAATGCCCCTCCTGCCAAAAGGCCTGCAAAAAGGTGTTTGCCATGGGGTACAAAATATACCCAACTAAAAGGAAAAACAGCGCCCCATAAAAGACGGAAAGGGCTACCTTTTGTTTATATGGTTTCATTGCTGTTCCCCCCCAAGTGCTTTAAAAAGGCCCTGGCGCCCACAGGAAAAGGGCAGCCGGTTCCCTGGTTTACGGAGATTACCTGGTAGCTATTCTCCCTGCCTTTGGCGCGGTACTGGTAAAAGGGGCCTTCAAACTGCACCTCCTCCACGGTAACCGGAATACCGCTGGGGGCCTTCGTCAGGCAAAGCCGTTCCGGGCGGACATACTGCTCCCCTTCTTCCGCCATACCCAGCTGTGCCGCCTCCCCGGCAGTTATTTTGTTGGTGGCTCCTACAAATTTCGCAGTAAAATCGTTTTTAGGGAAATTATAAATTTCATCTGGCGTGCCTATTTGCATGACATCGCCTTTATTCATCACGGCAATGCGGTGGGAAATCCCCAAAGCCTCCTGCTGGTCGTGAGTAATAAAGAGGGTGGTTATCCCTGTTTTCCGCTGAATTTCCTGCAATTCCCGGCGCATCTTTAGGCGCAGAGCCACATCCAGGTTGGAAAGGGGCTCGTCCAGCAAAAGCATTTCCGGTTCCACAATAAGCGCCCTGGCAATGGCTACCCTTTGCTGCTGCCCACCGGAAAGTTGGTCTATTTTCCGGGTTTTATACTCCTCCAGCCCGGTAAGCTCCAGGTAGCGGCGGCATTTATCTGCAATTTCCTGCTTGGGGGCCCGCCGTACCTTTAAGCCGTAGGCTATATTTTCCTCCACTGTCATATTAGGGAACAGTGCATAATTTTGAAACACAACGCCCATGCCCCGCTTTTCCGGGGGAAGGGCGGTAATATCCTTGCCGTCAAGGAGGATTTGCCCCTGGCTTGGGGTGATAAACCCTGCCAAGATGCGCAGCAGGGTTGTTTTCCCACAGCCCGAGGGACCCAGAAGGGTAAAAAACTCCCCCTGTGCAATTTGTATGTTAATATTCCGAAGCACTTGGTTTTCCCCATAGTTATGGGAAATTCCCTGCAATACAATGTTTTCCATAGCATTTGCTCCTTCCTAAACTTATTTAACAGGGCTTCAATGAAACTTCTTTCACCAGCAAAAGCGCCTACCCTTCAAAATCCAATGGAATATGCAGTAAAACAGCGGGGAAAATTCCCCGCTGTTTATAATGCTTTACCTATTCTTTGCCTAAGTTTTTGTTGGCGTCAATTACATTGGTTTCCCATTGTTCCAGCCACTGGGACTGGTTTGCGCTGATATTGTCCCAATTCACTTCCATAGCCTTGTACTCTGTCTGCATCCATTCCGGGCAGCTGGAAAGGGCGGCGTCCAAGGTTGGAACACGGTTGAACTGGTTTGCAACCATAGCCTGAACCTCGCTGCTGCCGGCAAATTCTACAAAAGCGGCGGCGGCATTGGGGTGAGGCGCATTGTTGATAGCCGCAATGCAGTCGGTTAAAACAACGGATCCGCTTTGGGCGTCAATAATTTCAAAGGGCATTTGGTTGTTTTCCTTGTTGCTGATAATGTCGCTGAGAACTGCCCAGGAAATGGCAGCTTCCCCTTTACCAAGGGCGGAATACATCATGCTGCCGCTGTTGTAGTAATTTTTAATATTGCTGTCCAGGGCTTTTAAGTATTCCCAGGCAGCCTCTTCGCTTTGGGCTGTGGTTGTATTATCGATTAAATTGCAGATAGTGGAGCGCATGGAGGAGGAAAGGGAATCGCGGACAACGATTTTATCCTTATATTCCTCTTTGGTCAGGTCGGCCCAATCCTTTGGCGCTTCTTCCGCGGTAAGGATTTCGGAGTTGTAGAACAGCATTACAGGGGTTTTAATGGTGCCGTACCAGTATCCCTCTGCATCCTTGTACATTGGGTTCAGCTGGTCCTTCCACTCTGGGGAGGTTGGAGCAAAAAGGCCCTCGCTTTTCAGCAGGGTGTAGGTGGCGCTGTCGCCGCCGAACATAATATCTGCCTGTGGGTTTTCTTTTTCGCTTCTTACGCGGTCGGCCAGTTCCCCTTTCAGGTTAATGCTTTCCACTTTAACACCTGTTTTTTCCTCAAAGGCTTTGGCAATTACGTCCAGCAGGTCTTCCGGGTGGGTAGAGTAAATAACAAGGGTTTCCTCCAGTTCTGCGGTTTCTTTTTCTTCCTCTGATTTTTCCGGAAGGACAGAGGAGGCAATCTCCTGCTCTGTTGGCGTTTTGGTTGGTTCTTCCTTTGGCGCTTCCTGTGTTGTGCAGCCTGCCATTGCAAATACCATGGCAGACGCCAAAAGGAAGGATAATATTCTCTTCATTTTCATTTTGTGCTTCTCCTTAAAAAATACATTGTATTATTTTAGAACCTATATTCATAGGCGGGGGATACTGGATGGAAGAGGGGTTTTGCCGCCCTGCAAGGCAAAAAATTGCAGGAATACTTGACGTATTTCAAGGCAGGGCGGTAAAAGACCCAACCAGACAGCGTTCAATGCCTGTGAATACCGGTTCTTAAATGCCAACTGCTAGGGCAGGGCATTTTGGACTGGGTAACAGGCCTCCTACCATTCCAAAGGGCGGTAGCCGGAAAGGTAAACAGCCCTGCATTCCTGGGTTTTAATGGCCTCCACCAGTTCTTCCACTGTGGTGAAGGTGCCGGGAATTTCCGTAGCATAGCGGCCAATATGGGCTGTGGTGTGGGCATCCCCTGCGCCAAAGGGCTTTAGGCCCAGCTTTTTACAGGTTTCCATAGCGCGGCGGTTTTCTTCCGGGGTATTGCTGCCGTTTAACACCTCAATGCCAATAATGTTTTTGAGATGGAACAGCTCGTCCCCCAAGCCGCGGCTGTTTGCCCGGTAAGGATGGGCCGAAATGCATACGCCGCCTTGGGCTGTAACATAGTCTATAAATTCCTGGGCCATCATATGGGGTTGGGGCAGCTTGTCGATACCGAAGGCGACAATGTCCCCTTCGCAGGAAAGGTACTCCACCCCTACAAAAATGGGGAAATTTTGTTCCTTGGCCACTTTTGCGGCATACTTTTGCAGGCCCATTTGGTCATGGTCGGTAATACAAATACCATCCAGGCCTTTTTTCTTTGCTTCTTCTACAATTTCCAACAGGTTCATTTTACTGTCCCCGGAAAAAGTTCTTTCATGGGTGTGGGTATCAATAATCAAGGTTTTTCTTCCTTTCCTCACAGTTGGCTCAATGTCCGAGTGTTATTTTACTTCCTAAAATCAGGAACGTCCAATCGAAAATATCAATAAAACCCCGGATTTATTATAGAAAAAATCTATAATAAGTCCGGGGGTTCTTTTTTGGGCGGGCGCCCACTGGGCCTTACCCTTTGTGGGGGTTACCTGTTCCTGTGTTTCTAAAAAATGTGCAAGGAATGGGAGGGAGTCTATCCTTTTAAAAAGCCTTCTATAATTTTTTCCTCTGCCTGTTCCTCGGTAAGCCCTAAGGTACGCAGCTTTACAATTTGCTCTCCAGCAATTTTGCCAATGGCTGCCTCATGAATCAGGGCGGCGTCAATGTGCCCTGCAAACAGCTCCGGCGCAGCGTTCACTGTGCCGCTGCCCACCAAAATGGCGTCACATTCGGAATGGCCGCTGCACCGGTTATTGCCCCGGATGCAGGAATGGTACTCCTGGTGGGAATGGCCCTTTGCTACAGAACGGGAAATTAAATCCACGCCGCTGTCCTCGCCGTTTAAATCCACCGTAAAATCGGTAAGGGCCTGTTCTTCCCCATCCGTCATCAGCCGTTCGTGTATAATCAGCCGCGCGCGGGCCGCCAGGGTGGCTGTGGTTTTGCGTGTGGTGCGGTCCACCCCTTTAATTTGCACTGTATCCATTTCCATTACGGCGTCCTCTTCCAAAACAATGTCTGTAATTGGGTCAATACGCCGCAGGCCTGTTCCGGAGCCGCTTGCAACGTGTTTTTCCTTATACAGTACATGGGAGCCTTTTTGCAGGAAAAAACGGTGTATCCCATTGTGACGGGCATCCTCTTCACCGTCGGCATGAACGCCGCAACCGGCTACAATAACTACATCAGCGTTTTCGCCCACATAAAAGTCGTTATACACTAAATCGTCCACATTGCTGTGGGTAACGCAGGCGGGGATGTAAACGGTTTCCCCTGCTGTGTTTGGGTCAATATGAATCACCAAACCGGGGCCGTCCTCCTTGGATGTAATTTTAATATGCTCCGAGGACTGGCGGCCAACGCACTGGCTGTCTTCCCGGATATTAAAGGCGCCCTTAAAATCGCCTTTCCAGTCAGAAACAATTTTCAAAAAATCTTCCGTAATCTTATTCATTGCAAGCAGCCTCCTTGTTTAATGGGCACCGGCTTTCCTTTTCATCGGCCAGCAGCCTTGGCAGAACCTCTTCCTTTGGGCCCGCCATGCGTACCTTGCCGTTAGCAATGACTACAATTTCATCGGCAATTTCCAAAATACGCTCCTGATGGGAAATAATCAGCATAGCGGCGGAGGTTTGTTCCTTCAGGGTTTGGAAGGCGTCAATTAAACCGGAAAAGCTCCACAGGTCAATACCGGCCTCCGGTTCGTCAAATACAGAAAGGCGCAGGTTTTTGCGGGCTAAAATGGTGGCAATTTCTATCCGTTTTATTTCACCGCCGGAAAGGCTGGCGTTTACTTCCCTGTCAATATAATCCTGGGTGCAAAGGCCTACCTGCCCTAAAATACTGCACACCTTTTGGTGGGCCAGGGGGCCGCCGGCGGAAAGCTCCAGCAAATCCCGCACGGTAAGGCCTTTAAAGCGTACTGGCTGCTGGAAGGCGTAGCCTATGCCCTTTTGGGCGCGCTGGGTCATATCCAGGGCGGTAATATCCTCGCCATCCAGTAAAATATGGCCGGCTGTTGGGGTTTCCAAGCCTGCAATCAGCTTTGCCAGGGATGTTTTGCCGCCGCCGTTCGGCCCTGTTACCACAGTAAGCTTGCCTGTATGCACAGTGAGGTCGATTCCATTTAAAATTTGGTCCTTTTCCGGCAGGGACCAAGCAATATTTTTTAATGTAAGCACTCCGCTTCCTCCTTGTTGCTGCTGTTCCTTTTATCTTTTTTGCTTTTCCCCTGTTTATTCAGGAAGAAAAGCAGTATTTTTTTCTGTTTTTCTACTTTATTGTACCAGTATAGGGCTGCAAATTCAACCAAAAAATACACTAAACAAGTGTCCTTTGCAAATTATTCTTCAAACCCCAAACGTACAGCGGGGTACCGCTGTACATTTGGGGAGTGGGTGCAGCCCAAGTTGCGCCCCTATTCTTTTGGAGGCATTGGCTGCCTCCAGACCTGTACCAATGGGGCTTACTCAGCCCCAAACCCTGGGCCCTATTCTTTTGGCGTCAAAAGAATAGGGGAAGAAAAACGCCGGGGTTACACCCCTGGGACCCCAAATTTGACTGTGTCTCTCAATCAGCGGCGGCAACCGATGTTTGGGGAGTGTTCAATTATAAAATGGCCACAGGCAAGCAGTATGGCCATGTTACAAGGAACACTCCCCTGCACAACGGTTGGCCCCCCAAAAGGAAAGGGGGGCTGCCCGCTTAGTAGCCCCACCTTCGTGGGGCATTGCTGAATTTGCGGGCTCTATCGGTGAGAGGTTACTGCTTATTTTAAAGGCATTGGCTGCCTCCAAAGGAGTGAAGCCCCACGTACAAGCAGCCCTTAAGCACGGCTTAAGGGCTGCTGATAACAGTTATTTTACTAATTTGCGGCATTCCAGGTAAAAGCGTTTATCCTCTGCACTGCCCATGGAGAAGGTTTTTCTTGGAAGGATCCCGTCTATTAAAATGGTTTCAAACAGTTTTTCCTTACCAATGGCCGGGAAAATAATACCCACATTATCCCGCAAAACTGCCAGCTGCTGCACAATGCTGCTGCCGTGGACATAGTCCACCTTGCCGGAAAATTCCTGGATATATGTATCAATGAAATTTTGCACGGTACCTGTTACCACGTTGGAAGACGGGTTTTTAATCCAAACCCTTTGACATTCGCCGCCAATGTAAACATCAAAGAACTGGCAGCCTTCACACGGCTCGTAAGAAACCTGGTAAGCCTTTTCCAGCTCCTTCATAAAATTTATTGTGTCAACGCCAAAAACAATGCGGTTGATGGGTTCAAATTCCAATGAATCGTCATTCAGGTTAATCAGTTCCACAAGGGCATAGCGGGCAGGGTGGTTTTCGGCCTTTTCTTTAGAAAGGCTTTTTTTAATATTCTCATAGTAATCCTTAGCCGCAGCCAGCGAGTGGTTACCATCGCCTACCGCAAACACCAGCACATCCTGGTCCTGGGCATCCTCTACGTTATACTTATTTTTAAACTCCTCTAAGTCAGCCAGTTTATTCAGCCGCTGGTCAATACTATCCGCCTGCTGAGGTGTTACCAAATAGCCTTTTAGCTCCCCGCTGCCCTTCATCAGTTCAAAATGATACAATGGGGTCATTTTCTCTGTTTCTTTCCGCAAGGGGCCTAAAACATCGTTGTGGCGGTCGTCCATAACCATCATAATATGGGAAACCTCTATGGGGGTGCTTTGGCGTATTTCTATACGGACCGGCAAGCGGCTTAAAATCATTTTTTCTGTAGCGCGCACCTTGGTTTTTCTGCCTTCTTTGTAGTCATATTCCTCCAAATCAATAAGGCCAACCAACCCGCTGCGGATTTTCCCTGTGCTTAAAGTACGCTCCACATAAATGTACCCGCTTACTTCTTCCAAAATGTGGCGCCGCAAATAAGTACGCATTGCCCGCCCCAAGGCGCAAATGCGCTGGTCCAGGTCGTCACTGCCCAGGTTTACATCTGGAATAATCATATTTAAAGTGGATGGGTTATTTTTTACAATATCTTCTACGTCTTGCCAGTAATTAGGCTGGGATGTAAACTGGTCACAGGCAATTACGCTCCAGGCGCTCATATCGCTGACCTTTGGAATTAAAAAGTTTCCTCTCGTAAAGCCGGTTTTACTCATAAATTTGTATCCCCCTATGTGCTAAACTCTGCTTACTCTTCAAAAAAACTCACATTTAATTTATTATACTATATCTCCGAAAAAAATACCACGGGAAAATATGTTTTAAGCACAATTTTGAACATATTTTGCAAAAACTCTGCGTATTTTGCGTTTAAAATTTATAAAATGCTCTATCTGTACCATCTTTTCCACTTTTTATTAATTTAACAGTGAAAAACCTAATTCAAAAATATTTTGCCGTTTTCAAGCCTACGTTGGGGGTGCTTCCCCTGTTAACCTATGTTTTTTAGAAGTGTACAGATTTTTCCAAGCCCGCACACTCCTTTTTATTATTTCACAATAAAAAGCTGATATCAGGCAAATGCGGGCTGTTTGCCCTCCCTGCCTCATGCAAAACTTAGTAAGAAAAAATAGTTGCGCTTCCTTAGCTATTTTTTTATTTCCACTCCAATGTCGTTGTGCAATATGCGCCCCTGCTGTATAATCCCCTTGCCAAAACGGCTGCGCACACCGTCCACGGCAGTTTCCAGCTTCTCCAGCTTTTCCCGGTGAGGGCGTGAGGTATCGAACAAGGAAAGCTGCTCTGCACAGTCGCTCTCCACCAAGTTGGTCACTGTAATAGTCATCATACGGACAGGGTCGCTGTACCTCCAGCACTGTTCCACCAGTTCCATTACTGCTGCAAACAGCTCCCTGGAAAGGTCTGTTGGGTGGGGCAGCGCCTTTTGCTTTGAAATAGATTGAAATTTGGGGTTTTTAATATAAATGTGAACCGTTGCCCCCTTTAAGCCTGCCCGGCGCAGCCGGCTGGCTACGCTGTCTGTTAAAAAGGCCACCCCGGCCCGTACATCTGCTTCCCCTTCCAAATTGCGGGAAAATGTCATACCATTGCCTACAGATTTTACTTCTTCCCTTTCGTTGGCAAAGCGCACCGGGGACTGGTCCAGCCCATTGGCATACTCGTAAAGGCTTTCCCCTGCCTTGCCTAAGGCCCGGGAAAGCACGTCCTTATCCAGCCTTGCCAATTCCCCAATGGTGCGCACCCCCATGGAACGCAGGGTATTTTCGGCCGCATGGCCCACATAAAGCAGGGCTGAAACCGGGAGAGGGTACAGCAGCTGCCGGTAATTTTCCCGTGTAATTACTGTGGTTGCATTGGGCTTTTTATAATCACTGCCCAGCTTGGCAAAAATTTTATTAAAAGAAACCCCCACAGAAATAGTAAGGCCCAGCTCCTCCCAAATTTGCTGGCGGATGCGGTCCGCTATTTTTTGGCCGCTGCCGCCAAACAGGTGCATGGTTTCCGTAATATCCAACCAGGATTCATCAATGCCAAAGGGCTCCACCCGGTCGGTATAGCTTTCGTATATTTCGTTTACCAAGCGGGAGTACTTATAGTACTGTTCCCTGTGGGGAGGGATTAAAATAAGCTCCGGGCATTTCCGCTTTGCCTGCCAAATAGTTTCCGCTGTAGCAACCCCGTACTTTTTGGCTGGTTCATTTTTTGCAAGAATAATACCATGGCGGTTTTCCGGGTTGCCGCACACAGCCACCGGCTTTTCCCTCAGATTAGGCAGGCTAAGCAGTTCTACCGATGCAAAAAAACTGTTTAAGTCGCAGTGCAGTATGGTTCTTTCCACAGTATTCCCTCCTTTTTACTAAAAACAAACCACAGGGAAGGGCTGTAACGCCGTTTTCCCCAACCCTGCTATTTTTCCAAATAAGCCTCCGCCTGTTCTGCTGTTAAATGGGGATAATGCTCCAAAAGGCCTGCTTTTATTACATCTAAATACACCTTTGCTGCTTTATTGTGCTCCAGCCTGCGGCTGTTGGTAAATGTTTTTATGGGGTAGCCGTCCATTGTACCTAAATCCACCAGTTTGGCATACCAGCTGTTTTCCCTTACTCTGCCGCCGTTTTCCTGCTGATACAGGTGTTCAAACTGTTCTTCGGTAATAAGATAAGCCACGCCATAGGAAAAGCCCCTGCAGGTACAATCCAAAAAAGCCACGCCGCCGCCCCAGGCGTTGGAATGTTTGGCAAAATAAATGCTGTAGGGAATCTCCACCGGAACCACCTGCCGCGGCGCCCTTTGGTCCACACACTTTTCTGCCCGTACCAGCCCTAAATAGGGCTGCCCTGTAAAATAACACCGAAACCGTTCTGTATTTAAGTTAGAGCCATAGGCCATGTACCATACATAGGAATCCATAAAACCCTCCGCTAAAAAGAATAGATGAAATAGGCTGCTGGCACTTTCCTGCAATATGCCCGCCGCCTGCATAGGTAGCATTGGCCGCTTTGCGGTTATTATACCATGAAGCGCAAGCGTAATGGTATAATTGGCC
>CAJTSZ010000019.1 GCA_910578755.1 uncultured Oscillospiraceae bacterium | reverse complement strand
ATTTTCTTCTCAGTGGTTCCACCCCCAAACCTGGCCATATTTCTTTTGGCATCAAAAGAAATGGGCCGGGGTGCGGGGCCGGGTAGGCCCCGCTGGCAGAAGGCTTGGAAGTGCCTGCACACTTCCAAAAGAATGGAGCTCACCTTTCAGTAAAAGTCGGGGCGCTTTTGTGACAAAAAGCCCTGGAAAGCCCCGCCGGGTTTCCCCTAAAAAAACAACCTGTCCACAGTATGATATTTACCATAAAGCCCCGGTGTACAGGCAGGGTACCTGGCCGGGGCAAAACAAACAGCGGAAAAGGGGTTGGAACACATGGCTGTTACCATCGAAATTAAGGAAGATTTCCTCACCGCGTACCTTTCCGGTGAATTGGACCACCACACAGTAAAGGAAATTCGCGAAGCCATTGACCGTGACATTGTACAAAGCAAGCCAAGCCAGCTTGTTTTGGATTTTAGAGGCGTTACCTTTATGGATTCTTCCGGAATTGGCCTTGTTATGGGCCGCTACAAGCTAATGGAGGAAATAGGAGGCACTGTGCTTTTAACAAACCTCCCCTCCTCCTTAAAAAAGGTAATGAAATTGGCCGGGATGGACCGGCTTGCCCAAATTAAAGATTAAACGCCTGGCCAATGGGCGCAGGTTCTGAACTGAATTATATCCCCGCCACCCTGGGGATAAACGGAGGTTTTCCCAATGAAAGCAATCAATACTATGCGGCTGGCGTTCGATTCCCGTTCTGCCAACGAAGCCTTTGCCAGAACAGCCGTTGCCGCCTTTCTTTGTTCCCTGGACCCTACTTTGGACGAACTGACAGACATTAAAACCGCTGTTTCAGAGGCGGTGACCAACTGCATTGTACACGGCTACCGGGAACAGATTAACAAAGTATACATTACCGCCGCCATTTATTCGGACAACCGGGTACTTATTAAAATTAAAGACAACGGCTGCGGCATAGAGGACATTGAAAAAGCCAGGGAGCCCTTGTTTACCACCCGCCCCTCGGAAGAACGGGCCGGCCTGGGTTTTGCCGTAATGGAAAGCATGGTGGATAAAGTGCGGGTGTCCTCCCAGCCGGGAAAAGGCACTACAGTAACCCTGGAAAAGAAAATCGTCTCCAAAGGAGAGGGCAATGGGAATAACGCTTAACCGGGAACAGACCATTGAAAGCAACATTGGGCTGGTTCACGCCTGTGCCCGCCGGTTTAAGGGCAAGGGCATAGAATATGACGATTTATTCCAGGCAGGCTGCATGGGGCTTGTAAAAGCTACCGATGCCTTTGACAGCCAGCGGGGCGTCCGCTTTTCTACCTACGCTGTCCCTGTTATACTTGGGGAGATTCGCCGCCTGTTCCGGGACGGCGGCACCGTAAAGGTGAGCCGCAGCTTAAAAGAGCTTTCCCTAAAGGCCGCCCGGGAACGGGAGCATTTTACCCAAAAGGAGGGGCGGGAGCCCACCATAAGCGAGCTTTCCTCCCTAATGGAGGTTCCCGAGGAAACCCTGGTGGAAGCCCTTGGCGCCTCCGCCCCTCCCCTTTCCCTCACCCATGAGGAGGACAGCTGCGAATTTGACCTGCCTGTGGATTCCCCAGAGGAGGCTCTGGCGGACCGTATTTCCTTAAACCAGGTAATTGGCCAGCTGGAACCCAGGGACCAGCAGCTGATTATTCTGCGGTATTTTGAAAACCAAACCCAAACCCAGGTGGCCGAAGCCCTTGGGATGACCCAGGTACAAGTTTCCCGCCGGGAGAAAAAGATTTTGCTTTCCCTTAGGGAAAAACTTTTATAACCCCTGCTGGGCCTGCCTCAGTAGGGGCTTTTTTGGGGCTTTCAGCCCCACACCCCTAAACCTTACAGCAAAGTGAATCCTTTGCTGTAAGATTTTCTTTTGGAAGTATTTTGGCACTTCCAAGCCTCTGCTAATGGGGCTTACCCAGCCCCAAACCCCGGCTTTTTGTGGGCCACAGAGGCCCACATCCCTTTAGGGGCCCTCCGCCCCCTAAGCCCCTGCCCCTTGTCAAGTTAAGTGCAAAAGTTTGAGAAAGAAAGACCCAAACGGTCGGCCGCCTTAGGCCTTTCTTCAATTGCCTTTGGTTTTCCCGATTTCTTCTTTCCTCGCCAGCCCTTGCGCTGCTTTTCGCAGCACTTTTGTGCTTCTGAAGGCCGATATTCATTGTTCAGGGAGTTTCACACAACAGCTGTTTTTCCTAATAAATGATTTTTCCATATACTTTCTCCCTCATTTATGGTAGAATGACAGCAGTGACTCATTAGAACCCTCCTTATGGTTTCTCGCAACTGCCATTTTATCAGGGTTTCTTTTTTGGGTCATTTCTTTTATTTCACTTTTTTCTCTTTGCTCTTACATTGTAAAGCGGCAGAGAAGGATTAGATCTTGACTGCTTCAAAAATTAGCAATAAAATATCGTTTTATAAGAAGCAGCAGAACTGGAAACTATTATCTGTAAGGAATATCAATATGAATAATCTGCAAAAAGGTACTATTTTAACATTGCTGAAAATGGATGAGATAAACCGTAATTATACAAATACTTATTGGTTTTCATATAAAGATTATATGGACCCGGAAGATGACTTTACGGATTTCTGCTGTGAATGCCTTGAGGGAAAACAGGAATATATTGTTCCAATTGAAAATTTAATGGACAAAGATAAAACTGCAAAAATTTTTGTGCAGGTTTATGGGCTGGAAGATAAAGATAGGGTTATAACTGCAGATACTTTGATTATTTTCAGTAAATTACCGCTTGCCGAAATAAAGCAAATTTTTAATGAACCAAAAGATATATTTCCAAGTGATATTGGAGAAGAACCAGATGTTTCCCAGGCGGCTTTTTTAATTGGGGATACTGGGGAATTGATTTCAAGCACAAAACTGCTCCATAAGGAGCAGTCTGTTTATTATTGCTGGTGGGACTAAGGTTCTCCCTGGTAATTCGTGTAAAATAAAACGCGCGCCCTTTTTGGGCAATTAAGATAATTTATTTTTGGTTTTTCATCATCAAATTCCTGCATAATCTGTGTTCTTACAACATTTTCATTTTTACACTCATAGCCCTCTGGCTTTTATTCCAAAATTTTACCGTCTATAGATATGGTAACAACCTGCCAAGGAATAAATTTTCCGCTTGCCTGCAACGCTTTTTTTGCAGCTAATTCCAGCCCACCGCAGCAGGGAACTTCCATGCGCACAATGGTTACACTTTGAATATTGTTGTTTTGAATAATCTGTGCCAGCTTTTCGCTGTAGTCGATACCGTCAAGCTTTGGGCACCCAATAACCGTAATTTTCCCATGCATAAAATCCTGGTGCATTCTGGCATAGGCGTAAGCGCTGCAATCAGCTGCAATTAACAATTTTGCACCGTTAAAATACGGCGCATTGGTAGGCACCAGCTTAATTTGGCAGGGCCACTGCCCCAACTGTGACTCTGCCTGCGCCTGGGCAGAAGGAACCACTTCCCGTGAATGCTGACGACTTCCGGGACAGCCCGTATGGGAAGCCGTAGCAGTATGACTGCTCTCCCCTTCTTTTCTCATATTTTCCTGTACAGCTTTTTCATCATAGGCGGCGGCTTCTCGTTCCACAAAGGAAATGGCGCCTGTTGGGCAGGTTGGCAGGCAATCCCCCAAACCGTCACAATAATCGTCCCGCAAAAGTTTTGCTTTTCCGTTTACCATGCCGATTGCACCCTCGTGACAAGCTTCGGCACACGCGCCACATCCGTTACATTTTTCTTGGTCTATTTGAATAATTTTTCGAATCACTTTAATTCCATCCTTTCTCTTGCCTTTCTGGGCATAGTATACTACAATTAAAACCGAAAGTATGTTGTTATAACAACGAAAGAGAGAAAAATATGAAATTAGCTGATATGCAGCTGTTCCATGGGTTAAAAGAAGATGATATTGCATCCCTTTTAAGCTGCTTGAACAGTGTAAAACACAATTATAAAAAAGGAGAGGTCATTCTTGCAGAAGGGTGTATTACAGAGAATATTGGCATTGTGTTGTCTGGCATGGCAATTATATCCTGTAACGATATTTGGGGAAATACAGGTATTTTAGGAAATGTTGTTCCTGGTTCTGTATTTGCTGAAGTGTATGCCTGTATTCCGGGGCAGCAAATGTTGGTTACGGTGTCTGCTGTGGAAGATACCTCTGTACTGTTTATGAATGTGGGGCGTGTTCTAACCACCTGCACAAACGCCTGCCCTTTTCATACAAGCCTTGCACGAAACCTGCTGACTGTCTGCGCCCACAAAAGCCTGCAGCTTTCTCAAAGAATTCAGCACACCAGTTCCAAATCCATACGAGGGCGATTGATGTCTTATTTTTCAGAATGTGCCAAAGGCGCCGGAAGCAATTCTTTTCTGATTCCATATAACCGCCAGCAGTTAGCAGATTACTTGAATGTTGACCGCAGCGCGATGTGCAGCGAGCTTTCTAAAATGCAGAAAGATGGTATAATTGAATACGAAAAAAATTGTATTTTGCTTAAAGGCTAAAAATTTAAGGAATTGAAGATATAATGGAGTTTAAAAATGAGAAACAGTAATGTAACATTACCCTTTCGGTACCCCGGCGGCAAGTATTATGCCATGAATATATTAGAACCTTTTTGGGATTCTGTGGAGCATACGGAATACCGCGAACCTTTTGCAGGGGGTGCAACCGTATTTTTTACAAAACCGAAAGCAAAAATAAATTGGCTTAATGACCTTGATTCAGAACTAATGATTTGTTATGAAGCAATGCAAAACCCCCAAAGCAGGGAAAAATTAGCTTTAGAATTATCGAAAGAAATTGCAACCAAAGAACGCTGGAAAGAAATATATGAGAGCAAGCCTCAAAACAATTATGAAATAGGAAAAAAATATTATTATTTAAATCGAACTTCCTTTAGCGGTAAACTTGTATCTGCGGCGTGGGGGTATCGGCCAAAAAGAAGCTTGCCGCCGGAACGCTGGGGTGAACGTATTATTCCTTGCGGCAAATACCTTGAAAATACAAAATTAACGAACCTTGATTTTACAGAGGTAATTAGAACTGATGGTGAGGATGTGCTTTTGTATGTTGACCCACCGTATTTTTTGCCGCCAAAGCATAAGCATTACCGGTGCGGCTTTGACTTGGAAGACCATATTCGCCTTGCCGAAGAATTGAAAAATACAAAGCATAAATTCTTTTTAACGTATGATGATTGCAGCGAAATAAGAGTATTTTATAATTGGGCAAATATTTACCCTGTAGAATTTTTTTATAGAGTTGATAATTCATCTGTCCGTGGCGGTAACAGGCAGGTTGGGTTTGAACTGATTATTACCAACTTTGAACTGCAAAATCAACAGATGAAATTGGAGTTTTAGTATGAACGAATATTGGGCTGTTCCCTATGTGCCAGGAAGGGGGAAGGTAAAATCCCCACTTAGGTACCCTGGCGGGAAATTTTATGCGCTAAAACACATTATGCCATATATTGCGTGTGTGGAACACGATGAATACAGAGAGCCTTTTTTGGGAGGCGGTTCTGTTTTTTTTGCCAAAGAAAAGGTTCCATATAACATTTTAAACGATTTGGAACAGGAAATTATAAACTTCTACCAATCCATTCTTGATGATGGGATGAGAAATGAGTTAATCAGCAGATTTAATAAAGAGGCTGCCAACAGGGAAAGGCATAATGAAGTAAAGCAAATGCTGCCAACAACCCCATTGGAAAGGGCTTTTAAGACCTATTACCTAAACAGGACCTCCTACTGTGGCATTATCAATGCGCCTGCCTGGGGATATGCAGAAGGAAAAAGCTCCCCGCCAAAAAATTGGGGAAAATTCCTGGAAAACGCGGCTGAAAAATTAAAAGGCGTTGAATTATTCTCCTTAGATTATGCTAACATTTTAGAACTTCCTGCCAAGGGGAAAAATGTTCTAACTTATTTAGACCCTCCGTATTTTCACGCAGACCAAAGGCGGGCCTATACAAAGCCATTTACATTGGACGAGCACCTGAGGTTGGCAGAAAATTTAAGCCGCTATCCCCATAAATTTTGTTTATCATACGATGATTGCCCTGAAATCAGGGAATTGTACCATTGGGCAAATGTTTATGATGTGAGCTGGCTGTATAATACGGATAATAAACCTGGTGAAAAAAGAAAAACTTGCAAAGAGCTTATTATTACTAATTATGAGGTAAAACATAGGTAAAGGCCCGCTTTACAACAGCGAGCCTTTATATTTATAATTCTGCCAGCCATTGGTTCATCCAAGCTGGAGCTATACGGTATTTTTGTAATTCTTTATACAGTATGTATTGGTGGGAAGCAACCCGGTTGGTATAAATGCGATGTTTTCTTAATTGGGACATGGGAATACAATAAAAATTCCAACGGTAATCCTCTTTTTTAAATGTACAAGTTGACAGCGTGTTGGAATACGGCGGGTCAATGGCAATAATAAGGTTTTCAAAATCTGTAACTTTGTATAGCCTGCTTTGGGTTGGGTGGTCATTCACCCTGCCCCTGGAAAGCTGCGATTCACAATTGATTGTAGTGTTCATTCCATCTAATTTAGTCCTCTCCCAGGTTAATCCTTTCACTTGGAACCTAACATAATTATGATTAAGATTTTTTAAAACCAAATCGCATTTATCCAAACGCTCTAAACCAGTGATTGCTGTTGGATATGCTTTTATTCTGTGTGCTGCAAGGTGTTTTAATAAAATATGTTCCCGAATGAACCCCCGCATATTCATATCCCAAATCCTAAAATTATTCTTGATAAAGATCGTTTTTAAAATATAATCACTTTTTAGTTCTAATAATTCACTGGATTTCGGCAAACATTCCTTGTTTCCCGGGGACAATAAAGTACCGGGAAAATACATCCTTTTGGTAATATCAAGTTGTTTAAAGTTGTTGTTTGTGGCCGGGTCATCAATGTTCAAATACAGAGGGCTTTGTATGTGGTCACTATACTCCGGAACTGTAGGCAGAGATTCTTTTGGCACAATGAGTACGGTAAACGGCTTGTATGACACCATCCCCACAAGGAAATCGGCAAAATCTCCAATTTTATGGTAATAATCTACCGATTCTGTCTGTGATTTTGCCCCATGTGTTTTATGGGTTTTGTATGAAGCGATTCCTTTTGAGCAACCCTTAACATATGGTGTTTTTAGTTGGAGTGAATAATTGTTTATCATTCTGTCAATGTCTGTGTCACCGCCAATTTTTATACAGTTGATGTTATTTATGGCCATCATGGCGTCAAAAACCACTTCAAACGCGTGTCCTTTTATTGTACGGGAAACTTCTGAGTGATTGGCAATAACATTGTCAAGGTCTTCCCTTGTTACGCGTATTACAGAACACAAAATATCTGCTTTTGTTTCAGGCGATAAATCACCTGCTTTTTCGCCAAAAAATTTTTCTGTTATTTCTACAATTTCACTTATCCTTCCGCTGTGGATATTTTTAATAAGAAATTCGTCAAATCCATCCATTGTGTTTCCTCCAAAAACAATTTATATGTTTTTATTTATCTCCACATCTGTAAGGCGTTGAATATTTTTTATTGTTTCAGTAAAAAAGTTGATGTGCGGGCAGTTTCTTCATGGCCTTGGCTACCTAAACCTGCAACGGCTTACTGCTCCCCCTGTGCTTTTTCCCGGTAGCGGCTTGGGGTAATGCCATACTCCTTTTTAAAATAGCTGATGTAAGAACTGGCCGATTGAAACCCTACATTCATGGCTATTTCTGTAATAGTTTGGCTGTTATCCCGCAGCAGGCCGGCGCTGATATGCAGCCGGTATTTAATTAAGTAGCTGTAGGGGGAAGTTCCCACAAACCTTTGAAAACACCGCAAACACTCCGTTTTGCTTACATGGGCAGCCATAGCAATGTGGTCCACAGTAATTTGTTTGTTGTAATTGGTATGAATAAAGGAAATTAAGGTTCGTATGCGTTGGTACTCCCTTGGGGAGGCAGCCTTTTGAGGAACAGTGCAGCGGG
This sequence comes from uncultured Oscillospiraceae bacterium, assembly GCA_910578755.1. Taxonomy (GTDB): domain Bacteria; phylum Bacillota; class Clostridia; order Oscillospirales; family Ruminococcaceae; genus Negativibacillus. Next base: position 16,514 of record CAJTSZ010000019.1, on the reverse strand, counting down.
TGATAAACTCCAGCCACAGGGCGGCCAAGGCCACTGCAATGCGGTATTCCCTGTGCGGCTGAGGCTGGCTTTCAAAATACAGTGCATCTAATTGGGCCAGCTTTTTTAAAACAAGCTGGCAACCCTCATTTTCTGCTGAAAGCAGGCAATGGGTGAACAGGGGGTTGTGTACAATGGGGGTGACATCCTGGCGTTCCATTAGGCTGCCAGGGAAAAAGCCCAGCATTTCCTCCGGCACAATGTAGCTGTGGTAACAGCAGTCCACTTTTTCAGTAATATAGTGCAGTACCTCGCGGTTAATAAACAGGGCGCTGCCGGCGGGCACATCCAATTCTTCATCGTATATTTTTACACGGACAATGCCCTGTATTACATAAACAAACTGTATTTCCCTGTGCCAGTGCAATGTTAAAAAACCTTCGTTGGCCGGGCTGCACACCTGCCGGGCAACATGAAGCACCAACAGTGGAAAACCCTCAGCCTGGTGGGGATTGTGGGAATAAATTGGTTGCTGCTGCATTCTATGGCCTGCCTTTCTGTTTATTTGGATTTATTTTTATATATTTTAGCGGATTTCCACCTATTTTTCAACAGATAATTATGTTATTTTTATATCAAGGTTATTCGTCTTGTAAATTCAAAATAATAAGGAGGATGTCCTATGAAAATTGATGGAAATGAAATTGAAAAAAAGGCTATGGAGGCCTTCCATGCTGGAAACCGCGCCGAGGGGCTGCGGATTCAAGAAGAATTTGCCTCCCTGTTTCGGGAGGAGTACAAGGAAAAGGACCATTGCCCCTGTAAAAAAGCCTGCCGGTACCACGGCAACTGCAAGGAGTGCGTGGCCATACACCGGGCCCACCGGGAACACGTCCCAAATTGCATGCGGCCCATGCTGAATGAAAAAATCCAACTGCTTTCCCAGTTGACAGAGCACACCATATCCTTTGAAATTTCCCCGCCCAAGGAGGTTTAGGAAACAAAAACCCTGGACAAACCCGTACCCCTTGCAGTATACTGTACTGGTAAACCAATGGGGGGGGATAAGCCTTCCCCTTAGCTGTAACAAAGGAGAGGCTACTTATGGAGTTTATTTTTGATACCCAGCTGCTCATTGAAGGGAAAAACCTTTCGGAGGACAGCATTAACGACTACATTACACAAAACATTGCCGGGGACTGCCTACTGGTCCTTGGGGATGATGACACAGTAAAAATCCACTTCCACACCAACACCCCCTGGGAGGTTTTGGCCTACTGCGCCACCTTGGGCGATATTTACGACATTGTTGTGGAAAACATGGCCCGCCAGGCCCAGGGGCTGAAAGGATAAAACTGGTCTATCATCCATTCCAAAGGAGAAGTATCCACTATGAAGCCGTATAAAATTGTCCTTTCTGTTGTCACCACATCCCTGCTGTTTTTCTTTACCAGGGGCCTTCCCCTTCCTGGTCTCCCTAAGGAAACAGAACTGCTCTCCGTTACAGTGGAACAGCATCAGCTAAACAGCTCCCACACTATCATTAACCAGGAGCAGCTTCACCTGGTCCGCAATTTGGCTAACATCGTAACCTGGCAGCCCGGCGCTCCCCTGTGGTCACCATTACCTACCATACTAAATCATTGCTGTCAATGAAAATACCATGTACTGCAAGGGCTGCGCCTACAAAATTAAGGGGAACAACGGCCAACTGTTCCTCAATGCGGCGGAAGGGCTTTTTTCCTCCCAGAACTGTCTTCTTAAAACAGCGGGCTTGCTTTTGCAAGCCTGCTGCTTTTTTGACCCCAAAACCCATGTTCCTAAAAAGGGGGTAAGGCAGCCCTCAATAGCAACAAAGGATTGCTTGTAAGGAAAAAGAACACCAGTTATAATATAAATTAAAGGGGGCTAAAGGATGAAAACAGAAGATGTATTAAAAAATATTCGCGTTAAAAATAACTTAACCCAGGAAGAGCTGGCGGAAAAGCTATCGGTTACACGCCAGGCTGTTTCCCGCTGGGAAAACGGCGAGGCAGTCCCAAATATAGAAACATTAAAGCAGATTTCCACAGAATTCCATGTTTCCATTAACACATTGCTGGGCAGCCCGCAAAAACTGGTCTGCCAGTGCTGCGGTATGCCATTGGAAGATGATACCGCTATTAGCCGGGAACCAGATAACAGCTTTAATGAGGACTACTGCAAATGGTGCTATACAGACGGGCAGTTTGTATATAAAAGCATGGACGAATTGCTTGATTTTCTATCGGCCCATATGTCCAACGACAATTTTACACCAAAACAAGCAAGGGCATATTTTTCCGAGCAGCTTCCCAAGTTAAAGCATTGGAAATAGGTGCCTTTACCTGGCTCCAAAAATTCAGAAAAACCACCGTTAACCACGCAAAAAGCAGGAAACCTGTTTAGGTTTCCTGCTTTTTTTGCAGTTTTTCCTTCCAGTGGTTACAAAACTGGGTCAAAAACAATATACCTGTTTATACCGGCCTGTTCCAGCTGGGCTGGGGTAACCTCGCTGCCGGAAACCATAATTGCCATAGTGCGGTCCCCCAGCTTGCGCTGGGCTGCCTGGGCCGCTGCCTGCACCGTTGCTGTGGTGTTGGCCTGGGGATTGGGCAGGTTCAGTTCCGGGGTAACAAATTCTTCCCCAAAGCTGCTTGGGTTTGCTTCCACTACCACGCTGGCCATGGCAACGGCGCTACTGTCCCCATCGTAGCCGCGGCTGTCCCCGCCCAGCATGGAATCCGCCGGCAGGGCCATTTTCAGCACCAAGCCCTGGTCCTTTGCCCACTGTTCCAGCTTGGCGCCGTACTGGCGCAGCTGTTCCTGCTTACTTTGCTCCACCTGTCCAAAATCCATCAGCTCCATGGAATACCCCACTGGAAACTGGAAGGAACGGAGCAGTATTTCCTCATAGCCTGCTGCGGCCACATCCGCCAGCACTTTTTCTATATACTGCTGGGCCCCTGGGGAATAGGGGTTCAGCCAGCTTCTGCCCCCATTGGCGGGGGCATTATCCAGCCAAAGGTAGGTAGCGCCTGCAAACCGCACCCCGGTGGTTTTATCTGCGGCGGCATATTTTCTATCCTCAAAAACATACACTGCCGCTGTTGGAACCAGGCCTGCGTCTTTAATTTGCCCGGCAACCGCAGCCAAATCAAAGGTTGCTTCCGCGGTGTACCGTCTATCAATTTCCTTGCGGTAGGCAATGGGATAGTTTACTGTGCCATCCTTTTCCTTTATGGTGACCATAACGCCGTCGTACCCTTGGGCTTTTACCGCTGCAAGGGCTGCCGCCAGCCGTTCCCTGTCCCGCACAACCTCGGTTGGCAAATAGGCTGTTTTTTGTACCCCCACTGCTGCTGGCTCAGGCTCAGGCTCTGCCTCCAAAACACCCTCCTGTTCCGGTACTGATTCATCCAAAACAGGCGGCTCATCCTGGATTTCCGGTGGTTTTTCCGCTGTAATTTTTTCAAATAAGCGGGATACCGGGCCATACAAAGCCCAGCCCAGCCCAAAAAGCAGCAGTACACTTACAACAAAGGCACCGCCCCGCAGCAGCATGGCTCCATGGGATTTTCTGTATATTCGTTTGTGCGACTTTATTCTGTAAGGGTTTCCCATTGCGCACCTCCAAGCAATATGATTTCCACAAGGGGCAAAGTTCAACTTTAGGCTGCCAGCTGATTGCCCACCAGGCCGGCAATGGCCAGGGAAACAATACCTACTGTAATTAACCGCAAAGGCAAGCCGCTAAAGGCTTTTGGCGGCTTGCAGTAAGCAAGCTTGCGTTCTACACTGCTTAGCAAAAGCAACGCTAAAACAAAGCCAACGCCGCTGCCAAGGTTGTAAACAATAAACTTCCACCAGGTGTTTAGGGCGCTGCTGCGGGCTGCTATTAACAGCGACCCCATTACAGCACAGTTGGCCGAGGCCAGGGGCAGTATTCCGCCAATTTTTTGGAAAAGGGTTGGGATATATTTTTTTATTCCCAAATAGGCCCCAATGTATACCCCGCCGTTTACTATTAAATATACAATAGAGGCAATGTAATAATACAGGGGGTAAATACGAATCCATTGGTCAATAAATGCAAGAAAAATTGAGCTTACCAGCAAAATACTGGTTAATACCGCGCCAAAGGTAAGTATTTTCCTTGGGCTTTTTGTAATTTCCCTTAACTGTATTGTGTCCAGCGCGCGGGCAAAAAATATATTTTCTGTTGTAACAGCTGCAAAAAATATTGCTGCCATTTGAAAAATAATCATCATCGTTTTTTACGCCTTTCCAGCCTCACCGCGGCTTATTGTTCCATTGCCTTGGCTTTTTGGGCGGCCTTTTTTTGTTCCTCACTGCGGCGGAAAAGGGCAAGGAGCCCTCGGTGAAGCTTTTTGCCCAACGCAGCCATAAAGCCTAAGAAAATCCATCCCCCGCAGGCTACCAAAACCCCCGGCAGCTTTACAGGCACCCAACTTAAAGAAGTGTGCCAAACAGAACCGCTGCCAATCATTTCCCGCATAAGAGAAATTAAAACTACTACAAGGGTAAAGCCCAGCCAGGTGCGCAGCCCATACAAAAAAGTTTTTTTGTGGCTGTGCAGCGCTACCGCTTCTTCCACGCCAAACAGGAGCATGGTGCTTACACAAAGCATGGACATATAAGCGCCCATAGTATCCGCCGCGGTAACAAACAGCTGTGAAATAAGGTACCGGGCCGGCAGCAAAAACAAAGCCGCCGCCAAAGGGTAAACTGCTACACGCAGCCAATGGGGCAGCCGTTCCCCCACCAAAGAGGCCACCATAACCGTAGGAAAATAGGTCACCAAGGCTGCCAGGGAAAGGGCCACGCCGCTTTGCAGGCTGGTGGTAACCACCACCGCAAAGGGCAGGGCCAGCCCAAAGGAAAGCACTGGGTTTTTATAGAATATGCCGCGGCCGCAGCGCAAAAACTGTTTGTAACGGTTTACTTTATTTTCCTTCATACCTTACCTCCCTTCCTGCTGCGGCCATCTCCTCCGCCCATGCGTCCAGGGCGGGGCTTAAGCTGTTTGCCAGCAGCAATGCGAAAATAGAACTGGGCGCTACAGCCCCAAAGTAACGGAACAGCATAGTGCAAAAGCCTGCTGCCACCGCATAGCACACCTTAGCCAAGGGGCGCTTAGGCTGGGTTACTGGGTCCGTAAGCATAAACACAGCCACAAAGGGCAGGGAACCGGAAATCAGTTCCAGCACCACAGCCTGGCCTGCCGAAACCCCTTCCAGCCCGCACAGGGCGGCAACGGCGGAAACCGTGCCCAAATAAACAGCCGGCACATACCACACGGTGCTTTTTCTTACCAGCAGGTATAATAAACAAGCCCCTATTACTAAAATGTTAGTGGCCCCCATAGGGCCGGGGAAATTGCCCAAAAGCATTTCTGTTGTATCAATGGAGGGAATACCCCCCAGGGCCATAATAGCCGCCGGGCTTTGTACATACTTCACCCCTTCGCTAATGACAATAGGCAAGGTTTCCAGGGGGATTGTATAGGAAAATATTTCTTTTGGGAAGCACAGGGCGGCAAAGGCAAGGCCGCCGGCTGCCGGATTAAACAGGTTATAGCCAGTACCTCCAAAGGGGAACTTTACAACCCCCATGGCGAACACCCCTGCTGTCAGCGGCACATAAAAGGGAACGGAGGCCGGCAGCAGCAAGGCAATAACCATGCCTGTAACAATGGGGGAAAAATCCCGTGGATTTGGTTTTTTCCCTGCCAAAAGACTGAAAAGCCCACTGGTGCATACACAGCCCAGCACAGAAACCAACCCCAAAACCAAACTGCGCAGGCCATAGTAAAACCACGCCATAAGGAAGGGCGGCAGCAGGACAATTATGGCGTCCTGCATAATGGTGCGGGCAGAGTCCCTGTAACGGATATACGGGGACGGATAAAAATTACTATTCATTTTCTTCCCCCCGTTTTTTCTTTATGTTTGCTTCAAAAATAGTGTGGGAAAGGTCCAGCTTGGAAGGGCAGATATAGCTGCAAGTAGAACAGCCAATACACCGGCTAAGGCCCAACTTTTGCGCCGTGACGCCCCGCCGGTCCCTTAACGCCTGGTACAGCAGCGCCGGGTTTAAGCCGCTGGGGCATACCTCCAGGCACCTGCCGCAGCCAATACAGGTATACTGCCTTTCCTTACGGTTTTCCCGGAAGGCCAAAACGGCCCTGGTTCCCACTTGAATAATGGTATTTTCCGGTTCCAAAACCGGCTTGCCCTTCATAGCGCCGCCGGAAACAATGTAAGTTGGGTCCTGTATTAGCCCGCAGCGCTCCAGCACCTGAGCCACCGTGGTGCCAATGGTTACCTCCAGGTTGGCCGGGTTGCCAATACAGTTGCCCGCCACCGTAACAAAACAGGTGGTTTGGGGCTGGCCCTTTACTGCCGCCCGGTACAGGTGAATCAGCGCCCCGCAGCCCAGCAGCAGGGTATCCCGCCCAAGGCGGCTAATGGCCCGCTGCTCCATGGGGTAGCGCCCTCCAATTTTTACTACGGGGAAACCCTCCACCTTAGAGGGGACTTTTGTATTAAGGTCGTACATTTCTTTATACACAGCAAAGTAAGCCTTTGGGGCGCCCAGGGCCTTCTGCAAAATCCGCAGGCCGCCGGCTGCCTCCTGGCTTAGCTTCAGCAGGGGGTTCACCTGGCTGGAAACATAGGGCTCATCGTCAATAGCGTCGCCCACCACTGCCGTAGGCGGTGTTTTTGCCCATTTTTTCAGCCTTTCCGCCAAGGGCTTGCTGTTATTTTCATCTATAATACCAGCCCGCTGGGCAAGGTCCATAACCTGCTTTAGGGAAAGGGATTCTATATCCTCCACAGGGGCCCATGAATTAGCCCCCTGGGGGGAAGAACTTAAAAACGGGAGTAAATCCCGGGAAAAGGCGGGTTCCTTCACCTGGTCCAAAATAATCCCATTATTATTTTTTAAAAACATATTGAGGTCAACCTCTTCTTTCTTCCTACTTCCTGCTAATAGTACCAATTATTTTGCGCCGGGCGCAGCAGGCCCGCGCAAAGAAAGGCAGATGCTTCATGGAAATTAACCGCCTACGGGAGGATAAACTGCAAATACTGTTGACAACCCAGGATATGGCACAGCTGGGCATTACTTACGAAGCCCTGGATTACATTAACCCCCACACCCGAAGGGTAATTAACCAGCTGCTGGAAGCTGCCCTGGCCCAAACCGGCTTTTTGCCGGACGGCCGCCGCCTTTTAATACAGGTTTTCCCCTGGGATGATGCCGGGGGCTGCCAGTTTTACTTCACCCTTCTGCCCCACCAGGAGGCGGAGGCGCCCGCTGCCTGCCAGCCTCAAGTTTTTTCCTTTGAGAACAGCGAACACCTAATTGATAGCTGCTGCCGCTTGTACCGCCAGTGCAGCCACCGTGTGCTGCAAAGCAGCCTTTACTATATGAATAATAAATATTACCTTGTTTTGTTTCTTTTAGATGGTTCCCAAGGAGCAGCCGAACACCTTGCCGCCGAATACGGCCAAAAAGCCGGCCGGGGCAGCCTTTCCCTTGCTGTTTTGCAGGAACACGGCCGTTCGCTGCTTTCCTCCAATGCGGTGGATTTTTTATGCCGCTGCTTTGAAAAGCCCTTGCCCCCAGAGGAGGAATTGTCCTAATATTTTGGTTATTGGCAGCTTTCCCGCAGGGCTTCCACAGCCTGGGAGTAGTCCGCCTGCTGGAACAGATGGGAACCTGCCACTAAAACATTGGCGCCGTTTTCCCAGCAAATGCGGCCTGTTTCATTGTTTACGCCGCCATCTACCTGCAAATCAATTTCTTTGCCGGCAGCAGTAATCATTCTGCGGATCTCCTGTACCTTGGGCATCATATCCGCCATAAAGGACTGGCCGCCAAAGCCTGGTTCCACCGTCATCACCAGCACCATATCCAACTGGTCCAGGTAAGGGGCAACCGCCTGGGCTGGGGTACCCGGCTTTATGGAAAGGCCTGCCTTAATGCCCGCGCCTTTAATGGCATTGATGGTTTCTTTAATATCACTGTCACATTCCACATGGAAGGTGATGATATTGGCCCCCGCCTTTACAAAGTCCCCAATGTAGCGCAGGGGCTCGCTAATCATCAAGTGGACGTCAAAAATACCGTTAAAATCCTTGCGGATGCACTTCATTACTGGCGCTCCAAAAGAAATATTGGGCACAAAATGGCCATCCATTACGTCAATATGGAGCATTTCAACCCCGGCCTCTTCCATTCTTTTCACTTCATTGCCCAGGTTGGCAAAGTCGCTGGCCAAAATAGAGGGGGAAATTTTTACCATAGCTATTCCCTTCTTTCCCTTTCATTTTTTGTTGGTACCAAAAAGTGGTACGGGCACAGTTTATAGTAAACGCAAAATTCGTCTTTCTATCTTACTTATCGTATTATTTTACCATTGTTCTACAAGTAAGGTCAACCTTTTCCGGCCCTTTGCGCTGTGCTTTTTACCGAAATTTCAGAATTTTTAATAAACCGCCCCTAAATTTTACCCCGCCTGCCTAAACCTGCCTTACAGTGTTTCCTACAAACTGCCCTGGGGGCCACAATTTGCTTTGCAGTTTGCATTACTGCCGTCTATGTGGTAGTATTAAAAATAAGGATAAGCCTCAACCTATTTGAAAGGGAGTATTTGTATGGACAAACGCTACATTAAACAACTGGACGAAACCATTTCTATTTTGGGGTATGGCGGCATGCGTTTCCCAAAACACGAGGATGATTCCCTAAACTTTGAAGCCGCGGAAGCCCTGCTGAAAAAGGCTTACAACATGGGGGTAAATTATTTTGATACCGCTGTTGTTTACCACAAGGGGGATTCGGAAAAAGTATTTGCCCGCGCCTTCCAGGGTATTGACCGTTCCACCTATATGCTGGCCGATAAAATGAGCATTTGGGTTTGTGAAACCGAGGAAGACATGAAAGCCCTGTTCTACCGCCAGCTGGAAACACTGAATACCGATTATATTGATTTTTACCTGCTCCACAGTATGAACCGCCACCACTTTGCCAAGGCCAAAGAGTTCCATACCGTAGAGTTTTTACAGGAGATGAAACGCCAGGGAAAAATTAAACACCTGGGCTTTTCTTTCCACGACACAGAACCTGTCCTGAAACAAATTTTAGATGAATATCAGTGGGACTTTGTTCAGTTACAGCTGAATTATTTGGATTGGAAAGCCATGCACGCCAACCGGCTGTACCAAATGCTGGAGGAGCGCAACCTGCCCTGCATGGTAATGGAGCCTGTCCGCGGCGGCTACCTGGCCAACCTAAACGAAGAATGTGCCGCCCCATTAAAGGCCCTGGATTCCAGCGCCTCCCTAGCATCCTGGGCAGTGCGGTTTGTTGCCTCCCTGCCAAATGTTGCCGTTGTTTTAAGCGGCATGAGCGACGAGGAACAAGTGGACGACAACTGCGCCACCTTTACCAACTTTAAGCCCCTGACAGCCCAGGAGCAAAAAACCATTGCCGCTGTTACCGACGAGCTTTGCAAGCTCAACGACATTCCCTGCACCGGCTGCCGCTACTGCATGGACTGCCCCCAGGGTGTGGATATTCCTGAAATTTTCTCCATCTACTCTCAGTACCGGGTATTTGGCAACGCCCAGCGTTTTGTAAACAGCATGGAATCTGCCGAGAAAAACGGCTTTGGCCCAAGCCTTTGCGTAAACTGCGGCGCCTGCGCTTCCCAGTGCCCACAGCAAATTGCTATCCCTGAAAAGCTGGCCTACATACAGGACCTTTGCCAGCAGGAAAAAGAAAAGCTGGCCAAGGAAGAAAATGCAAAAACAAACGCTTAAAGCACTTGCAAATTCCAGCAAAATACAGCCGCGCCGCCGGGAATTCCTGGCGGCGCGGCTTATTTTAATGAGGCAGCATAAAAAGCGGGCTGTTTGCAGGCTTATGCCACCCGGCAAGGCTGACCTCTTATTTTCACCCCGGCCGCTTTGTCCTTGGCAGAATTGGGCATTATAGCAAGGGTACATTTGCGGCCTGCCTGGGCTATGTAAGGCCGGCGGACTTTTTTTGCTGCTTCTTTTTTATATTATGCTGCAATGGAAAAAAGGTTCCCCGCTTTTTTCGGGAGTCCTACCGTGTGGGGTTGTAAAACTTCCCCGTCCCAAAAGCAAAAACGCCCTGTACAGAATTTTTTTCTGCACAGGGCGCTTTTAAGTTTAGTTATTTGTAAAGTAATTTTGTACCTGGTCCGGTTTTTCTATGGATTCAATTAGTTCCAAAGAAATTTCCAGTTCTCTGTCCTGGTTGCCTGTTGTTCTGCGGTACACGGTAAGGACAATAACATCACCAGGGGACTTTGTTTCCAAAATGGAAGAAAGGTCGTTGGTCCCGGTAATGGTTTGGCCGTCTACGGCAATAATAACATCGCCGGGAACCAGCCCGCTGGAAGCTGCGGGGGTGTTCCGTTCAATCCCCTGAACAATAACGCCCTGGGGCATATTGCTGTACAGGGCCATAAAGCGGTCCATATCCTGAACGGTAATACCTATTTTTACACGGCCCTTTACATAGCCATAGTTAATTAAATCGTCAATAATTGGCTGGGCTTCGTTAATGGAGATAGCAAAGCCTAAACCCTCAATATCCTCACCGGCAATTTTAGCGGAGTTAATGCCGATGATTTGGCCGTACTCGTTGGCTAAAGCGCCCCCGGAGTTGCCTGGGTTAATGGCTGCGTCTGTTTGTATACATTCCAGGCTGCCGCTGCTGGTGGAAACCAAGCGGTTGAGGGCGGAAACGTAGCCCACGGTTACTGTACCGCCCAGTTGAAGGCCGGTAGGGTTGCCTACGGCAATAACCTGTTCGCCCACCTGTACCTGGTCAGAATTTCCAAATTCGGCGGAGGGCAAACCAGTAGCTTCAATTTTAATTACGGCAAGGTCTGTTTTTGTATCCATACCAATAATTTGGGCTGCATACTCTGTGCCGTCGTTGAGTACCACCTTCAGGCCCAAAGCGTTTTCCACCACATGGGCGTTGGTGATAATGTAGCCGTCCTCGCTCATAATAATGCCAGAACCCTGGGATTCCGCTGTGGCATACAGATTACTGCTGCTTTGCTGGTAGTTAACTACCCCAACAACAGAGGGCTTTACTTTTTGCGCCTGCTGTGGAATGGTCAGTTTGCCGTCCTCGGCTAAAATTTGCTGGTCTACCTCCGGCCGGTCATTTAAAGTAAGGCTGTGCTCCCCGTTAAGAACCCCAACCTCCTCCTGGGCAGGAACCTTTTCTACATTGTTTCCCACATCCATTAAGGAATATACGCCATACCCTGCCAAAACTACCAGGGTCAGGCACAAAACGCTGCCTAAAATACCGGCAAATACTTTTAACCCTTTGTTTTTCCTTGGCTTGTGGGAATCCCGAGGCTGCTGATGCACCTGGTAATCCTCATAATTCCACTTATAGCCTTCTTCCTTGCTTTCCACCGGGGTCTGCTGCCATGGCGTGCCGGTTCCCCCGGTTTGGCCCGCATACTCCTGATGGTATGGGGTACCCTGGCTCTTCTGCTGCTGGTAGGAGGTATAGCTGTACTTACTGTCGTACCCTCCGGAATAGCTGCTGCCCTCGCTGCTTTGCTGGTTCTGCTTATCGGAAAATACCCAGCCGCCTGCGCCCTGGCTGCCTGTTGGGGCGCCAGCCTGTTTTGTTTCCCCTTTATTTTCTTCCGGCGGGGTTGTATTTCCCTGGTATCCTCCATAGTTATTTTCGCCGTAGCTATTTTTATTTTCGTCCATAAAAATTCCCTCCAAATCCTCTTTTGCGGGTTCCCCGCCAAGCCCTTACTTTAGGGCCGTTTTCAGCGGTATTGCTTTTCCGCTGAGCCTGTTTTTATTATAACTTGTATTTGTTACCATTGTTGAAACGGCTTTTAAATTGTTTTTGTAAATTCTATATTCACAGGCATGGAACGCCGTCTGGCCGGGTCTTTTACCGCCCTGCCACGTTAAAAAATCTTGCAATACGTCAAGTATTCCTGCAATTTTTTGCCTTGCAGGGCGGCAAAATCCCTCGTCCATCCAGTATCCCCCGCCTATGAATACAGGTTCTAAACTTTTGTTCCGTTATTGTTCCGAAGGCTGGTTATGGAGCAGCCCCTTTACGGACATTTTTGCTGCCGATGCCTTTGCCGCCGGTACGGAAAAAGAAAACTCGCAATATTCCCCTTCGGCGCTGCGTACAATCACTTCGCCGTTGTGCAGGTTTACAATGGAACGCACAATGTACAGCCCTAAGCCTACGCCGGTTTTATCCATACTGCGGGAACGGTCTGTTTTGTAAAAGCGGTCAAACACCTTGGAAATTTCCTCCTTGGAAATTCCTTCACCGGAATTTTTAATGCCAATGTAGGTCATTTTATTTTCGGTGCGGTAATTTACCTCAATATACCCGCCTTCGTTTACAAACTTCACCGCGTTTTCTATTAAGTTATACACCACCTGGTGGATCAGGTCCCTGTCGGCCTCCACCATAATTTTGCCCACGTCCAGCCCTTTTATTTCAAGCTTTTTTGCATCTATGGACTGCTCAAAGGTAAAAATAGTGGAGCAAACCACCTCGTTTAAGTCAAACTGGGTGGGGGCCAGCTTCATTTCCCCGCTTTCCAGCCGGGCAATGTTCAGCATGGAACGCACCAGCCGGGAAAGGCGCTTTACCTCGTTGGAAACAATGTTCAGGTAGTGGGATTGTTTTTCCGCGGGGATTGTCCCATCCATAATACCATCAATAAAACCTGCAATGGTGGTCATGGGGGTTTTTAGCTCGTGGGAAACATTGGCTATAAAGGAACGCCGCACACCTTCCTGCTGGGCCAAGGAAGCCGCCATGTTGTTAAAGGCCATGGAAAGCAGGCCCACTTCGTCCATATCGTTTACAGGCACACGGGCGGTAAAATCCCCTTTTGCAAAGCTTTCTGTGGCCAAAACCATATCCCGCAAGGGTTTTACCATATTGCTGGTAACAAAATATATGATAATAAACGTAATAATAATGACACATAAAGCGCTAAGGAGGAATAACTTTAGCATCTCACCCAAAAAGCCGGTTAAGTCCTGGGCGGAGCTGGAAATAAACACCATTCCCGCCGTTTGCCCTTCCCCTAAAACAAGGGGCATGCCTACGGTATAGTAAGGCGTGGAATAGATTTTACCCATCTCCCCAACGCCGCGGTAAATACCATCCTCCAATATTTTATCCTGTACCTGTTGGGGCACCGCGTTGGCCCTGTGGTTGCAGTAGCTGCGGTGGGTACACATTAAGGTGGTGCCGTCCATGTTGGTTAAGTAAATATCCGCATCCATTGCTTTGGCCAAAGGGGTGTATACATCAATTAAGCTGGCCGATATTTGGTAAGCGCCGTCCGCCTTAACACAGTAATTTTGGGTAGCCGCCAAGGCATAAGACGCGTTTTTTTCCAAAAGGGCAAACCGATCCTCCTGAAAATATTGGGAAGCAAATATTAAAAACACAACGCCTAAAAAGGTAAGCGCCAGCACAATAAGGGAGGCGCAAACAGAAAAATATTTGCGGAATAAACTTTTTCGCATACAAAAACACCTCATTGCCCAAAAACGCCAGGCCATGGGGCCTGGCGTTTTTAAGCAGGCTTATGCCTTCCTTATTCTTTCACTTCAAATTTATAGCCTACACCCCACACGGTTTTTAAGCTCCACTGGTCCGAAACCCCTTCCAGCTTTTCGCGCAGCCGTTTTACATGTACATCCACTGTGCGGGAATCGCCATAGTATTCAAAGCCCCATACCTCGTTAAGCAGCTGGTCCCTGGTGTATACCCGGTTTGGGTTGCTGGCCAAATGGTACAGCAGCTCCAGTTCCTTCGGCGGGGTATCCACTACCTTGCCATCTACTTTCAGTTCATATTTTGTCATGTTGACAACGAGCTTATTGTAGCTTACTTCTTTTTCGTTGGCTTCGGCGGCAGATTTGCCGGTGCGGCGCATAACTGCCTTTATCCGTGCCACAATTTCCTTGGAATCAAAGGGTTTTACCACATAATCGTCGGCTCCCAGTTCCAAACCCAACACCTTATCGAAGGTTTCGCCCTTTGCCGTTATCATAATAATGGGGCAGTTGGACTTTTTGCGTATTTCCCTGCACACCTGCCAGCCGTCTAACTTTGGCATCATAATATCCAGCAAAACAATATCCGGGGTTTCCATGTTAAATTTTTCCAAAGCCTCCTCGCCGTTGTTGGCAAGGGTGAGGGTATAGCCCTCCTTTTCCAAATAAAGCCGCAGTAAATCGGCAATATTTACATCATCATCCGCTACTAAAATTTTACCCATTGACATAAATTTACCTCCCCAGTAGTTTTATTTTTCTAATTTCATCTGCATTAGGCGGTTAAGGCCACCTATTTCATTTTGACATAAAAAACCGCTATTCAGCGGGTGCGCTTTACAAGCTTGCCGTCGTCTTGTCTTTTTTTCTAAATTTATTTAACGGGGCGCTCCAAGCCTTTACTATTGGGGCTTTCAGCCCCACACCCTGGGCATGGCCTACCCGGCCGGGGGCCCATTCTTTTTTGGAAGTATCGGCTACCTCCAAGCTCCTTTAGGGGCCCTCCGGCCCCTAAAACCCCAGGCCTTTACTATTGGGGCTGAAAGCCCTATAAAAAAGGCCATTAAATATCATAACGACTTTGTCGTTATAATACCATGAACACAGCGTGTGAAATGGTATAATTGGCCATCTTTTTCGGTTGCCTCGTAGGGGCAAGAAAAAGGGCCAATTAAAATCCCTATAATAACGACTTTGTCGTTATTATACCATGAACACAACGTGTGAAATGGTATAATTGGCCATGGGGCAGTGAGCAAAGCGAACATATTGCCCCGGCCATTTTTAAATATAATAACGATTTTGTCGTTATTATACCATAAATACAAAGGGAAAAAAGGCGAAAGCCAAAATTATTCCATCGTTCTCCTTGTTTTCCATGGCTATATTTTATACATTAAGGTAATTATACCGTATTTTGTTGGAAATTCATGAAATATTTTTTAACATATTACCGTTTTACCGTTAACAACTTGCCCTGGCCGGTTTGCACGCAACAAGAAAAACATGCTTTAACCACAAAATGCCTGAAATTGCCCCGTTCCCCTCACTTCGCTATTGAGAAAAAAAGGCCTCCGTGCTACAATGTATGTTGTTATACGGAGCTTCCCCGCACAAAAGGCAGCTTTCGGCTTTTTCAACGGAAAATAGGAACTGCTCCGTCCCTCAGCCAGCCCCTTTAAATAGTTGTACCCTGCCGCTGGAAAACCGCATCAGTAAAGGAGAAATAAAATATATGAAATTAGGCATCGTAGGGCTGCCCAACGTGGGCAAAAGCACCCTGTTCAACGCAATTACCAATGCTGGGGCACAGTCCGCCAACTACCCCTTCTGCACCATTGAACCAAACATCGGCACAGTTGCCGTTCCCGATAAACGCCTGGATATTTTGGAGGAAATGTACCAGCCGGATAAAGTAACCCCCGCTGTTATTGAATTTGTAGACATTGCCGGCCTGGTAAAAGGCGCCTCCAAGGGGGAAGGGTTGGGCAACAAGTTCCTTTCCAACATCCGCGAGGTTGACGCCATTGTCCACGTAGTGCGCTGCTTTGAAAACGGGGAAATCGTCCATGTAGACGGGGAAATTGGCCCCGCCCGGGACATTGAAACCATTAACCTGGAGCTGATTTTCTCCGACCTGGATATTTTGGAACGCCGCATTGACCGTTCTGCTAAGGCCGCCAAGGGAGATAAAAAATACCTTGCCGAGGTTGCCCTGCTAAACCGGGTAAAAGCCCACTTAGAGGAAGGGAAATCGGCCCGCAGCTTCCCCTTTACAGAGGATGAGGCGGAAATTATGGCGGACATCCCCCTGCTTTCCAACAAATCCATTATTTATGTTGCCAATATGAGTGAAAACGATTTTTCCTCCGCCATGGAACAAAACCCCTACTACCAGCAGGTGGTGGAAATTGCCTCGGCGGAACATTCCGAGGTTGTGCCCATTTGCGCGCGCCTGGAAGAAGAAATTGCCGATATGTCCAAAGAGGACAAGCTGATGTTCTTAAACGAGCTGGGGCTGCAGGAGTCCGGTTTGGATCGGTTGATCCGTGCCAGCTACCACCTGTTGGGCCTCATTTCCTACCTTACTGCCGGCAAGCCGGAGGTAAGGGCTTGGACCATTTCCCAGGGTACAAAGGCCCCCCAGGCTGCCGGTAAAATCCACAGCGATTTTGAACGGGGCTTCATCCGCGCCGAGGTTGTTTCCTTTGAGGACCTAACTGCCTGCGGCTCCCTCACCGCCGCCAAAGAAAAAGGCCTTGTTCGCTCCGAAGGCAAGGAGTATGTGGTAAAGGATGGGGATATTATCCTGTTCCGCTTTAATGTGTAATAACCACAAAGTGCAGCACCCTCTTTGGTGGTTCT
>CAJTSZ010000018.1 GCA_910578755.1 uncultured Oscillospiraceae bacterium | reverse complement strand
GCTTTGTCAAAGGCACAAACCCTTCGGGTTCCAAGGGTTGGCCCTTGGTGACTTTCTTTCCCCTATTTCTTTCTTCACAGAAAGAAATAGGGCGGGGTGTGGGCCGCGGAGGCCCACAAAGAAGGGCCCAGGGTACGGGGCTGGGTAAGCCCCGCTGGTAAAAGCTTGGAAGTGGCCACACACTTCCAAAAAGAAAAAACCTTGCAGCGGGGTACCCGCTGTAAGGTTTTAGGTTGGGTAAGCCCTGCAAGAAATTAGGGCGTGGGGCTTTCAGCCCCACAAAAAATGCACTTGCCTGGTCGGGCAGGTGCATTTTAAACTGTTATAAAAAGTAAGGGTGAAAAAATGGAAAATATATTGTTCAGCTTCAGCGTTATGGCGCCTTTGTTTATTATGGTGCTGCTGGGCAACCAAATGAAACGCTTTGGCTTTTTAGACGATGACTTTTTAAATAAAGCGAACAAATTTGCCTTTCAGTTTGCTTTTCCAGCCTCTGTATTCCGTTCCCTTTACACCACCGAATTTACAATGGAATCCCTGCGGCTTATTATTTTTTCCATTGTAGCCTTGGTTTTATTTATTGCGCTTATGATGGCCCTTACCCCCAAATTGGTAACAGCCCCAAAAACCTGCGGCGCCCTTATCCAGGGCTGCTACCGGGGCAGCTATGTGGTTATTTCCGTTCCCCTGGCAAACAATATTTTTGGGGAGCAGGGCTTTCCACAGCTTTCCGTTATGGCCCCAACCACCATCGTCCTGTTTAATGTATTTGCCGTTATTGTTCTTTCCCTGTACAGCGACGAAAAAAAGAAGGTCCCAGCAAAAAAGATTTTAAAGGACATTGCAACAAACCCTATTTTGTGGGGCGCCCTGTTGGGTATGCTTTTTGCCCTTTCGCCCTTTACCATGCCCACCGTGGCGGACACAGTTTTGGGCTACTTCAGCGCCCTGGCAACCCCTTTGGCATTGCTGGCCTTGGGCGGGCAGCTGAACTATAAGGAGGAAAAGCCCTCGGTAAAGGTTGTAGGGACAGCCTGCTTTATTAAACTGATTTTACTGCCCGCAGCCATGATAGCCGCCGCCGCGGCCCTGGGCTTTGGGGGCAAGGAGCTGTTTGCCCTGTTTTTAATCCATGGCTCCCCAACCACCGTTTCCTCCTACGTTATGGCCAAAGAAATGAACAGCGACGCCCCTGCAACCTCGGCAATGATTCTGTTTACCACGTTCTTTTCGGCATTCACTATGTTTGTAGGAATTATTATTTTCCGTTCCCTTGGTTTCATTTAATTGGGCTTCCCCTCCCTTTTCTGAACTTTTTAAAGAAATAACAGCGCGGGCAGTTACCCATTTTGGGTAACTGCCCGTCAATCGCTTTTTTTATTCGGCTTGAAATATCTTCAAATACGCAGGGCGCGCAGCTTAGCCCTCTTCCCCCGCCTCTTGGAAGGGCTTTAAGTCATCTTCAATATGGTCATAGGAAAAGGTCAGGCGGCTTTCAAAAGGTTTGGCTTTTTTGTCTGGGATGAATATATCATGCAGCGCGTGGTTTAGGCTGGCCTTCCCTCAGGCAAGAAAATACTCCCGTAGGGCGGCAGGGAGTTTAATGCCTGCTGCCGCCTCATAGGAGGCAACCGTTTCCTCAGAAAACCCTGTTGCCTTCCCCTCGCCAAAGCCGAATAGAGGCTCGGCCCACTGGACCAGCTCAATGGGCGAAATCTGATATCGTTTTTGGCTCATTATAACACCGTCCATTCAATTTTAAGTGTTTTTACACAAATTTTGTGCTTGCTAATTCAAATCATATCATAGGCAATTTTCAATTTCAATCTGTAATTTGTTAAATAACAATATGGAAAGGAAAAGGGAAAAATTTGTGGCCGTTTAACAAGGGGATATACTTTGGGGGCCTGTGAACACTTTGCAAATTTCCCTGCACTGCCCCTTATTGGGGTTGAAGGTACAGCAGGCAAAGCTTATAATAGAAACAAATTGCTTTTGCCCCCCAGGGGATGGAGGAACTATGAAAAAAATTGCAGCCATTATTTATGCCTATATCAAAGAAACCGACCGGTGGCTCCTGCTTATGTGTGTTTCCCTTTCCACCTTTAGCGTGGTGCTTATTAGCGGGCTGTACCAAAGCGGCATTTTTGGGGACAGTATACGCCCCCTTGTTATGCAGGCGGCGGCTTCCGCCATGGGCGCGGTGGCGGCCATTATTATCTCCAAGCTGGATTATCACAGCCTGGCCGGCCTTTGGAAGCTCCACGTGCCGGCGTCCTACCTGCTGGTGCTTTTAACCTTTACCTCCCTGGGGGTGCAGGTCAGCGACCTGATTGACGACAGAGCCTGGCTGGACCTTCCCGGCCTGCCCCAGTTCCAGCCGTCGGAGCTGCTTAAAATTTCTTTTATTTTAACCTTTGCCTACCACCTAAGCCAGGTAAAGGACAGGCTGAACCACTGGAAAACCCTGCTTTTGGTTTGCGCCCACGGCGCTATGCCGGTGCTGCTTATTCACTTTCAAGGGGACGACGGCACCGCCCTGGTATTCGCCCTTATTTTTGTTGGTATGGTATTTTGCGCCGGCCTTTCCTGGAAGTATATCCTGCCGGTGGTAGCGGCAGTGCCTCCCGCTTTTTGGGTGGCCTGGCAGTTCATTTTGGATGATGATAAAAAAAAGCGGATTCTATCCCTGGTTATGCCCCAACGCCTTACGGCAGACGAGCTAAGCCGGTACCTGTGGCAGCAGCAAAAGGGGGAAATTGCCATTGGCAACGGCGGCGTGTGGGGCAACGGCATTTTTAACCACACAGGCCAGTTCCAATTTGTACCGGAGGTTCACAATGACTTTATGTTCTCCTTTATTGGGGAGGCCGTTGGCTTTGTGGGCTCTATGGCTGTCCTGACTGTGCTGATGGCGGTGTGCCTTAAAATACTTTACGACGCAAAAAGCGCCCAGGATGACCTGGGCCGCTACATTTGCGTTGGTGTGTTTACCATGATTGCCGTACAAATTGTAATCAATGTGGGAATGTGCCTTTCCATGTTCCCCGTAGTGGGCATTACCTTGCCCTTCCTTTCCGCAGGGGGGACTTCCCAGGCTTCCCTGTACCTTTCCATTGGCCTGGTGCTCAGCGTGTATGTCCACAGCAGGAAAAACCTGTTTATGGACTAAGTAAAAAAGCAAGCCCTCTAACCGTTAGAGCCTAAAAGCTTGGTAATGCCCTGCTCAGGCAGGGCTGCTAAGCGGGCAGTCCCCCTTTCCTTTTGGGGGACCAACCGTTGTGCAGTACAGCGAACTTATAATATGGCCATGTTCCCATGCTTTGCATGGGAACGGCCTATTATAATGGAGCGTTGTACAAACACCGGTTGCCGCCTTTTATTGAGTGGCACTGGCAAATAACGGGTATCCGTAGGGCGGAACCCTCGGCGGGTTTCTTCCCCCATTCTTTTCTCGCCAAAAGAATGGGGCCCAGGGTACGGGGCTGGGTAAGCCCCGTGAGCAGAGGCCTGAAGGCAGCCCATGCCTCCAAAAGAAAAGGGGCCGGGTTTGGGGGCGGCGCGCCCCAAAAAGTTAGGACGCCCGCCAGCACAGGCCTGGAGGTTGCCAACACCTCCAATCACCAAAGGGCGGACACTCCCTGGGCAGGGGGTTCTTTTCCAAAAATCCGCCCCATGGCCTGGGCCCCCTCCGGCGTAAACTGGTAACACCCGGCCGAAGGGTCAAAGGTAAGCTGGGGGTAAACGGCAACGGCAGGGCTGGGCTTCAGCTGGGCCAAAAACTCCGCCGCCCGGTGGTGGTTTTCGTAGTCGTAAACGGTAATGTCCGTTTCCATTAGGTTAATAACACTGGTAAACAGCCGCTGGGCCAGGGGGGAAGCAATTAAATCCATGTGCTGGTTAATGGCCTCCTGGGCCAGGGCCGAAACGGTGCGGCAGCGGGCGGCTTCATTTTTATCCGGGTAGGTAGCAAGGTAATAAGCTTTTTTCCCGTCTATTTGCTGTACGCCCTTGCCCAAGGTTACAGTAATGCTGCCTTGGGTGTATTGAAGGGCTTGGGGCAGGCGGTAGCCGGTAACGCCAATTAAATTTACAATTTTAATAAAGCCTTCCGCCGGTACAATGGCGTAGCGGTCTACCATAATGCCAAAGCTTTCGTTTAAGGCAATTTTTACAGCCCCCTCCCCGCCAACGGCATAAATGTCGCTTAAAAGCTGGGGTTTGCCCTTGTAGGTTACCTGGGTGTTGCCCGAAAGGGTCACCAAAGGGATTTGCCCCTGCTGGGGCCTAAAATCCATTACCATGTAGGTTTGGGGCGTTCCCTCTTCCGGGGGAGCGCCAATAATCAGGGCGGTTATGGCGTCCTCCGCCGTGGGCAGGTAAATGCTGCCGTTTGTTTGGGGAAGCTGAGGCTTTTGGTAGGGCTGGCTCCAAAGAACAGTGGCCATTACCATTAAGGAAAGCAGAAAAAAGGCCCCGGCAAAGGCGATGCAAAAGTAACGGACAGCTAATTTCCGTTCCATCTAATTCCTCCTTATCTTACTAAAAAGTATGGGCGGAAGAATATTAAAATATACAGTTTTGGTAATTTTTAGGCCAGAAAAAGTTAGGGCTTTGGGCCCAAAACCATCACACAGAAAGCAGGGATGCACGGTGTCACAGGTAACAAAACGAGCCGGCCCCTTACCACACGGAAATTAAGGCTGGCGGCGGCTGGGATATGTGGCGTAAAATTGCGGCCCAATGCCCTGTATTTGGCCACCCGGATAAATTCTGCACCAGCCTGGAAGAAACCAACTGGATGAGCGCCACTGTGGAAACCCTGGACCAGCGCATTATCCCTTATATTAAAAATATATGCAAGCGGGACCCCTTTACCGGCCGCGTGGTTACCGGCGGTATTGTTACCGCCAAGGATTCTGCCTGGCTGCTTAGCTGGACAATTAACCGCCAGCCACAGTTTAGGGAACAGCCAAAGGACCACTGTTTGGTTTGGGTTTACGGGCTGTTTTCCGATGTTCCCGGCAACTATGTAAAAAAACCAATGCGGGAATGCACCGGTAAGGAAATTTGTATGGAATGGCTGTACCATATTGGCGTTCCGGAGGAAGAAATAGAAGAGCTGGCCTCCGCCAGCGCCAACACCATCCCCTGTATGATGCCTTATATTACCGCTTTCTTCATGCCGCGGGCCGCTGGCGACCGCCCCGATGTTGTTCCAAAAGGCGCTGTAAACTTTGCCTTTTTAGGCCAGTTTGCCGAAACCCCGCGGGATACTATTTTTACAACAGAATACTCCATGCGCACTGGCATGGAGGCTGTATACACACTGCTGAATATTGACCGCGGCGTTCCCGAGGTTTGGGGCAGCGTGTTTGACGTCCGTTCCCTTTTGGATGCTTCTGTAAAGCTGCGGGACGGCAAAAAGGCCACAGATATTGAACTGGGCTTTATTGAGCGTATTGTAATAAAAAAGTGCTGGAGCACGTAGCGGGAACAGATATTGAAAAGCTCTTAAAGGAATATAATGTAATTTAACCCATAAAAGGGAGGGAGGCGTCAGCCCCCCTCCCTTTTTGCGAGAATACCACTCCGCAGCAAGTAAAAACCTGCCTAAAACCCCCTTAATTCATAACCGCCAACAAGCTTTGTGAGGTTTTACGAGGTTTTGCGAGATTTTTCAGAATCTTTTGTCAGGCAAACAGGGCTTCCGCAGCGCCCAAAAACGGCCGGAGGGTGTTTTGGCCCTCAAAACGGGCAAGCCAAAGGCGGTAAATTTGAAGAAAGTATCCGCAAGTTTTGTGGATACTTTCTTCAAATTTACAAAAAGATATGGTATACTGGGTATCAAGAGCTGCGGCCCCCTTAATTTGCAGAAAAGGGCGCAGGAAAAAACGGTATTTTGGAAAAAATAGTACTACAACATGAGTTTTAGGAGGTTAAACCATGCTTACAGATATTGAAATTGCCTTGCAGGCAAAAAAACAGCCCATTACCCAGGTAGCCCAGCAGCTGGGAATCCAGCCGGAAGAGCTGGAACCCTACGGCCACTACAAAGCAAAGCTTTCCGATGAATTGGCAGCCCGGGTTGCCGGCAACCCCGACGGCAAGCTGATTTTGGTAACCGCCATCAACCCCACCCCCGCCGGGGAGGGCAAAACCACCATTACTGTGGGCTTGGGCCAGGCGATGAATAAAATTGGCAAAAAGGCCATTATTGCACTGCGGGAACCCTCCTTGGGCCCGGTGTTTGGCATTAAAGGGGGCGCAGCCGGCGGCGGCTATTCCCAGGTGGTGCCCATGGAGGATATTAACCTTCACTTTACCGGTGATATGCATGCCATTACTGCCGCCAACAACCTGTTGTGCGCCATTGTGGATAATCACATCCAACAGGGCAACCAGCTGAATATTGACCACCGCCGCATACTGTTTAAACGGTGTATGGATATGAACGACCGCGCCCTGCGCAACATTAACGTAGGTTTGGGCGGCAAAATCAACGGTATTCCCAGGGAGGACGGCTTCCAAATTACCGTGGCCAGCGAGGTTATGGCTATCCTTTGCTTGGCTAAGGATTTGCAGGACTTAAAAGAGCGCCTGGGCAAAATTTTGGTGGCTTACACCTTTGATAACCA
This sequence comes from uncultured Oscillospiraceae bacterium, assembly GCA_910578755.1. GTDB lineage: Bacteria > Bacillota > Clostridia > Oscillospirales > Ruminococcaceae > Negativibacillus. Next base: position 18,426 of record CAJTSZ010000018.1, on the reverse strand, counting down.
GCCGGTTTACGCCAAAGATTTGCAGGTAAACGGCGCTATGGCTGTTTTATTAAAGGACGCTATTAAGCCAAACTTAGTGCAGACCCTGGAAAACACCCCCGCTTTAATGCACGGCGGCCCCTTTGCCAACATTGCCCACGGCTGCAACTCCGTAAGGGCTACCCGCCTTGCGTTAAAGCTGGCGGATTACACCATCACCGAGGCCGGCTTTGGTTCCGACCTTGGGGCCGAAAAGTTTATGGATATTAAATGCCGCTACGCCGGACTTACCCCGGCAACCATTGTGGTAGTAGCCACTATTCGCGCCTTAAAGTATAACGGCGGCGTGCCAAAGGCCGAAACCGGCGCCCCCAATGTGGAGGCATTAAAGGCGGGCCTGTGCAACCTGCAGGCCCATGTGGAAAACATGAAAAAGTATGGTGTGCCTGTGGTTGTAGCTATTAACAAATTTGCCACCGACACCGAGGAAGAAATTAAAGTCCTTTCCGATTACTGCCAGGCCAACGATGTGGAATTCGCCCTGGCTGAAGTATTTGCCAAAGGCGGCGAAGGCGGCCGGGAGCTGGCGGAAAAGGTGGTAAAATCCTGTGAAAAGGAAAATCATTTTGCCCCAATTTACAGCGTAGAGCTGCCTATTAAAGAGAAAATCCTGAAAATTGCCCAAACCATTTACGGCGCCGCCGGTGTAACCTACTCCGCCGCGGCAGAAAAATCCATTAAGGAAATTGAAAAGCTGGGCCAGGATAAACTGCCCATCTGCATTGCCAAAACCCAGTATTCCCTCTCCGACGATGCAGAAAAACTGGGCCGCCCCACCGGCTTCCAAATTTCCGTGCGGGATGTAAAGCTTTCCGCAGGGGCTGGGTTTGTTGTGGTGCTGGCTGGCAGCATTATGACCATGCCGGGCCTGGGCAAAACCCCAGCGGCCTATAAAATAGATATTGACGAAAACGGCACCATTACAGGGCTGTTTTAAGGGCGGCACACGCATTTTCCGCAGGAGGCTTGCATAGCTGGTTAAGGGGGCGCAGTCCCTTGGTCCTGGCAGGGGAAACCCTTGCGAGAGTCCCTGCCAGTTAAATGTCCCATTGCCCCCTCCCGCGCTTTGGGAGGATAAGGCTTTTTGCAGCCTGCGACCAGGGCTTTCCGCCTTGGACCCGATAAGGGGCGCACACTCCTTGCCCCATTTTGTGAAGTGAAAAGCGACTTCTTAAAACCCATTAACCGAGAAAGTTGGACGCGCTTGAAACAATATATTTCTAACAGCACCGAAGAAACCGAACAAATTGCCGCCCAGGTGGCTAAAAGCCTGCACAGCGGCGATGTGCTTGCCTACCGCGGCGGTATGGGGGCGGGCAAAACCGCCTTTACCCGGGGGCTGTGCCAGGGATTGGGCCTTGGGGATCATGTTTCCAGCCCAACCTTTGCCTTGGTACACCAGTATGGCAACGGGCCGGGGGCATTGTACCACTTTGATATGTACCGGGTAGAAAGCTTTGAGGATTTGTACTCCACTGGCTTTTTTGATTACCTGGACTACGGCGGCATCCTTGCCATTGAATGGAGCGAAAACATTGCCGCCGCCCTGCCCCAGGGCACTATTACTGTGACCATCAATCACATGGAAAACAACCCGAACAGGCGGGAAATTGTCATAGAAGGAGACGAAAGGTTTTGAAAATCTTAGCCATGGATACTTCATCCCTGGCGGCTTCCTGTGCCATTTTGGAGGAAGAACGCCCCGTCAGCCAGTTTTACACCGATGCCCGCCTTACCCACAGCCAAACCATTATGCCCATGGTGCAGGCTATGTTAAGCGCCGCCATGGAAAGCCTGGAAGCTGTGGACGCCTTTGCAGTTTCCGTAGGCCCTGGTTCCTTTACCGGGCTGCGCATTGGCGTTGCAGCGGTGAAGGGCATGGCCCAGGCGGTAAACAAGCCCTGCATTCCTGTTTCCACCCTGGAGGGCCTGGCCTGGAACCTGCAGGGGCAGCAGGGCATTGCCTGCGCCGTTATGGACGCCCGCTGCGGCCAGGTTTATACCGCCCTGTTTGATTTAGAGGGCGGCGCCGTCGCCCGCCTTACAGAGGATATGGCCATTCCCTTGGAGGAGTTGGCGGAAATGTTGAAAAAACAGGAAAAAAATATTATTTTAGTTGGAGATGGCGCCGTTTTGTGCTACAATAGCCTTGTAGGCCAGCAGTGGGCCGCCCAAAGGATTGTTTTGGCGCCTCAGCGGCTGCGGCTGCAGCAGGCGGCCAGTGTGGGCCTTGCCGCCTGCTCCCACCGCCAGCAGGCGGTAGAAGCAGGGGAACTGGCGCCAGCTTATTTGCGCCTGCCCCAGGCCCAGCGGGAGCTGCTGCAAAAGCAGCAGGGGTGAGCCAGCCCCTCGCCCGTTTATTTGAAATAGAGCAATAGGAGGAATCCCTAAATGATAGTTATTGGTTCTGACCACGGCGGTTTTTCCCTGAAAGAGGAAATAAAAAAACACCTGGAAGCCAGGGGCACCCAGTATGTAGATATTGGCTGCCACAATACCAACTCTGTAGATTACCCGGACATTGCCAAAGAAGCCTGCCAAAAAATTACAGACGGCCAGTGCAACATGGGAATTTTAATTTGCGGCACCGGCATTGGCATTTCCATGGCGGCAAATAAGGTAAAGGGCATACGGGCAGCCTGCTGCTCCGATTGCTTCAGCGCCAAATATACCCGCCTGCACAACAACGCCAATGTGCTGTGCATGGGTGGCCGCATAGTAGCCCCCGGCCTTGCCGAAATGATGGTAGACCTGTTTTTGGACACTCAGTTTGAAGGCGGACGCCACCAGCGCCGTATTGATAAAATTACAGCCATTGAGCAGGAGTAACTGCTGCCCCTTTGCGTTTAAGGTTTTGCCCACAAAACAGGCATGTACAAGATAACAGGGAGGAATTTATTATGACACCACTTATTATGGACCATCCGTTAATTCAGCACAAAGTAACGCTTATTCGTGATAAAAACACAGGCTCTAAGGAATTCCGGGAACTTATCAGCGAAATTACCATGCTAATGTGCTATGAGGCAACCCGGGATCTTCCCTTAAAGGAAGTGGAAATTGAAACCCCAATGGCAGTGACAAAATCCAAGGTGATTTCCGGCAGAAAGCTGGCCTTTGTGCCAATCCTCCGGGCGGGTATTGGCATGGTGGACGGTATTTTAAAACTGGTTCCCGCAGCTAAAGTGGGCCACATTGGCCTTTACCGCGACCCTGCTACCCACCAGCCAGTAGAATATTACTGCAAGCTGCCTAACGACATTAGCGAGCGTGAGGTTGTTGTTTTGGACCCCATGCTGGCTACTGGCGGTTCCGCCATTGACGCCATTTCCCTGCTGAAGAAAAACGGCGTAAAAACCATTAAATTTATGTGCATTATTGCAGCCCCCGAAGGGCTGGAAGCGCTGACTGCCGCCCACCCCGACGTGCAGATTTACTGTGGTGCCAAGGACCAAAAGCTCAACGAAAACAAGTACATTATCCCCGGCTTGGGCGACGCTGGCGACCGTATTTTCGGTACAAAATAGTTTTTGCAACAAGTAAAAAAGAAAGCTGCGGATTCCCGCGGCTTTCTTGCGCATTTTGCCCGTAAAACAGGCCGCTTTTATATGATGATAAGGAGGAATTGAAATGAAAATTGTAGTTTTGGACGGCTATGCAGCAAATCCCAACGATATCTCCTGGGATGCTATGGCATCCTTGGGGGAGCTTACCGTGTACGACCGCACCCCGGTGGAGGAAATTGCCGGCCGTATTGGCAACGCCGAAGCTGTTTTTACCAATAAGGCCCCCATTACAAGGGAAACCATGGAGCATTGCCCCAACTTAAAGTTTATTAGCGTTTTGGCCACCGGCTTTAATATTGTGGATACCGCTGCCGCCAAGGAAAAGGGCATTGTGGTATGCAATGTTCCAGCCTACAGCACAACCTCCGTTACACAGCATGTGTTTGCCATGCTGCTGGCGGCCTGCAACCATATTTCGGAACATTCCGCCTCTGTAAAGCAAGGTGATTGGCAAAACTGCAAGGACTTTGTTTACTGGAACTACCCCCTTGTGGAAATTGCGGGAAAAACCCTGGGCATTGTTGGTATGGGGCAGATTGGCCAAAGCGTGGCCAAAGCCGCCAAGGCCTTTGGTATGAAGGTGCTAGCCTACAGCCGTACCGCAAAACCGGAATTAGAGGATGAAAGCCTTAAATTTGTTTCCCTGGAAGAGCTACTGGCCCAGTCCGACGTTATTTCCCTTCACTGCCCCTTAACCCCGGATACCCAGGGTATTATCTGTGAAAAAACCTTGAAGCAGATGAAGGATGGCGTTATTTTAATTAACACCTCCCGCGGGCCAACTATTGTGGAGCAGGACCTGTACAATGCCCTGGAAAGCGGCAAGGTAGCCTATGCCGCTGTGGACGTTTTGGCCAAGGAACCACCAAGGGAGGGCTCCCTGCTTATTGACCACCCCAACTGCTTTGTTACCCCCCATATTGCTTGGGCCCCCTTTGAGGCCAGGGTTCGCCTGATGAACATTTCTGTAGAAAACCTGAAAGCCTTCCAAAAGGGCCAGCCGCAAAATGTGGTAAACAAATAGAGGCCAGCCCTATGGAAACAATAGAAAAAGAATTGATTTGCCAGGAGTGCCCCAACCGCTGCCTGCTGAAAGTAACAGGGGCAGGGGAGCAGGTTGCCGTAGCGGGGAACCGCTGCCCCCGCGGGGAACGGTTTGGCCGCGCGGAATTTTTAGGAGAAAAAAATACAGTGCAGGGCTTTGTAAAAACGGTGGGCGCAAAAGAACCCAAGGCCGCCGTTACCACCGACCGCCCCGTGCCCAAGGGCATGGTGTACAAAATAATTTTAGCCTTAAAGCGCCTGAGTGTTACCGCCCCAATGCCCAAGGGCGGCGTGGTAAAGGAAAATATTTGTTCCACTGGGGCAAATATTATTTTAACAGAGGCTGTGCCAGCCCAGGAGGAGCCATAGCGGCAAAGCGAAATCCCCCATGGCCAGGGCGAATACATCGCCGGGGCCTGGGGGATTTTTTCTTTTGCAGTAATACAAGGAAGGAGAAGCTATGAACAGAGAAGAATTGGAAGAATGGATATTGGCAACCTACCAAACCCAGGTGGATTTTCCCTGGGAAAAGCACCCAACTTACCAGGTCTTCCGCCATTCGTCCAACAAAAAATGGTTTGCCGTAATTTTGGAAGTACCAAAAGAAAAGCTGGGCCTGCCAGAGGAAGGGGTTTTGCAGGTGGTCAATATAAAGTGCGACCCCATTATGGTGGGTTCCCTGCGGCTGGAGCCGGGCTTTTTTCCCGCCTACCACATGAATAAGGAAAAATGGCTCACCATTGCCTTGGACGGCACTGTCCCTGCCCAACGAATACAAATGCTCATAGATATTAGCTTTGGGCTAACAGCGCCCAAGAGGGAGGCGCCGAAGCAGAACCAATAGAAAGGTATTTAAAAAATAAGCACTGTGCCGCTGTCCGAATAAACCAAATCGTCCTCATCAACAAAGGAGGCAACGGCGGCCCAATGGGCAATTTCATTAAAAGCAGTGCCCTGGTTGATGTTATCCTCCGGCATATCGTCACAGTAGACAAAGTTTTTTACTACCGCGCCGTTTTCAATCACCACAAGTTCGGCGTAGAGCACAGCATCGTTGTAGCCAGCCACAACCAAAGGGTCATTTTGAGCAAATTCCTGCCAGCTTTCCACATTCATAAAGGAAAACCCGCCGGATAAATCCTCAAACACGGTCCAGCCATTGTTTTCGTACATATAAAGGCAGTCGCCTTTCCATTGCCCCGAATTATTTAGGGAAACGGGCACCGCCTGGGTAAACTCTGTGTCAATTTGTTCTTTTGCAGCTTGCCCAACCCAGGCGGTAAGGCGCTTTACGGCGTCCTTTTTGCCCAGCTTGATTCGGAAATAACTTGGGTTCATTTTACGTCCTCCTAATGTTACGGCAAGTTGTCGTCATGCCAGGTGATAAAGCTTGGCAGCTTGCGGTTTTCTTCAAAGTATGTTAGGGCTTCCATTACCAGGGCGGCCGGTATTACCCAGGCCAGGGGATAGGGGTCCAGCTCGCCGTTGGTGATAAAATCCATGGTATCCTCCTCGCCGCCGCGGTAGTCCGGGTTACGGGAGCTGAGCCCTAGGTCGCCTTCCTCGGCATAGTAGTTGAGCCATCCCCAATCCCCGTTAATCAGCCCGCACATGGCGCGCTCGTCCTCCTCGGTTTCGTGGAGCTCGACCCAAATTTCTCTGTATTTTCCATCTTCCCAACTGTCAATAAACATAAAACAGGCTCCTTTCTCAAAAAAAACCAGGAAATCCTCGCCGGTTTCCTGGTTTTTTATGTACGGTAGTTGCAGTGGAGCAGGCGGGGCTAATCTGCCAATTCCAGCCAAGATTTCATCCAGGCAATGCCGTCCCACAGCTTTCCTGTGCGGGCAAAATATTCTATAGCGGTCATCACCGCGTCCTTATCTGTGGTAGTATCTTCCCGAAAGATAACAGACTGGCCGTCGGAACAATCAATGTCTGTTTCCTCGTTGGAGCCTAAAAATTCCGGGGTGAAGGTGGTAAACCATGCCGCTTCTTCCCCAATCCCGCCGGTGTTGTCCTGGATAAATTGGAGGGCATACAGGCCGCCGCCGCTTTCCAGCTGCATAAAGTTCTGTTCAAAATCGGCGTCGCTGGTAAGGAATATGTTTTCCCACTTGCCCTCCCGCAGGTTTTGCATTACCTGTTTTAGGCTGTCGCTGGTCAGCTCCTCCGGGCCATTGGGCCAGCGCACATAATATTTTACACCAATTCCCTGGGGCATTTCTGCCGGGGTGCCGCTTTTTGGAAGGTTCTCCTGCCGTTCTACTAAACTGCTCATTGGTTATTCTCCTTTGGTTTACCGTTTCCACTTATCCAGTTTGTATCCGTTTTGTTCCAGAACTGCCCGAAACCCTTCGGCAAAGTTCAAAAATGCTTCTATTTCCTCCGGTTGGTGAATATTTTTGGGGCCGTACAGCGTTTTGGCGCTGGTGCTGCCAATGTTCAGCAGTTCCCCGTAAGAGGGGGAACCCTTTTTGTACTGAAAGCACACCTGCTGCACTTTGGGGGTGTAGGATACATTGACCACATTGTCCATATCCACATAAAAGGGTTCTGCGTATTCTTGCAAAGCAGCGTCGACCTGGACAAAAACCAAGCTGAAATCCTGCCGGCGGAACCCAACAATATAATAGAAAAAGGAGGTGGTGTTTGTGTCAAACACAAAGCCTTTTTCATACTTGGAGCTGCTCATGTAGGCGTACAGAATTTCGTAGGTACTGCCATCCTTTACGGCCCCATTAAAAATTTCCCTCATTCGTATTTTCTTTACTGTACAGTCTGCCGCGTCATACTCTGGTTCTTTTGGTTTTTTTGAAAAAAGTCCCATTTTTATTTTCTCCTCTCACACCACTGGCTACAGCTTGCGCCGGTGACGTACATGGCGGTACTTGCGCTTGTTGCGGTTACGCACTGCTACAAGAATAATGTACAGTACAGCAAATACCAGCAGGAAAATGAATATAAATTTAAACCAAAAGGAGGTGAAAAACCCCCGTATCTGGTTCAGCAGGTAAAGGGCCTCACTGCGTTCGGCGTTTTCCGCCGCCAGCAGGGGCACACGGCCAATCTCCTTGCCAGAAAGGATAAGCCGCAGTTCGCCCACCACATCGCCCTTGGTTACCGGGGCGTTAATGCTTCCATCCTCGTTAAGCAGGGCAGAATCCAGCTGGGGAATGGTGCGCACATTATCTACATTATAGTTTTTGGGCATTAAGGTAGAAAAGGTTTCCCCACTCATCAGCTGCATCCGCTTTTTGTTGTCCCTGGCAAGGCGAAGGTTTACATCGTAAACAACGGTGCCCTTTTCAATAATGGTTTTTACTTTATAGTTTTCAAAGGCCCAGTCGTAAAAGCTGGCGGTTTGCACAAAGTCCGACCGTGGGGAAAGGTAAGCCCCGGTGCTGTCATAAAGGGTAGTGCCCATAAGCACCAGCATATACTCGTAGCCGCTTTTTTGGGCGGTGGTAATTAAACACCGGCCCGATTCATCCAAGGTGCCTGTTTTAACCCCTGTAATTTCCGGGTAGTAGTAATTTTCCACCCGGGGGTTAATCATTTGGTTGGAGTTGCTCCACGCATAGCCGTTGGGGTTTTTGTTGGTTGGGTTGGAAACATAGGTGGGGGTGGAAACAATTTGGGCAAAGGTTTCGTTGGCCATGGCATACTTGGTAATCAGGTACATATCGTAGGCGGTAGTGTAGTTTTCCGGGTCAAACAGGCCGTGGGCACTGGAAAAATGGGTGTTTACCGCCCCAAGCTCCGCAGCCTTTGCATTCATCATATCGTAAAAGGCAGGCAGAGAACCAGCCACATAGTCCGCCAAAATAGCGGCGGCCTCATTGCCGGAGGGCAGCATGGTGCCGTAAAGCAAATCCAGGGCGGTAATTTCCTCCCCGGCAGAAAAACCGGCTACACTCATTTGTCCCCCAGCCGCTTTGTTTGCCTGGTACATAATATCCTGAATTTCCAGGGGGTAAGTAATAACTGTGTTTAAATCAGGAATATTCTCCAACGCCAAAATGGCGGTCATAATTTTAGTTAAAGAGGCTGGGTACATTTTTTTATGCTCGTTTTGGGCAAAAATAATGGTGTCCGTTTTCAGCTCCACCATGTAATAAGCGGCCTGCTCCTCAATAGGAAAGGGGACGGAGTAGGTGGGGCTAGTGCCGGCGCCGGGCTGTGCCGGCGCGTCTGTTGTTTGTTCTGGTTGTTTTTCCTCCTCTGCCTGGGCTGGCGGCGGGGTGTTGGCAGTGGCCGCCGCAGGAAGGGGAACCGTTATAGAAAGCCCCATAATTAGGGCAAGAAGTAAAGCAAGTTTTCGCATGGCAAGGCTCCTGTCCAATGAAATTGCCCCGGTTGGGGGGCGGGTGTCCTGCTGAAAGGAATATTGATACACAATAATTATAACAGAAAATTGGATAAAATAAAGCATGAAAAGGGGGGAAAAGGGGGAAGTGAGGGGAAATAGAAAAAAGTTTACATTTTGCGGGCCCCTTGGCGGATTGTCCGCAAAGGGGCCCGCAGCTGCCAGCGTTAACCATTCGAGGCCGAAAATTTGGTAATGCTCCCGCCCGAGACATTCAGCGGTAAAGCATGGGAAGCAGCAAAAATGCATTACAAGGCGTTTTTAGGGCAGCTTTTTGCACATTCCATGCAAAGAATACATTCTGTACCGTTTTTTCGCCTTCGGGAGTTATCTGTAACATCTACTTCCATGGGGCACACTGTTTTGCATTTGCCGCAGTTTACGCATTTGCTTTTATTGCATTGGACCCGAAGCAGGGAAAAATAGCTCATGGGCTTTAAAAATATGGTAATGGGGCAAACGTATTTACAGAACGCGCGGTTGTCCTTAAAGGCAAAAGCCAAAATAATTCCAACGGCATAGTACAAAATATTTCCTATAATGAAAGCGTAAAACATTATTTTTTCCATATTCCCCACGTTGGCAAGGAATAAAGCAAAAACAAACAAAAAGGAAAGGGTAAAAGTAACATATCTTACCCACCCTAACTTTTTCCTTGGCCCTTGGGGAACCTTGTAGGGGAGGAAATCAAGCGCCATGGCTGTCCAGCAGGCATAGCCGCACCAGCCCCGCCCAAAAAACAGCGGCCCTAAAATTTTGGCCACTGCGTAATGGATAGTTGCTGCTTCAAAGATGCCAATAAAAAGGTAATACCAAAACCCTTCAAGCTGCATATTTTCCCTGCGGATAACCCCTAAGTAAACCAGCATATAAAGCCCAACAAGCAGCTGTGCAACCCGCCTTGCGTTTGCGTGTTTTTTGGTAAACAGGAAAATACCAAAAGCTATGGAAATACCAATATAGCTGAAATTGAACAAATAAAATGGGTTGCCTTTTGCCAGGTAAAACATAATGGCTACTGTTTCAAACAGGGCAAACATACCAATGGGCAGCAAATACTTTTTCATCCTGCATCCCCCTAAAGCTTTGTTTTTTTCAGTACGCTGCGGTGAGCAAAGCGAACGCCAATTGAACTATAATAGCAACTTTGTTGTTATTATATCATGTTTGAATTCACTTTTCTATGGAACACAGTTTACACAAAAAGGAAATATGGTTTTGCAGCAATAAAAAACTTGAAAAACACCAGCCATTTGCGGTATTATGTGATATAGAAAAAAGAGAAAGGCAGGCGGCAGAATGATAGCAGTGACAGGGGACTTCCACGGCCAGTGGGAGCGTTTTCACGCAAAGGAGCTGAAAAAGCTGAAAAAGGGGGATACTCTTATTATCTGTGGGGATTTTGGCTTTGTTTGGAACAATTCCAAGGAAGAAAAACGGCGGCTGAAAAAAATTGGAAAGCTAAAATACCATGTTCTATTCTTGGAAGGCAGCCACGATAATATACCCCTGCTGCGCACTTATCCCCTGGAGGATTGGTGCGGCGGCCAGGTGCGGCGCATTAGCGGGAACCTGCTTATGCTGCAAAGGGGCAATATTTATTCTGTAGAGGGCAAAACCTTTTTTGCTTTTGGCGGCGGTGAAAGCAGCGATATGGACCAGCGGCAGATGCCGGAGGAATTTTGGCAAATGGAACTGCCAAACCAGGAGGAACTGAACCTGGCCCGCCAAAACCTGCAGGCAGTAAACTACCAGGTGGATTATGTTGTTACCCACCAATGTACCTCCAAAATACAGCGCTTTATTGCTATGGAAAGCGACCATATCAACCACCTCACCGCATTTTTTGATGAAATTACCCCCAAGCTGTCCATAAAGCAGTGGTATTTTGGCTGCTACCACAAGGATACAAAAATACCGCCTTATTACTGCGGGTTGTTCCAAAATGTGGAGGGAATAAAATAACTTCCTGTTTTGCCTGTCTATTAAATTGCTGAAAGGAGAACTTTCCCATGGAGCCCCTTGGCCTTTATATCCACATACCGTTCTGCCTTTCCAAATGCCCCTACTGCGATTTTTACTCTCTCACCTTTACCCAAAAACAAGCAGATGCTTATATAAAGGCACTGTGCCGGGCCCTTAGCCTGGCCCCCCGCCGCGGCCAGCCGGTAAACTCCCTGTACTTTGGCGGCGGCACCCCTGTCCTTTTGGGGCCGGAAGGTTTGGGCCCCATCCTTGGGGCAGTTCAGCAAAATTTCCCCCTTTCCTTAGACTGTGAAATTACCCTGGAAGCAAACCCCGCCGCTATGACCCTTGACCATTTGCAGCAGCTGCGCCGTTTGGGGTTTAACCGAGTATCTATGGGGGTACAGGCGGCGGAAGAAAGCCAGCTTTTGGCCCTGGGCCGCCGCCACAGCCTTGCCCAGGCGCAGGAAAGCGTTGCCATGTGCCATAGGGCCGGTTTTTCCAACATTTCTGTGGATTTAATGCTGGGTACGCCGGGGCAAACCCTTTCTTCCATAGATCGGTTCCTGGAAATATTCGGCCATTGTGTGCAGCACATTTCCGCCTATCTGCTAAAAATAGAGGAGGGCACCCCCTTTGCACAGAAGCATATGGAAACCCTTTGCCCAGGGGAAGAGCTTTCCGCCGCCCTGTACCTGCACACGGTAAAAGCTATGGAGCAGCAAGGCTTTGCCCAATATGAAATTTCCAACTTTGCCCGCCCAAACAGGGAAAGCCGCCACAACCTAAAATATTGGAACAGCCAGGAATATTTGGGGATTGGCCCGGCGGCCCACTCCTTTTTAGGCGGGCGGCGTATGTTTTTCCCGCGGGATTTGCCCAGCTTTTCCGCCGCCCAAAACCCATGGTCCCTTTGGCAGCAGGAAAGCTTTGGGGGAGATTTTTTTGAGTACGCCATGCTGCGCCTGCGCCTTGTTGCAGGCCTGGATTATGCAGAAGCCAAAACCCGCTACCCCGGCCTTTCCCTTGGCCCCTTGCAACGGGAGGCCAAGCTTTTGGCAGACCATGGTTTGGTGCGTTGTGGGGAAACGGGAATTTCCCTTACACCCCAAGGGTTCCTTCTTTCCAACAGCGTTATTTGGCGGCTGCTGCGCAGCTATGATGAATAAAAGGAAGAAACACCCAGCCTTTAAGGCTTGGATGCTTCTTCCTCTTATTATTTCCTGCTTTTTGCTTGGTGCATGGTTTGGCAAAATATCATTTTAAAAAAAGAGACAGTGCATTTGTGCTGCACTGTCTTTCAAGCCGGCAGGCTTTATTTAATTACCAAAATGGTTGAAGTTTCGTTGATGTGGCCTAAAAATGCCTCGCCGTTGGTGGAGAACCCAATGCTGGGGTACCGGCCAAACAAAGCGCAGTAGGGCTCTACCTGGTTTTCGTTGAGGATTTCCAATGTACGATAGAGGCAGTTGAAATTGATAACACCGGCTGGCTCATAGGAAATTGTTTCATCCAGTGCTTTTTTGGTGTCGTCTACAATATTTCCAATTTCCAGAACGTTAATTTCTGTGCCTTCGGGCAGGCCGCAGTGAAGTGTGATGCCGCCGTCCTGAATTTGGTTGAAGGTGCGGACAAAAATTTCGGTATCTGCTACAACGCCAGCAATTCCTTTCAAATACATTTTTGTTTGTATGGAGTTTGCAATAACAACATTCCCTTTGGACTTTTGTGTGATGATTTCCTGAATGATTTTGTGGATTTGTCCTGCCAATAAATTCACCTTCTTTCTCAAAAGTAAAGTTTTTGGATACAAATAAAAATCTTTCTTTTGTATTATCACATATGGATGATGTTAGCAATTATTTTTTCATAAATTAGCAGGTGATGACCTGTAAACTTTAACTGGATATGTTGGTTTTAAGAGGGGGACGCCGCGGCCGTTCTAATTATTGACAATTTGGGGCCCAACACTCTATAATAAGGTTATTAAGCGCTGTTATAGGATGAAAAAGATAAAGGGGAATTAGTTATCGGCTGACATGGGTAATGAGGAATAAAAGCATGTCAGCAGTTTGCTGTACCCGTTTTACAACGAGATTTTCAATCTGTCTGCGTTTTTTCAGATTATAGAGTAAAAATCTGCAGGTGAAATTTGTAACAAATGAACTACCAAGCGGCTCTAACAATGGTAGTAAGGGGATGAGGCAAAATAAGTTTATCCGGTTCGAAAGTATAATCTTACATAAAACGGGGGAGTTTTTTGAGATGAATAGTATTCGGAAAAAAATTACGGTATGCCTAATTACAACGGTCCTAGTTGCCTTGCTTGCAGTGGGTATTTCCAGTATGGTGCTTAATTACCAAAGTACCCTGGCCACTGTGGGCCAAATGATGAGCCAAACAGCCGTTTTGGCTGCGGAACGTATTGAGCAGGAGTTAAACGCATACCGGAACGTTGCAATGGATACGGGCTGTATTCCTCAACTGTCTGACAAGGAGGTGCCTGTTGAGGAAAAACGGGCCATTATAGATGAACGAGTGAAGATGCACGGGTTCCAGCGGGGGAATATTGTTGATGCAAAAGGAATCAGCATTTTTGACGGGAATGATTATTCCGGCCGGGAATATGTACAGCAGGCCATGAAGGGAAATGTGTATGTGTCTGAACCACTGGTAAGTAAGGTGACCGGTGAGCTTTCTATTATGGTAGCGGCGCCGCTTTATGCCGATGGGAACCAAAACGCCAATATTGTAGGCGTGGTATATTTTGTACCGCAAGAAACCTTTTTGAACGATATTGTTTCCTCTATCCAAATCAGCAAGAGCAGCCATGCTTATATGATCAATAAAGCCGGCGATACCATTGCTGACACAACCCTGGAAACCATTACTACACAAAATATAGAACGGGAAGCACAAAGCAATGCATCCCTAAAAGAACTGGCGCAGATTCACCAGGGCATGAGGCAGGGTGGCCAGGACTTTGGCAGTTTCCAGGATACTGACGGCCCCCGTTTTGCGGCTTATGCTCCGGTAGGCAGTACGGATGGCTGGAGCGTGGCTGTTACCGCAATGAAAAAAGATTATTTGGCCAATACATACTTTGGTATGTTTGTGAATGTTGCGGTAATGATTATTTCCATTTTGGCATCGGTTTTTGTGGCGTTGAAGCTGTCCAATAATATCAGCGAGCCAATGCAGGCCTGTGCAAAGCGGATGAAGCTTTTGGCGGAGGGAGATTTGAAATCTCCAGTGCCGCAGAGCCGGGGACGGGATGAAACGGCGGAACTGACCAAATCCACAGCGGAATTGGTGTTCGGCCTGAACACAATTATTAACGATATTAGCTATTTGCTCACCGAAATGGCTGGAAAGAATTTCAATATACAGTCAACCCACCGGGATGCTTATGTGGGCAGTTTCCAGGGGATTTTAGGGTCTATGCGGAACCTGAAAGTGGAACTGAGCACCATTATAAGCCAAATCAATTCAGCAGCTGGCCAGGTTTCTGCCGCCAGCAGCCAGGTTTCCAGTGGGGCCCAGCTGCTGAGCCAGGGCTCTATGACGCAGGCAAGCTCGGTAGAGGAGCTGGTTGCCACCATCAACGAAATTTCCAACAGTGCAAAGAAAACCTCTTCAGTTGTGGAGCAGGCGGGCCATTTTGTAGAGCAGGCCGGCGCGCAGCTTAATGCCAGCGTGGAGCAGGTGGGCGAGCTGAACAAGGCAATGCAGAAGATTTCCAAGTCCTCGGAGGAGATTTCTGTTATTATTGCTACCATTGAAAATATTGCATTCCAAACGAATATTTTGGCCTTGAACGCCGCTGTTGAGGCTGCCCGCGCGGGTGTTTCCGGCAAGGGCTTTGCAGTGGTTGCCAGCGAGGTACGCAATTTGGCGTCGAAATCGGATGAAGCTGCAAAAGCAACTAAGGAGCTGATTGAACACTCCATTGCGGCAGCCGCAGAAGGAAACCGGGCAGTATCCAAGGTAACAGGGTCTTTGGAGAGAACCAGCGTTTTGGCGGGTAATGTAACCGCCCAAATGGACATTATGGTAGGGGCTATAGAAAGCCAAACCCTTGCCCTTGCCCAGGTAACAGAAGGCATTGGCCAAATTTCCTCTGTGATACAAACCAACAGCGCTACATCGGAGCAAAGCGCTGCTGCCAGCCAGCAGCTTTCAGCAGAAGCAACCGGACTGAAGGAACTGGTAGACCAGTTTACCCTTGCAGGGATTTAATGCAGTTTAACGGAACCCCCCTATCCACAGTTTGTGGATAGGGGGGATTATCAAGTTTGGCAAAAGGGCGCGGCGGGCGGTTTCAGGCCAAAAACAAACCCCCTGTTTTCCAGCAGTAAAAGCTGGAAAACAGGGGGTTAAAAAATACAAAAAGCTGAAACTAACCTACAACAACGTCAGTTAAGGAAACCACATTGTTTTCCACTAAGGAAAATCCTTTTTTCCCCCAGCCCTGGAACTCTAAACGCCCACCGGAGCCGTTGATGCCAAATTCCCGCAGAACATACAGCCCGTCCGCTACTGCAACGGCGGAGTGTACCTGGGAAGCAACCGGCTTGGGGTTGGAAGTATCCTTGAGGGATTTTTCATATAAGGTACTGTCCCCGCTGATGAAATAAATACTATCCCCAGTAGGGTTCAGACCCACAATAATAAAGGCGCTGGGGCTGTCGTATATGCTCAAAACATCGCTGTTTTCAAAGGACTTTTTTACTAAAGTGTTTTCTGTCTGTTCTATTAAATTGCCGCTGCCATCCATAAAGTACCCCACCTGCAAAGCGCCGGAAAGCTTTTCCGAAAGGGGGGAATCCAAAGTAATGGTTTGGGGGGCTGCCATGGAACCGGCAGTGTATTTGTAAACCGTGTCGCCGTTGTTCCATAAAAAGGCGCCATTTTGGTAGGAAGGGTAATATAAATCCACAGACAAGGTATATCCCTCCGGGGAATAAAAGCCGGTGGCAATAGTAAAGGTATTCCCCTCTATATCTGCGGCCATAAAATCACCAGCAGCGTTAATATAGTGGAACTGCCCTGCCTTGGCGGCGCTTGGTACAGAAATTTTTTGGGAAAGCTCTGTAACAAACATTTCCTTTGTGTTTTCGTTGAGCCAGGCGTAGCTTTTGGCGTCGGCTTCCACCAGGGCAACAGCATCCTGGGTAATAATATGGTGGGTTTTGGAGGAGGCGTCAAAGTAGCCCAAATTGCAGCTGGGGTTAATTTCATTTTCGCCAATTTCACGGCCGCCAATATAAGCTACGGAACCGGTGTCCTCATAAAAAATAAATTCTGTAATGTAAGGGGAAATTTCTTCCAAAGTACCGCTGGCAATATCGGAAACGTAGGAAAGGGAGGGGGCGGGGCTTTTGGCGGTATCCGTAATGTAAATCATCCCGCCGTCCTGGGAAACATAGTAAACAGCGGCAGTAGGCTCCAGAAAATGAACGGCGCCGTCTGCCATGTAACCGTTAACAGAGGCCATGGTTCCATCGCCGCTGTTTTTAGCGCCACGGAAACCAAACACCTTGCCGTCCTGGGAACAGGTGGTGATTACGGCATGGTCCACTCCAAGCTCCTGGTTTACATTGTTAATTTCCCCGTTGGCATAGCGGTATTGGATGATTTGATTATCCTCCACTTTGTTGTAGTATACAAAATCTTTGCCGCTGGCTTGTATGGATTGGATGTTGCTGTCCAAAAGAGCAGGCTGGCCGCCGTGAGCTATAGAGTACAGCCCATGGGAAGCGGCTTGCCCTGCAGTACTGTTTGCGGACTGAATTACCGTATCCACATAGACCACTTCGTTTTCCAGCTCTGCATAGTTTTGATAGCCAATATAAATGGGGCTTTGCTCCATAAGCTGCTCAATGGAGCTGTAGTTGGAAAGCGTGTAAGCGTCGTTAATAAAAAAAGAAACCGGCTGCTGCTGGCTGCCTACAGTAGTTTTTAACTCCCGGCCGGTGCTGTAAGAAACCATAGTGCGGGTGCGGTTTTCTCCGGGAACGGCGGCTTCACCCGGCGCACCTTTTGTAAGGAAGTAGGCGCCGGCGGCCAAGGCAGCAATAATAATAACGGCTACAGCGGCCCACAGGGCCTTTTTCCCCTTGCGTTGGGGCTCCTTCTCCTGGCTGGCTGGAGCAGTATCTTCTTCTTTTGTACCCTGGAAAACTTCGGAGTTTTTTTCCAAATTTGTTTTCTCCACCTCTATAATGGATTCTGCTACAATCTCTTCTACAGTAACTTCCTCTATGAAATCACTTTCCAATGCAGCTTTTTCTCCATTTTCATCCAAAGCAGCCAAGGCAGGGCCTTCTTCCAAAGTAGGGGCGGCATCGGGGATTATGTCCTCGCCGTCAACCTCTTCGGTAGGGGTTTCTTCCATAGGGGAAAGGGCTTCCTCCAAAAGCTGGCTTTTGCCGCAGGCAGGGCAGAGGTGCTCTCCCTCAGGAATGGGGGCGGCGCAATATTTACAGTTCATAAAACGGTACAACACCTTTCTTGATTTTTAAATAAGCAAGCATATCGCTTTATCCACAAAACTCTACAAGCAATTATACCATTTTATTTCTTTGTAACAAGGGGAATAATGTGAATTTTTATCTGCCTTTTGTATGGTGACGTTAAAAAGCGCCCTTTCAGGCAGACATTGCTGAAAGCTGTTCACTAAAATGTACAGTATAAGCGGCACAATCAATTTTATTTTTATTGGTTTACTGGGTGCAGTTCTAATTCCCAGTTCTCAAATGGTTTGGCTAAAAATATTTTCTGATATATTCTGCGGCCCTTTTTTCACAATATTTAGAATTAAAACATTTCTCCCATTATCTAATTCAATGTTATTTATAAATATGGAAAATGCTTGCTCCATACAGCTGCTATCTTCTTCTAATTCGTTCCAATAATCAATTCCTTTCAAGGTGTGGTTTGGCAGCGCTTTCCCAAAAAGGGACTCATAAAAAGGGCTATTGCCAAATAAGGGCAAGTTTGATATAATAAAAAGCATATTGAAATAAAAACTTGGAGACGTATCGAAGCGGTCATAACGAGAACGACTCGAAATCGTTTTGGTGCGATGAGCACCACGTGGGTTCGAATCCCACCGTCTCCGCCAGAAACCACGCCAGTAGTCGGTTTTTCCGGCTGCTGGTTTTTCTTTTTCAGTTCGGAGCAAGCCCCAAGCCACCCAGCATTGCGTCAGCCGAAGTCAGCTTTGAGCTGTAATCCAAATGTGCGTAAATGTTTGCCGTAGTTGAAAAGTCACTGTGACCAAGCCATTCCTGAATTTGCTTCATGGGAACACCATTTGCCAAAAGTAACGAGGCACAACTATGCCCTTACGGTATAATAAGGACAAATCGGAAAACCCATTATTACCAAATGTTTACGGTTAGAGGGAAGTAATTTCAGATTAGGCGGTATAGCCCCAAT
>CAJTSZ010000017.1:2726-25837 GCA_910578755.1 uncultured Oscillospiraceae bacterium | reverse complement strand
CAAGCAAATAGTAACAGAATAAAAGGCCAGCCGGAAGGCTGGCCTTTTTCCTTATCCTTGTAGCAGGGGGTTATTGTTGTTTTGGAAGCGTTCAGCTGTTTCCAAGGGCTTCCAGCCCAGACCTGGCCCCATTTTACCCCAAAGCCCCAAAAAGAAAAATTAAATCCAGTCGCCGGCCAAAAGCTGTTTTGTGTAGGCGCGGAAAGCGGAGGGCAGGGCAATTTCCTCCTTTAGCTCCCGCCGGGAGGCCCAGCGCCAGCCGGCTGGCAGGGGAAAAGGTTCTGTTAAGTACAAACTCCCCTCCATGTTCCACTGAATGTGGGTAAAAATGTGCTTTGCCTTGCCAAGGGCAATTTTTTTACCCAAGGCGCAGCCAAGCTGTCCTATGGGGGAAGTTTCCTCCTCCAGCCAGTTGGGGAACTCCCAAATACCAGCCAGCAGCCCCTTGGCGGGCCGCTGCCGTAAAGCCACCCCAAAGGGGGATACTAATAGAATTACCTGGCGGTTTTCCGTTCTCCGCGGCTGCTTCGCTGCTTTTACCGGGTAGTCCTGGGGGTTGCCGCCGCGGCAGGCGGCGCAAAAGCCGCAGGCAGGGCAGAGCAGGCATTTTGGCGCGCCGTTGGGCAGGCAAATTATGGCCCCCAGCTCCATAAGCCCTTGGTTGAACCGGCTGGCCGCCCCAGGGGGAATAATCTCCTTTATTTTTTCCCGGTAGGCTTGCTTTACCTTTTCCAAGGAGGTGTTGGAGCTGTCCCCCGCAATGCGAGAGGCCACCCGCAGCACGTTGCCGTCTACAGCGGGGACAGGCAGGCCAAAGGCAATGGAGCAAATAGCCCCAGCAGTGTATTGGCCAACACCGGGCAAGGCCAAAATATCCTTGTAGGAACAGGGAACCTGGCCCTGGTGCTGTTCCATAATTATTTTAGCCGCTTTTTGCAGGTTGCGCACCCGGCTGTAGTAGCCAAGGCCCTCCCACAGCTTCAGCAGCATCTCCTCCGGGGCGTTGGCCAGGGCCTCCACCGTGGGCAAAGCCGCCATAAACCGCTGGAAATAATCAATCACAGCCTCCACCCTGGTTTGCTGAAGCATAATTTCAGAAACCCAAACCCGGTAGGGCTCCGGCTGCTCCCGCCAGGGCAAAATGCGGCGGTTTTGGTCATACCAGGCCAGCAAAGGTTCTGGCAGTTGGTTTAAAGTATCCAGGTTCATTTCAGTTCTCCTTTGATGGTTCACAGCGGATTAACGGTATATTCAATCAAAATATTCTCCAGCCGGTAGGCGCTTTTGAAAGGGTCCTTTGTCCTTGCCTGAATAACATAGTCCCTAATGCTGTCATATCCCGACGGAATTTTCCCCTTAATTGTTTCCTTTTTGCTGATATATGTGCAATCCTTCAGCTGCAAAACCAATTCTACTATAATTGGGGGAAGGCTTTCAGCCTCTACCTTGCCTTCAAATACAATTTCACCATAAGTATCTGAAGATACCAAACTGTTGCGCAATTCATCAAAAATAAAACATTCATTGCACCAATACAGGCGGACATGCTTTGCGCCGTAAAGGGTAAAGTAAAAATCCTCCTGTTGCCCATCCAATATAATTGTTGCAAAATCGTCGCTTTCGTGTATAATGCAGAGTTTGTTTCCAAAAACCGGGCCTAGGGCTTTTTCATACAGCAGCTCTAACTCTTTCATAACCATGTTCCAACCGTCCTTCCAAAGGAATAGGCCATTTTTGCAAAGCCGGGCAGATTGGCTTAATTGTCCTTAGTAGGCAGGTACTGGGCCTCGTTTTCCAAGCGCTGGAAGTCGAACCTTTTAAAGCGCAGGGCGCACAGCAGGCCACGGATGCAAAGGTCACACACCATGGCAATCCACACGCCGGCAAGGCCAGTTTTTAAAACGTATACAAACAAAGGCGCCAGGGTTGCCCGCACAAGCCACATACCAGTTACGCCAACAAACAAAGGGAAGCGGGTATCACCCAAGCCCCGCAGCGCGCCGGAAACCACAATGGAAACGCCAAACAGCGGCTGGCAAATGGCCACAATGCGCAGCATACTGGCCGCAAGGCGGATAACCTCCGGGTCGGAGGAGAAGATTTGAGCCAAGGGAGCAGCAAACAAAAACAGCAGCAGCCCCATAAATGCGGAAAGGAAGAAGCCGGACCACCCGGAAAGAATACCATACCGGCGAGCCTCCTTAAACTCCCTTGCACCGTATTTCTGCCCAACCAGGGCGGTAGCTGCATAGGAAATACCGTCGGCAGGCATATAGCTTAACCCCTCTGCGGTAATGGCAACATGGCCGGCGGCCAAAGCAACTGTGCCTAGGGAAGCAATAATCCTTGTCATAAGCAGCTGGCCGGAGGTAACAATGGTCCGTTCAATGGCAACAGGCACCCCCAGCTCCAGGGCCCGGTGAATAATGGTGCGGTCTGGCCGAAAGCTGTCCTTTATGGTAATGCAGTACAGGTTCCGGCGGCCCAAAGTAACAAGGGCAAGGCCAATACCCACAATGGTGGTAGCAATGGCAGTGGCAATGGCAGCGCCGGTAATGCCCCAGCCAGTGCCAGGCATGGTAACGCTCAATCCAAAGAGGGAAACCTCCCTGGTTTCAAAAATAAGGAAGTAGTTTAAAATAATATTTAAAACATTGGTGGCGGTATTAAAAATAAGGGGGGTTTTGGTGTCGCCCATGCACCGCAGTATGGCGGAAAAGGTAGCGGAAGAAGCCTGAAAGGGCAAAGAAAGCACATAAATTTGCAGATAACGCTGGGCATCGGGGATAACCTCGGCCTCCGCACCCATCCAACCGGGCAAAAACGGGGAAATTAAAAGGCAAATAGCTGTCATAACCAAACCAGTGAAAATAACCGCCAGTAAGGATTGGCGCACCACCTGTCCGGTCATTTCATAGTCCTTAGCGCCAATACTGTGGGCAATTTGTACGGAGTACCCAACGCCTACAGCCCCTAAAATACTGCTAATAAGCCAGGTGGGGGAGGAGTTAATAGCAACGGCGGCCGTAGCGGCGGCCCCTAAAGAACCTACCATGGCGGTATCCACATACCGCACCAAGGTAAGCAAAAACTGCTCTAAAATGGCCGGCCAGGCCAGCATCATTAAAATAAACAGGTAGCTGTGTTGTGTTTTTGCCGCATTCTTCATTCGTATCATCTTCCTTTATAGTAAAATACAAGTTTTATTATAAAGGAAGATGGCCGTTTTGTAAACAAAACCTGTTTTTCGCTCTTGCCTTGCAGGTTTTATCCCCTCATCTTGAGGCTGCATATACTGGTAAAGGTAGAAAAACACCCCTTTCCCCAACGGGCTTAATCCAGCCCGGGGAAAATAAAAGAAGGGAAGCTGATTTATGATAACCACATACTGTGTAAACCCCTTTCATTATTGGCAGTACCAGTGCCAGCCACCCTGCCCAATGCCGCGGCATAGGCCAGGCTTTTGTCACCAAGCTAACTGGCCGTGCTGTCAAACAGGTGGAATAATGCCCCGGGAGCCCTTTGGGTTTTACGGCCCCCAGGGGGGAGCAGGCATCCCAAGAACCCAAGGTCCCCAGGGCCCCCAAGGTGTCCAAGGTATCCAAGGCCCCCAGGGCGATCAGGGCCCCCAAGGCATTCAAGGTCCCCGGGGCGCTCAAGGAGCCCAGGGCCCGGCAGGCCCGCAGGGTTCCGCAGGCCCTTACGGCGGCCGCTACAACAGCGCAGACCAGCCAATATCTTTTAATCAGGCTGAAACTCCGGTTCCTGTACAGCTAAATACCCTTATGCCTGCCTATCATGTTTCCAGTGATGGCACCAATGGCTTAACAGTGGAGGAGGACGGCGACTACGAAATTTTCTATCATCTTCTTGTTTCTGCCAACAGGTCAATCAACCTTCAGTCCGAGGTGCGCAGAAATGGGGAAGCCGTAATTTCCTCCCAGTCGCAGCAGACCACCGCTATCAATAATGCAACGGCGACCGTCCACAGCGCAAGGATGACGTGTACAGTAATAGCAACCCTCCAGGCGGGGGATGCGCTGGATTTAGCCCTCAGGCTGATGCAAACAGTGCCCGATGGCCTGAATACAGTTGTTGGAGGCAACGCGGACGCCTCCCTGGTAATAAGAAAAATCAGTCCGTCCCAGCCAACTGCGGCGGAGGAAGAGTAATTTTCCAAATTAACCGGCAATACATATTCCCGGCCGGTTTTCATAAGGATGTACAAATTCTGCATTATAAAATAAGGCAAAACAAAAAAGCCCTCTCCCCAAACTGGGGAGAGGGCCTAACTTATGCTGAAAAACAAACCTAAGGAACCTGTTTTTTGCCGGCTGACATAAGGGTGGTAAAAGCGTGCTGCAGCATCCGAACCATGGAGGAAACAAGGAGTACCCCCATGGCCATAGCCCCAGCAATACCCAGGGTATGCAGGCCGGTTTCAGCAAAGGCGGCAGTATCGCCTATAATACAGTGCTTCATGGTATAGTAAACGCCGCCGCCGGGTACTAGGGGCAGCAGGGCAATCAGCAGGTAGCAGGTGGAAGGAATTTTACACAGGCGCGCCATAATTTCGGCATAAATGGAAATAACAATGGAGGCAATAAAGTACTGGAAAATATCCGTGCCCCAATCGGCAAACAGAAGGTATGCCAGCCACCCCAAGGCCCCTCCTAGGGAAGCATACAGAATCGTTCGGCCCCGAATATTAAAAATAATACAAAAGCCAATGCAGGCAGCAAAGGCGTAAAAGCAGGGAAGAAAAATGCTCATTTTTCACTCTCCTTAATAATACAAAAAGTAAAATTTACATGCTAAAATACAAATTATTATATTATATATCGTAAAATAAAATATATAAATTACAAATTGTAAATAAAAAAGGTTTTTCCTACACTCCGGTAAGGGCAATAAAAACAGTCATGGAAATATAAGTGCCAAGGGCAATGCCTGTGCCAATTAAAATGGCTTCCAGCAGCTTTGTCAGGCCGGAAACATAGTCCGCAGCAATGGTGTCCCGCATAAAGTTGGTTAAAGCCACCCCGGGCACAAGGAGCATAATGGCGCCAATGGTCACTTTGTCGCTGTCGGCGCACAGCCCAAGGGCAAGGCTGCCCATGGCTACGGCAGTAACGGCGGCGCTGGCCACCACATTAATAAAGAAAGGGTTGGCGTGCCACTGGCCCATTTTTATAAAAATACCTTTAATCATAATTCCGCACAGGCCGGCCCACAAAGCGTCGGAAAAGCTGCCCTGAAAAAACAGTGCAAAGGCAAAGGCAGCCAGGCCGTAAGCAAAAAACTGCAAAAGGGCAGGGTAGGCGGGGGAATGGTCAATAGCGGCAATGTCCCGTTCCAAATCCTCGGTGGTGGGCAAAATACGGCAGGCCTGGCGGCACAGGCTGTTGGCCTGCTGTACCTTGTATAAATTGGTCCCTCGGGAATGTACCCGCTTTTGCTGGGTAATAGTAGGCAGTCCCGGCGGCGTAATGGAAACAATAATCATGGTAGGAATAACAAACACATCGGCGTCAACAATGCCGTAAGCGCCAAAAATGCGCATCATGGATTCCTCCACCCGATAAGTTTCCGCCCCGTTTTCCAGCAGTATGTACCCAAGGCGGGTGGTGGCGTTCAGCAGTTTATCGTAATTCAAGGCGTGTCCTCACCTTCCTTTATTGGAATAGCATTATGGTAGCACAGTTTGCTTTGCTGTACAAGCATTTTTTGCGGGCCAAAGCCGGAATTTCACCATTACCCCGGCCCCGGGCAGCGGCACACCGCTGTAAGTTTTTTCTTTTTGGAAGTGGCCCCACACTTCCAAAAGAAATATGGCTTGGGTTAAGGGGCGGAGCACCCTGAAAAAAAAGAAACATAAGTGGGGCTGTACCCAATACGCTAACTTAATGATTGACAATGGTACAGCTTAGTGATATAGTACATTATATCAGTAATGTACTAATGTAGAAGGAAGGCAGGTGAAGCAATGGAGCTGAAAGGCGGGGAGCTTGCCCCAATCTATGTCCGGGTGGCCCTGTGGTTGGAGGAAGAAATTTTAAGCGGCCGCCTGCCGGAGGAGGAAAGGGTTTATTCCCAGTACCAGCTGGCGGAAATGTTCACCATAAACCCTGCCACAGCGGCAAAGGGGCTGAACATTTTGGCTGGGGAGGAAATCATCTATAAAAAAAGGGGGCTGGGTATGTTTGTAGCCCCAGGGGCTGTGGAAAAGGCGCGCCGAAAGCGCAGGGAACAGCAGCTGGGGGCCTTAGTTTCCCAGTTGGTGCGGGAAGCCGCCATGCTGGGCGTGGAGGAGGAAGAATTGGTGGAAATAATACATAACGCCAAGGAGGGAACAAAGCAGTGGTAATTTTACAGGCAGAAAATTTAACAAAACAGTATGGGAAGAAGCAAGCCCTATGCCAGGTGAATTTGAATATAGAGGAAAACAAGCTGGTGGGGGTGGTGGGCCGCAACGGCAGCGGCAAAACCACCCTCCTCAGCCTGGCGGCCGGTTTCCTGCGGCCAACCGAAGGGCGGGTGCTGGTAAGCGGGGAGAACCCGGCTGCCTCCCCTCGGGCTGCCGCCCTGAAAATTTTTGTGGACGATAAGCTCCGCTTTGCCCCAAACCTGAACCTGCACCAGTGCCTGGAACAAACAGCGGTCTTTTACCCCAATTTCCAGCTAAAGCTGGCCGAAAATATGCTCCGCTATTTTTCCCTGGAGCCCACAGCCTACCCCGGCCGCCTTTCCAAGGGGATGAAAAGCACCTTCTTTGCCATTGCGGGCCTATGCGCCCGGGCACCCCTCACTATAATGGATGAGCCCACCACCGGTATGGACAGCACCATCCGGCGGGATTTTTACAAGCTCCTGTTAAAGGATTATTTGCAGTTCCCCCGTACGGTGCTTATTTCCAGCCATCTTCTTGGGGAGTTTGAGGATATTCTGGAGGAGATTGTGGTGCTGGACCAGGGCAGGCTCCTCCTGCACCAGGATATGGACAGCTTCCGCCAGTATGCCGTAGGGGTTCGCGGCCCCAGGGCGGTTTTAGAATCTTCTCCCCTGTGGAAACACAAACTTTGGTTAGAAACCACTGGGGAAGGGGCGTTTCTTATCTGCCCCGCCCAGCAGGCAAACCCGTTGCGGCAAGACCTTGCCCATCAGGGCTGTGCCTTTGAACAGGTCACGGCGGACCAGCTTTACAGCTGCCTTGCAGCAAAAAATAAAGGAGGGCTTGAAGATGTTTACCAAATTTAACACCACCCAAAACGGCGGGGAATTCCCCTTGGTCATCAAGCATTTGGGTTATATGCTTCGGCACAATATTTCCAATTTTTACGCTGTTCTTTTTCTCCAAAGCGTTTTTGCCTTCGTTATGGATATTTTTTTAAACAGCAGGCGGTGGAGCAGTATTCTAAACGTGGGGGGCAGCCAGTTTGTGGCAGTATTCTACCAAAACACCCACCAAAGTATGCTCACCTACTCCCTTTTGATGATTTTTATAACGGCTATTACTATGTTTAACCGGGAGGAACGCAGCGCCTGCTACGCCATGCCATGTACTCCCCAGGTGGAAACCTGGGCCAAGGGGCTTTTCCTCCTGGTACATATAGCTTTTACCACATTTTTTGCAGTGCTGCATTTTCAGGCCCAGCGGCTCATAGCTTATATGGTATACGGGCCGGAAAATATACTGAACATCAATTTCTTTTATACCCCCATCCAGCTGCTGGAGCTGGCAGCGGCCCTCTTTTTCTTTGGCCTTATGGCCGCAGGGGTGGGCCATCTCCTTGGCGCACTGTTTTACTTAAAAGCAAGGTGGGTTTTATCCTTTGCAGGGGCAATGGCAGTTCTGGCTGCAGGGATGATTTTATCCAAAACCATAGCCCAGGCTGTGGTTGCTGCTGCGGCAGCAATGGCAACGTTTTATTTTAACGAAAGCAATATGGTCCTGTTTGGGGTAAAATGCGCTGCCACAGGGCTGGCGGCCTTTGCCCTTACATTGCCGGTGGTAAACCGCGGGGAGGTGAAACGGGTATGACGCTGTTTTTTAATACAATATTTTTCTTTGTCTTTGGCCTTATGGTGGCCCTGGCCATTGCCGGCGGCCTAAAATTAAAGGAAACGGGTCCCCTTGCAGGCATTTCCCTGCGGGCAGGTAAATGGGTGGGCCTTTACGCTGTGTTTATAGCGGTTTTGGGGGTGGCAGCCTTTTTCCTGCCACAGGAAAAGCTGCTCCCCTGTTTTACACAAGCCCAAGTGCAGGAGTACCAGCAAATTACCCAAGAGGCAATAGAAACCGCTTATAGCAATACCCCTGTTTCCATTGAGCAGCTGCAAAGCCTCCAGGGGATGTGCCTCCTTTCCCAGCAAACCTATCCCTTTACAGGGGAGGAGCTGCTGCTTCAGCCCACCAGCAGGCAAATTACCCTGGTGCTGGTGGAGGAACAGGCCCAGCAGGCAGGCAGCTTCCGGGCCTCCATGTACAATACCCCCCTGGTGGTAAGCCCTTACAGCGGCTGCTATGTGGATGTAACCCAACGGGTGCAGGTGAGCCCGCTGCCCCTGGATGGCAGCACCCTTTGGCTGGAATCTGTGGATCCCTTTGGGGAGGGGGACGCTGTCCACATCCTTAGCAGTGGTATGGGTTCCGGCTCCTTTGGGGTGCAAACCCAGGAGGCCTCCTTTGCAAGGGATGGCCTGTCCGTCCTGGTGCTGGAAGTTCCCGCGGGCCTCAAGGTCACCCTGCTGCCCTACGGGCAGGAGGAGCCCCTGGGTTTTGTCACAGTCAAATAATCTCTAACCAGCAAACCAGTGGTATCATTGGCCACAGGGCGGCGAGCAAAGCGAACGGTTCGTCCCAGCCGGGGTTTCCCTCATTTTTTCGTGAAAAAGCCAGGGAAACAGTATGCCATGTTCCGTACATTACTGTTTTGCCGCCCAATTTGTGAGGTTTTTCACATTTTTTCGTGAAAAAACGAGAAAAATCGAGTGCCGGTGCTTCCGGAGCAGGCAGGGCCGCGCCAAAATCCAAAACCAGCAAAATCCACCCGGGGCGTTTCTTTTTTACCGTTGTCAACAAAGGCGAAATGTGGTATATTTAAAGCAATCGATCGAGAGTAACATACCGCCGGAAAGCGCGCCGGCTGTATGTATGAAAATAAGTAATGCAGCAAAAGCCGCCCAAAGCGGAAAAAATAAAGAAAAGGGTGATGTTATGTTCAATACGTTGGCGCCTATATGCTGGCTGATCGCAGTTATTGTCTTTACTGTAGCGGAAGTGGTGAGCTATCAGCTTATTGCTATTTGGTTTGCCTTGGGTGCGGTAGTTTCCCTTATCGTGTCCCTGTTTGGAGCAAGTACTTCAGTGCAGCTGGTGGTATTTACCGTAGTTTCTGCCTTAGCGCTGGCCCTAACCCGCCCCATAGTTAAAAAAGTAATGAAAACAAAGCCTGCCCGTACCAATGCAGACCAGGTTATTGGGGCCCAGGGTGTGGTAGTACAGCCCATTGGCCCTATGCAAAAGGGCAGAGTTTTTGCAAACGGCCTGGATTGGAGCGCCCGCGCCCAGGACGGCCAGCCCTTGCAGGAAGGGGAAAAGGTAACAGTACTTGCCATAGAAGGCGTAACCCTTGTAGTACAGCGGGAAGAAATTCCTCAGCAATCCCAGCAATAATTGTACAAAATAGTAGAAGGTACCGGCAGCCCTGCACCCCGTATTAGCGGGCTGGCGGTAAAATAAAGTTAATACGGAGAAAAGGTGATTTCTATGCCATTATTAGTAATTTTCCTCATGCTTATCATTGCAGTCATTATTCTTTTTATTGCCAACATTAAAATTGTTCCGCAGTCTATGGTGTTTGTTGTGGAACGCCTGGGCAGCTACTACCAAACCTGGGAAAACGGCGTGCATTTTAAAGTACCATTTTTGGATAGGGTTGCAAAAAAGGTTTCCTTAAAGGAACAGGTGGTAGACTTTAAACCCCAGCCGGTTATTACAAAAGATAATGTTACCATGCAAATAGATAACGTTGTGTTCTACCAAATTACAGACGCAAAACTGTTTACTTACGGTGTAGAACGGCCTATTTCTGCCATTGAAAACCTGACTGCAACTACCCTGCGTAATATTATTGGTGAAATGGAGCTGGACCATACCCTTACCTCCCGTGACATTATCAACTCTAAAATTACCACAATTTTGGATACTGCTACCGATAAATGGGGCATTAAAGTAAACCGTGTGGAACTGAAAAATATTATCCCTCCTGCGGAAATTCAGGACGCCATGGAAAAACAAATGAAGGCAGAACGCCAGCGCCGTGAATCCATCCTGCGGGCAGAAGGTGAAAAGAAAAGCCAAATCCTTATTGCAGAAGGTGAAAAGGAATCTGCTATCCTCCGCGCCCAGGCAGAAAAAGAATCCGCTATCCTTCGTGCGGACGCTGTTCGCGAGCAGAAAATCCGTGAAGCCTTGGGTGAAGCTGACGCTATTATGACAGTACAGAAGGCCGTTGCCGACAGCTTAAAGCTCCTTAATGAAGCAGCCCCTACCGATAAGGTTTTGGCCCTCAAAAGCTTTGAAACCTTCCAAAAAGTGGCCGATGGCAAATCTACAAAAATTATTATCCCAAGCGAAATGCAGTCCTTTGCCACTTCTGCAACAGCCTTAAAGGAACTGGTGATTAAGGATTAGTTTGGGCCCCGCAAAGCAAGAAAGGAAAATAAAGTAAGTGAAAACGCTTTATGTCAATTTGGATATCAATACCGTTTCCGATAAAATTTACACAGCTGTTGTGGAAGGCAGTGTAACAGGGGAGTGCTTGGATAAGCATATCCTTACAACACCCCAGGGTTCCGTGGTGGTAATGGTGTTTGAAAAGCATTATTGGCGCGCGGGCAACCGCCTTACCCTAACTGCTACCTTGGATAATACCCAGGGGGATAAAACCCGGGTGCGCCTGGTTGGCAGCGGCGGTGGTGAAGGCCTGTTCCGGTTTGACTGGGGCGCTTCCGAAAGCTTTGAGGAAGTTGTCGTTTGTGCCTTGCAGCCCTATACCCTATAAAACATAAAAAGGCCTGGCTTTTTTATAAAGCCAGACCTTTCAGCGTGTATGTGCCCATAACCTGGAAGTAGTGGATACCTCCAAAAGAATAGGTTGTTGGCTGGGCAGCCCCAGTGGCAAAAAAATGTATAAATTAAACAAAACCCTTGCCATAAAAATGGAGGAACTATCCTCTCTGCACGATTTTTGCAGGGAATTTGATTTATTATTGCATTTTTAAAGAATTTCATATAGAATAATAGTAGTACATTGTTAGCAATCTGCCAATAAGGAATAAAAACAGGTTGGGAGGCTTTGTTGGGATGAAAAACACAGAAATCCATAAAAAAAATTCCCGGCAAAGGGACATTCAAAAACAGTTGTTCTCCCATAGGGGCAAGTGCAGCCAAAAAACAGAAAATTGGTGCGGTTTTTTTTAATAGGGAATCAGTGTATGCTGTGACGTCTTGGTCGCAGCATTTTTTATTTCCTATTCCCACTCCAGCATCTGCGCACCCCCTTTGCAAGCACCTGGTATTTTTATTCCACAGCTTTTGGTGCATTAAAGTTTTGGTTACAAATATACCTGCCGTTTAAAGGCGGCAGGGCAAACAGTGAAGGAGTTAATAGTCATGCAAAAAAAAGTTGCGGTTATTATGGGCAGCGACAGCGACCTGCCCGTTGTTAAACCTGCTATTGAAAAATTAAAAAGCTTTGGCATTCCTGTGGAAGCCCATGTAATGTCCGCCCACCGCACACCGGAGGCTGCCTGTGGCTTTTCTTCCCAGGCGGCGGCCAACGGCTTTGGCGTTATTATTGCGGCTGCCGGTAAGGCAGCCCACTTGGCCGGTGTTTTGGCAGCCCATACCACGCTGCCTGTCATTGGTATTCCAATTAAATCTTCCACCCTGGACGGCTTGGACGCCCTCCTTGCCACTGTGCAGATGCCAAGCGGTATTCCCGTAGCAACCGTGGCCATAAACGGGGCGGAAAACGCAGCTATTTTGGCCGCCCAAATGCTGGCCTTGGCCGATGAAACCCTGGCTCAAAAATTATTGGATATGAAAACCCAAATGAAGGAAGCCGTAGAACGCAAGGATAAAAAACTGGCTGAAGAGCTGGCCGCCCAATAAACCCATACTGAAAAAAGAAGATAAAACAAAATGGAGGTTTTTGTTATGACTAAAATGGAACAGCTTTATGAAGGTAAAGCAAAAAAAGTATTTGCAACAGAGGATAAAGACGTTGTTATTGTTTCCTACAAGGACGATGCTACCGCCTTTAACGGCGAGAAAAAAGGTACTATTGTGGGCAAGGGCGTTGTAAATAACCGCATGACAAACCATGTGTTCCAAATGCTGGAGAAGGCCGGCGTCCCCACCCATTTTATTGAAGAATTAAACGACAGGGAAACCGCTGTAAAACATGTGGAAATTGTTCCCCTGGAGGTTATTGTGCGCAATGTGGCCGCAGGCAGTTTCTCCAAAAAATTAGGGATTGAAGAAGGCCGCCAGCTGCTGTGCCCAACTTTGGAATTCAGCTATAAAAATGACGACCTAGGCGACCCCTTTATTAACGATTACTATGCCCTGGCCCTGGGCCTTGCTACCCAGGAAGAAATTGATACCATTACAAAATATGCTTTTAAAGTAAACGAAGTGCTGAAGGAATATTTCCTCCATGCAGGCATTAAGCTGGTTGATTTTAAAATTGAATTTGGCCGCTATAAGGGGCAGATTATTCTTGCTGATGAAATTTCCCCGGATACCTGCCGCCTGTGGGATGTAAACACCAACGAAAAATTGGATAAGGACCGTTTCCGCAGGGATATGGGCGGCGTAGAAGACGCTTACCAGGAAGTAATGGGCCGTTTGCTGGGCAAATAAAATAACAGTATTATGGGCAGATTACTCTGCCCTTTATAACTTACGGGCGAAAAACGCCCTATAAAGGGAGTTGTTGTAACTATGGGTGGTATTTTTGGCGTTGTTTCTAAGCAGGATTGCGTTACAGACCTGTTTTTTGGAATAGACTTTCATTCCCATTTGGGCACAAGCCGCGGCGGTATGGCTGTTTATTCCGAAACCGGGTTTCAACGGGCAATCCATAATATAGAAAGCGCTCCCTTCCGCACAAAGTTTGAGCACGATATTTCCAGCATGAAGGGCAGCATGGGTATTGGCTGCATTAGCGACAGCGAACCACAGCCGCTGATTATCCGTTCTCACTTGGGCAATTATGCTATTACTACTGTAGGGCGTATTAACAATGAAAAAGAACTGGTGGACCTTTTGTTTCAAAACGGGTTTACCCATTTTTTGGAGATGAGCAACAACCGTATCAACGCCACAGAATTGGTTGCCGCCTTAATTAACCAAAAGGAAAGCCTGGTGGAGGGAATCCGCTATGCCCAAAGTGTTATAGAAGGTTCCATGACCCTAATGCTTTTGACTAAGGACGGCATTTATGCCGCCAGGGACCGTGTAGGGCGCACCCCGCTGATTATTGGCCAAAAGGACGGCGCTTACTGCGTTTCCTTTGAATCCTTTGCTTATTTAAACCTGGGCTACCGCCACGAGCACGAGCTGGGCGCCGGGGAAATTGATTTTATTACGGCCGACGGCTACGAAATTAAATCTCAGCCGCTGAAAAAGAAAAAAGTGTGCGCCTTCCTGTGGACCTACTACGGCTACCCAACCTCCACCTATGAGGGCCGGAACGTGGAGGAAATGCGTTACCAGTGCGGCAGAATACTGGCGCAAAACGATAAAAACAAATATAACCTGGACTATGTGGCCGGCGTGCCGGATTCCGGTGTGCCCCATGCCATTGGCTATGCCAACTATTCCAACGTGCCCTTTGCCCGGCCGTTTATTAAGTACACCCCCACCTGGTCCCGCAGCTTTATGCCAAAAGACCAAAAAATGCGCAACCTGGTGGCCCATATGAAGCTGATACCGGTGGATACCCTTATCCGCGGCAAAAACCTGCTGTTTATTGACGATTCTGTGGTGCGCGGTACCCAAATGCGGGAAACCGTGGAATTTTTGTACCAAAGCGGCGCCAAGGAAGTGCACATCCGTTCCGCCTGCCCGCCTATTATGTATGGGTGCAAATATTTAAACTTTTCCCGTTCTACCTCAGAAATGGATCTGATTACCCGCCGGGTCATTGCCGAATTGGAGGGCACCACAGAGCTGAGCGACCAGCTGATTGCGGAATATGCCGACTGTAAAACAGAAAAACACAAAAAAATGGTGGAGCGTATTTGCCAGCAGTTGAAGTTCGATTCCCTGGGCTACCAAAGCCTGGAGGGGATATTGGAATCCATTGGCATTGATAAGGAAGACGTTTGCACCTACTGCTGGAGCGGCAGGGAATAACCCCAAATACAGGGCAGTGGTGCAATAATTGGATTTTTGCCGTAAGTAAAGGAGAAGTTATGAAAAGTTTTAGTGAAAGCTATAAAGCAGCCGGCGTTGACGTTACCGCCGGCTACAAAGCAGTGGAATTGATGAAGGCCCATGTGGCAAGAACTATGACAAACGGCGCCATTGGCGCTATTGGCGGCTTTGGCGGCCTGTTTGAGCTGGACCTTACCGGTATAGAAAAGCCGGTCCTCTGCTCCGGTACCGACGGCGTTGGCACAAAGCTGAAAATAGCCTTTTTAATGGACAAGCACAATACAGTGGGTATTGACTGCGTTGCCATGTGTGTCAACGATATTATTTGCTGCGGCGCCAAGCCCCTGGTATTTTTGGATTATATCGCCTGTGGCAAAAACGTGCCGGAAAAAATTGCAGAAATTGTTTCCGGTGTTGCAGAGGGCTGCGTTCAGGCCGGCTGCGCCTTAAGCGGCGGCGAAACAGCGGAAATGCCCGGTTTTTACCCCATAGACGAGTACGACCTGGCTGGCTTCAGTGTTGGCGTTGTGGATAAGGCCAAAATTTTGCAGCCAAATTCCCAAAAGGCCGGGGATGTGCTTGTTGGTATTGCCTCCTCCGGCGTGCATTCCAACGGTTTCAGCCTGGTGCGCAAGGTGTTTGACGTGGAAAATACCGACTTAAAAGCGCCGGTTGCGGAGCTTGGGGGCAAATCCTTGGGCGAAACGCTGCTTACCCCAACTAAAATTTATGTAAAGCCTATTTTGGCCCTGCTGGAACAGGTAAAAGTAAAATCTATAGCCCACATTACCGGCGGCGGCTTTTACGAAAACCTTCCCCGTTCCTTCCCCGGCCATTTAACTGCTAAAATTGACCGCAGCGCCGTTAAAGTTCTGCCTATTTTCAATTATTTGGCCAAGGTGGGCAATATTCCGGAACGGGATATGTTTAACACCTTTAACATGGGTGTGGGTATGACTGTTTGCGTGGACCCTGCCGATGTAGAAAAAACCATTGAAATTTTAAAGGCCAATGGGGAAGAGGCCTATGTTATTGGCCAACTGGTGGAAAGCAGCGAAGGGGTAATTATTGAATAACAGCGGCGCGCTTTGCTGCCAACGGCTGTGAAAAAGGGAGGCGACCTCGATGAAAAAAATAGTTGTTTTGGTTTCCGGCGGGGGCACAAACCTGCAGGCCCTCATTGACGCCCAAAAGGCCGGGGAAATACAAAACGGGAAAATTACCTGCGTTATCTCCTCCAACAAGGAGGCCTATGCCCTTACCAGGGCAAGGGAAAACGGCATTGCCACTCGGGTGCTGTGCCGCAAGGATTATAAGGACGTAGCAGCCTACAGCCAGGCTATGGTGGCCGCCCTCCAGGAGGAACAGGCCGATTTGGTGGTGTACGCCGGTTTTATGACCATTTTGGACGAAACTGTGTGCCAGGCTTTCCAGTATAAAATGCTCAATGTCCACCCGTCCCTCATCCCTTCCTTTTGCGGCAAGGGCTTTTACGGCCTCCATGTCCATGAGGCCGCCCTGGAAAAAGGGGTAAAGGTAACAGGCGCCACAGTGCATTTTGTAACAGAGGTTTGCGACGGCGGGCCCATTATCCTGCAAAAGCCGGTGGAGGTAAACCAGGGCGATACCCCGGAAACATTGCAGCGCCGCGTAATGGAACAGGCGGAGTGGAAAATTTTGCCCCAGGCAGTTTCCCTGTTCTGTCAGGATAAAATACAGGTGGCGGATGGCAGGGTTATTCTGCTTTAGCCGCAATGATAACGCCCCCCGGGAAAAAGAGGAGGAAAACAGAATGCAGAAAACAGATTTATTAAAAGAGCTCAGCGGCAATACATACCCTGGCCGCGGCATTGTTTTAGGCAAACACGCCGACGGCAAACATGCCGTAATTGCCTATTTTATTATGGGCCGCAGCGAAAACAGCCGCAACCGTGTATTTGTGGAACAGGAGGAGGGTATCCGTACCCAGGCCTTTGACCCTGCCAAGCTGGTGGACCCTTCTTTGGTTATTTACGCCCCTGTCCGCGTGCTGGACGGTGTTACCGTGGTAACCAACGGCGACCAAACAGATACCATATACAATTTCTTAAAAGAAGGTAAAACCTTTGAGGACGCCCTGCGCACCCGCACCTTTGAACCGGATGAACCAAACTTCACCCCCCGTATTTCCGGTATTTTGGAGGGCTTTGCTTACAAGCTGTCCATTTTAAAAAGCAATAACGGCAACGGCGCTTCTGCCCAGCGCTTTTTCTACG
Source organism: uncultured Oscillospiraceae bacterium (assembly GCA_910578755.1). GTDB lineage: Bacteria > Bacillota > Clostridia > Oscillospirales > Ruminococcaceae > Negativibacillus. The sequence goes on along the minus strand of CAJTSZ010000017.1, from coordinate 9,133 downwards.
AATACCAGGAGCCTGTTGCAGGGGAAGGCCACTTTATCCATACATATAAAACCGACGGCAGCCCCATCCCTTCCTTTGAGGGCGAGCCTGTTTTAGTGGGCATTGACGGCGATATTAATACCTTTACCAACGAAATTTGGAACAACCTAAACCAGGACAACAAGGTTTCCCTGTTTACGCGCTTTATCAACGTAGAAACCGGCGAAACCCAAACAAAAATTATCAATAAAAATAAATAGCAGAAAGGGATTTTCACCATGGCAAAAGAACTTGCATTAAAATACGGCTGCAACCCCAACCAAAAGCCTTCCCGCATTTTTATGCAGGAAGGGGAGCTGCCTGTACAGGTGCTCAATGGGAAACCAGGCTACATCAACTTTTTGGATGCGTTTAACAGCTGGCAGCTGGTAAAGGAACTCAAAGAGGCCACCGGCCTGCCGGCGGCGGCTTCCTTTAAGCACGTCAGCCCTGCCGGCGCGGCTGTGGGCCTCCCCCTTTCCGATACCTTAAAGAAAATTTACTTTGTGGAGGGGATGGAGCTTTCCCCCATTGCCTGCGCCTATGTTCGGGCAAGAGGGGCGGACAGAATGTCCTCCTACGGGGACTTTGTAGCCCTTTCCGATACCTGCGACCAGCAAACCGCCGCCATTATTGCAAAGGAAGTTTCCGACGGCGTTATTGCTCCCGGTTACACAGAAGGCGCCCTGGAAATTCTGCGCACGAAACGCAAGGGCGGCTACAATGTTATTCAAATTGACCCTGATTATATCCCCGCCCCTATGGAACGCAAGGACGTATTTGGCGTCACCTTTGAACAGGGCCGCAACGAACTGAAAATTACCCCGGACCTGTTCCAAAACATGATTACAGAAAACAAAAACCTGCCGGAGGAAGCAAAACGGGATTTGCTCATTGCCCTCATCACCTTAAAATACACCCAGTCCAACTCGGTTTGCTATGTAAAGGACGGCCAGGCCATTGGCGTAGGCGCGGGGCAGCAGTCCCGCATCCACTGCACCCGCCTGGCAGGCAACAAGGCGGATATTTGGTACCTGCGCCAGCACGAAAAGGTGCTGAACCTGCCCTTTAAAAAGGGTATCCGCCGCGCGGATAGGGACAACACCATAGACGTTTATATTTCTGACGATTACATGGACGTTTTGGCCGACGGTATGTGGGAGCAGTTTTTTGACGTGAGGCCAGAGCCCCTCACCAGGGAAGAAAAGCGGGCCTGGCTGGATACCATGTCTGGGGTTGCCTTAGGTTCCGACGCCTTTTTCCCCTTTGGCGATAATATTGAACGGGCTCACCGCAGCGGCGTGGAATATATTGCCCAGCCTGGCGGCTCTATCCGGGACGATAATGTAATAGAAACCTGCAACAAATACAATATTGCAATGGCCTTTACCGGCGTCCGCCTGTTCCACCACTAATTATAAGCCCCGCCCAGTGCCCCCGAAGTATGACTTGACAGCGTTTTTCCCGCCCTGCTGCGTTAAAAATTCTTGCAGTACGCAAAGTGCAGCTGCAAATTTTTGCCTTGCAGGACGAAAAAATCGCTCGCCGCTTCATACACCTTGTGGTGCTGGTTAAGGTTCTCAAGGAAATTAGTGAAAACTGTTCAGACTCTCAAAAACCACATTTTTGTAAAAAGTGGAAAACTTCTGTTTTTTTAAACCATAAATAGGTGTTCAAAACACAGAAAGGAACAAAGCCTATGAAAATTTTAGTAGTTGGCGGCGGCGGCCGGGAGCACGCCCTCATCCGCAAAATAAAAGAGAGCCCAAAGGCGGAAAAAATTTACTGTTGCCCCGGCAATGGCGGTATTGGGGCCGACGCCCAGTGCGTGCCCATTGCAGCTGTTGATGTGCAGGGTGTTGTAAAATTTGCAAAGGAAAACCAAATAGATTTGGTTGTAGTCGCCCCCGATGACCCTTTGGCCATGGGTATGGTGGACGCCTTGGATGCCCAGGGAATCATGACCTTTGGCCCCCGCAAAATTGCCGCAGAAATTGAAAGCAGTAAGGTTTTCGCCAAAAATATGATGAAAAAATTCGGTATCCCCACTGCCGCCTACGAAGTGTTTGACAAGGCGGAGAAGGCGCTGGAATACATTGAAAAAAACAACCAGTTTCCTGTTGTAATTAAGGCGGACGGCCTGGCTTTGGGCAAAGGCGTTATTATTGCCCAAAACTTAAACGAGGCCAAGGGCGGCATCCACGAAATTATGGAGGATAAGGTTTTTGGCGCCAGCGGCAACAACGTGGTGGTGGAGGAGTTCCTCACCGGGCCGGAGGTTTCTGTTTTGGCCTTTGTGGATTCCAAAACCATTGTGCCCATGGTTTCCTCCATGGACCACAAGCGGGCGCTGGACGGCGACCAGGGGTTAAACACCGGCGGCATGGGCACCATAGCCCCCAACCCCTTTTATACCAAGGAAGTTGCGGACCAATGTATGGAAACCATTTTCCGCCCCACAGTGGAGGCTATGAATAAAATGGGCCGCCCCTTCCAGGGCTGCCTGTACTTTGGCCTAATGCTCACCCCAAAAGGCCCCCAGGTTATTGAATATAACTGCCGTTTTGGCGACCCGGAAACCCAGGTGGTTATGGAACTGCTGGAAAGCGACCTGGTGGATATTATGGAAGCCATTTACCGTAAGGACCTGAAAAACTGCCCTGTTCAATTTAGCAGCGGCGCCGCTGCCTGCATTGTAATTGCCAGCGGCGGTTACCCTAAGGCTTACAAAAAAGGCTGCCCCATTTCCGGCCTGGACGAACAGGGCCAGCTGCCCGAAGTCAGCGTTTACCATGCTGGTACCAAGCTGGAAAATGGCCAGTACCTTACTAACGGCGGCAGGGTATTGGGCGTAACAGCCAAGGGTGCTTCCTTAGAGGAAGCCTTGGACAAGGCTTACAGCAGCGCGGAACAAATTTCTTTTGAAGGCGCCTTTTACCGCAAAGATATTGGCGCCCGCTGTAAAAAGTAAACAAGAACAGCACAGAAAAAACACCCGGCCCTGTGGCCGGGTGTTTTTTGCTTTTTGGCAGGGTGGACCCTTAGTCGCAGCAGTTGTTGTTGCAGCCGCAGTTATTGTTGCAGCCACAGCCATTGTTGCAGCCGCAGCCATTGTTGCAGCCACAGCCGTTGTTGCAGCCACAGTTATTGTTGCAGCCACAACCACAACCGCAACCATTGCCATTGCCGCCCCAACCATTGCCGCAGCAAGCGAACAGCAAGATAATGATAAGTATCCACCAACAACCATAATTTCCGTACATAAACTTTACCTCCTGAATTTAGATTTCAGAATATACTATGATTTCCCGCCATTTTTGGTTACAACATTTTTTCAAATAATTTTATGGCTCAGCCCTTTCTGCATTTTGGGGCGGGCAGCCTCACAAGAAAAAAGGGTTTCGGGGTGAAAAGGCCCAAAAAAAACATGAAACGGTATAAAAAGCCAGCGGCAGCCAATATTATGATACAGAATACGGCGTTAGGCGGTGAAAAAATGTTTCGATTTAGCGGTTTTACACCACGGGCCAACGACGCAGTCAACCTGGCTATTGCCCAGGCCTGCATTTTGGGCCACACTTATATTGGCAGCGAGCATCTTTTGCTGGGGCTGCTGCTGGAAGGCAGTGGTACGGCTAGCGTAGCCCTGCGCCAGCGCGGCGTGGCGGCAGAGGCTGTTTTGGAATTGCTGGTAAAAACAATTGGAAAAGGCATACAGTCCAAGCTTTCCCCGGAGGACCTTACCCCAAGGTGCCGGCGGATCCTGGAAAGCGCCTTGGCCTGGGCAAAGCGCTGCAAGCAGGGGGAAGCAGGGACAGAACACATCCTGCTTTCTATGCTTCGGGAAAAAGAAAGCTATGCCCTGCGGTTCCTGCGGGAATTGGGGGTGGACTGCGCCCAGCTGCTGCGCACCATGGAGGAACTGGTGCAGAATCCTTTGGGCGAGGCGGAAGCCCAAACCGGCAAAAGGCCGGCCCCTGGGAAAAAGGCCCGGGAAAGCAAAACCGTTTTGCTGGAACGCTATGGGCAGGATTATACTGCCAAGGCCAGGGAAGGTAAGCTGGACCCGGTAATTGGCCGCCAAAAGGAAATTGACCGGGTTATCCGCATTTTATCCCGGCGCAGCAAAAACAACCCCTGCCTCATTGGGGAAGCCGGCGTGGGCAAAACCGCAGTGGTGGAGGGCCTTGCCCAGCGCATCGCCCAAGGCGCCGTGCCGGAGAGCCTGCGTGGCAAAAGGCTCATCAGCCTGGATTTGGTTTCCATGCTGGCAGGTACAAAATACCGGGGCGAGTTTGAGGAACGGGTGAAAAATACCATGGAAGAGGTGTGCGCCTGTGAAAATGTGGTGCTCTTTATTGATGAAATCCACACCATCATTGGGGCAGGGGCGGCGGAAGGCGCCATTGACGCAGCCAACATTTTAAAGCCCCAGCTTTCCAGGGGGGCAATCCAGCTCATTGGCGCCACAACCTTGCAGGAGTACCGCAAATATATTGAAAAGGACTATGCCCTGGAACGCCGGTTCCAAAGCGTGGTAGTGGAGGAGCCTGGGGAGGAGGACGCCATTGAAATTATTAAGGGAGTGCGGGAGCAGTACGAACGCCACCACGGCCTGCGGATTACCGACCAGGCGGTGGAGGCAGCAGTACACCTTTCTGCCCGGTATTTAAACGGCCGTTTTTTGCCAGATAAAGCCATTGATTTAATGGATGAAGCCGCGGCAAAAGTAAAAATGCGCACTGCCCGTCCCCCTGCCGCAGTGGAGGCGGAGGAACAGCGCCTTCAGGAATGGCGGGAGAAAAAAGAAGCCGCCATACAGGCCCAAAACTTTGAACAAGCGGCCCAGTACCGGGATAAGGAGCAGGAAACAGAAAACCGAATTCAGGCACTGCTGCAAAATTGGCGTATTCAGGAGCAGCAGCGGCGGGGCCGGGTAACTGGGGAGGATGTGGCACAAATTGTTTCGGAAAGCACAGGTATAGAGGTAAGCAGCCTTACCCAGGAGCAAAGCCAGCGCCTGCTAAAGCTGGAAGCCCAGCTGCAAAAAAGGGTAATAGGCCAGGACGAGGCTGTTTCCGCTGTTTGCCGCGCCCTGCGCCGGGGCAGGGTAGGGCTTAGCGACCCCCAACGGCCCGTGGGTTCTTTCCTCTTTTTGGGGCCTACAGGGGTGGGGAAAACGGAGCTGTGCAAGGCCCTGGCCGAAGCCCTTTTTGGCTCCCAGGATGCAATGATTCGTTTGGATATGTCGGAATATATGGAAAAACATTCGGTTTCCAAGCTCATTGGCTCCCCGCCCGGCTATGTGGGCTATGAGGAGGGCGGACAGCTTACGGACCAAATCCGCCGCCGGCCCTATTCCCTTGTTTTGCTGGATGAAATTGAAAAAGCCCACAGCGATGTTTTCCACCTGCTGCTGCAAATTTTGGAGGATGGCTGCCTTCGGGATTCCCAGGGGCGCAGCGCCAGCTTTAAAAACGCCATTATTATTATGACCTCCAACATTGGCGCCGCCCACTTTTTTAAGGAAAAATCCCTGGGCTTCGCCTTTGACCAGGAGCAGGCCAGCTACGAAAAGGCAAAGGAACAAAGCAAAGGGGAGCTGAAAAACGTCTTTAAGCCGGAGTTTATCAACCGTATTGATGAAATTGTTGTGTTTAACAGGCTTAGTGACAGCGCAATGGAATCCATCTGTCAAAACCTGCTTTCCCAGGTGAAAAAGCGGCTGGAAACCATGGATATTGGCCTTACTGTAACCCTCCCCGCGGCAAAGGAGTTATGCCGCCAGGGCAGCAGTTCCACCATGGGCGCCCGCCCTCTGAAACGAGCCATACAGAAGCACTTGGAGGACCCTTTGGCAGAAAAAATCCTCCAGGAGGAGGTTCGCCCCCATACCATGGTTGCCTGCGATTACGACGGCCAATTCCGCTTTTACAAGGACCAGCCGGCCGCCATAGGGTAAGCTCATTTACTCCACGTTTTCCACAAGCATTATAACCTATGTTTTCCAAACTTCCCCATAAAGGCAGAAAAGTTAGGGCCTCTGCATAGTACTTTTTATTGTTTCACAATAAAAAGTACTATGCAGGCAGATACGGGCCATAACAAAGCCACTTCCACAAGTTTTGTAGGCTAAGCCAAAAACCTTGTACGGGGCGCTTGCAAGGCTTCCTTTTTATACAAATGCCCTGCGCCCCGTTTTATGCAAAGCTGCGCAAGAAAAATAGTTTCGCTTTGCTTAACTATTTTTTATTGTTTCACAATAAAAAGTTAATGTGCAGGCAGATACGGGCTGTCCGCCCTTCTTGCCCAATGCACAAAAAATAGTTTCGCCTTGCTTAACTATTTTTTATTGTTTCACAATAAAAAGTTAATGTGCAGGCAGATAC
>CAJTSZ010000017.1:0-2626 GCA_910578755.1 uncultured Oscillospiraceae bacterium | reverse complement strand
CACAAAAAATAGTTTCGCCTTGCTTAACTATTTTTTATTGTTTCACAATAAAAAGGCTTTCCCTTTTTCCAATAATAGCTTATAATAAACATAAGTAATTTTTGGTATTCTTTATGTGAAAAAACAATAAAATGTGTATACAGCAGGAGGAAAAAACATGGAAGTTGGAAAAAAATATACCATCACAGAAACCGTTACCGAAGCACAGCTGGCTAAAAATGTAGGCAGCGGCTGTGTGGAAGTATTTGCTACCCCTATGATGATTGCGCTGATTGAAAAAACAGCCGCCGCCTGCGTCCAGGAGGACCTGCCCCAGGGCGATTCCACTGTGGGCACAGCTATCCAAGTTTCCCATGTAGCGGCAACCCCGGCCGGAATGAAGGTCACTGCTACAGTGGAAATAACCGCAGTGGAAGGCCGCGCCATCACCTTTGCCGTAAAGGCGGAGGATGAAAAGGGCCTCATTGGAGAGGGTGTTCACCAAAGGGTTGTTATTCATGTGGACCGCTTTAATGAAAAGGCACAAGCAAAGCTTTCCTAAGCTTTGCTTGTGCCTCATTTACGTAAAAGCGGCTGTATATTTTCAAAACAACTTGGGTTATGGCAAGGGCCAACGAAAGGAGAATAAATGATGAAACAAAATAAATACCTGGAATGTTGTGTGGATTGCGTAGAATCCGCCATTGCAGCGGAACAGGGCGGCGCAGACAGGTTAGAGCTGTGCGCCAATTTGCTTATTGGCGGCACTACCCCGGAGCTGCCCCTGCTGCGCGCCATAAAGGAGCAGGTGTCCGTCCCGGTGAACGTGCTTCTGCGGCCCCGCTTTGGGGATTTTTGCTATACCAATTTTGAGTTCCAGTGCCTGCTGGAAAACGTAAAGCTGTTCCGCCAGGCCGGCGCAGACGGTATTGTGGTTGGTGCCTTAAAGCCGGATGGTTCTTTGGACAAGGAAAAAATGCAGCGCCTGCTCCAAGCAGCAGATACCCTGCCGGTAACGCTGCACCGGGCCTTTGACGTCTGCCGCGACCCCTGGGAGGCTTTGGAACAGTGCATACAGTGGGGGGTAACTACCATTTTAACCTCCGGGCAAAAAAATTCCGCTGCGGAAGGAAGTACTCTCCTGGCCCAGCTGGTGGAAAAAGCCCAGGGAAAGGTGGAAATTATGGTGGGCAGCGGGGTTTCATCAAAAAATATTGCCCAGCTGGACAGCCAAATCCATGCAAACTGGTACCATGCCTCCTGCAAGGAGGTAATACAAAGCCCCATGTTTTTCCGCAGGGAAGCAGTGACCATGGGCTTGCCGGTGTGCAGCGAGTATGAGCTGTGGCGCACCAGCCGGCAGGAAGTAAAAAAAGTAAAACAAGCCCTTATGGGCCTGGGGGAGGAATAGCTTATGGTGTTTTCCCAGGAATTGCAGCAGCAAATACATCAAAATTACCAGGAGGCCCTGCCGTTTTTCGGTAAAAAAAAGGATGAGATTCAGCAGGCGGTGGCCCAGTGCCCCCAGCCCCAAAGGCTGTTTATGGAATTTTTGTATAGCGCAATGCCTTTAAGCGATGTTGCCAACTATAGTTTTGAAACCTTTTATTCCTATGCGGACCACGCCGCATTTTTGCTGGAGAAAATGCCATGGTGCCAGGAAATCCCGCCAGAAATATTTTTAAACGAGGTGTTGTTCCACAGGGTAAATTCCGAGGAAATTACCTCCTGCCGCCCGGCGTTTTTCCAACAAGCCTTTCCGGTGGTGCAAAATAAGCCTATGGAGCAGGCCATTTTGGATTTAAACTACTGGTGCCTGGAAAACGCCACCTACCGCCTTACGGACGACAGAACCGCCTCCCCCCTTACGGTGCTGCGCTGTGCCTATGGCCGCTGTGGAGAAGAATCTACCTTTGGGGTAACCGCCCTGCGCAGCGTGGGTATTCCCGCACGGCAGGTGTATGTGCCCAAATGGGGCCATTGTGACGATAACCACGCCTGGGTGGAGGTTTGGTGCGGCGGCCAGTGGTATTACCTTGGCGCCTGCGAGCCAGAGGAAGTGCTGGACAAAGGGTGGTTTACCGCCGCGGCCTCCCGGGCTATGGTGGTTCACAGCCGCACCTTTGCTGCCCATGGCCAGACCCCTGTTGCGGAACAAGGGGAAGAATTTATTTCAAAAGAAGGCTGTGTTTTGTTTTGGAACCAGCTGCCACGATATGCCGAAGTTACTAAGCTGCATATTTCCATTGCAGAAAACGGAACCCCGGTTTGTGGGGCAGAGCTTTCCTTGGAACTGCTGAACTACAGCCGTTTTTCTCCCATTGCAGGTTTTGTTACTGGTGAGGACGGCGCTGTAGATATGACCGTGGGCCTGGGGGATTTACATATTCATGCCCGTAAAGGGGAGCAGTTTGCGGTGTGCAGGGTGGACACCCGCACCCAAACCCAAGTGGAAATTGATTTTTCCGCCGCAGATTTTCAACAGCCGGAGGAATGGGCTGGGGAAAACTTTGAAATGCTTCCGCCAAAGGATAGTATGCGCTTTTGGACCCAGCTTCCGGAGGAGGTCACCCAGCGCCGCCAGCAGCGGTTTGACCAAGCTGTGGCAAAACGCAAAGCCAGGGAGGAATTATTCCCCACCGCTGCC
>CAJTSZ010000016.1 GCA_910578755.1 uncultured Oscillospiraceae bacterium | reverse complement strand
CAATTCAGCGGGTATCCCCGCTGAATTGGCAGCAAGTTCGCTTTGCGAACTTGTGAGGCTTCCGCCCTACGGATACCCGTTATGTGCTTGCGACTCTCAATAAAAGGCGGCAACCGGTGTTTGTGCAACACGCCCTTCAGTGAAGGGCTACAAGTTTGGCTTTGCCAAACTTGCCAAACTTGTTGAAAGGCAGAAATTATCGCAAGTTCGTTTTACGAACTTGCTGCCCCACGCTGTGGGGCTATGGCCGCAGACAAGCTGCAAGGCCATATTATAAAGTTCGCTGTACTGCACAACGGTTGGTCTGCCTAAAGGAGAGGGCAGACTACCCGCTTAGTAGCCTCGCCTACGCTCGGCGTTACTGAATTTTGGGGCTCTAACGGTTAGAGGCCAGTGCTTCTGATTTAGCACAACGGGAATGCCGCCCCCTCCTTTGGGCGGCATTGGCCTCACGAAAAAAAGCGTTCCTCTTTCCATGGCCATCTGTCCATGCGCAGCATGGGGCCCATGGAAATAAAAAACGCTTTTTGAGTGCGGCCAACCGCATTTCGATAGTGGCACTGTTTCAAGCCGGACGGCCTTTTGCGCCAGCAGGCCGACCGGGGGGTTCAAAGGGGCGTGAAGCCCCTTGCGGCGTTTCTTTTCCCCCTTTTCTTTCGCTGGTGAAAGAAAAGGGGTCAGGGCTTGGGGCTGCTTGTGCGCCTCCAAAAAGAAAAAACTTTCAGCGGCATACCGCTGAAAGTTTTGGGGCAGGAGCTCCCTGCCAATGCTTTGCACCCTTGCATTGGGCAAAGTGGTGTGCTATCCTAAAAGCATATTTTTCCCACTGCCTTCCCCTTTATTTTATCCTGTAAAAGAGAGGTTTTATTGTCATGAAAGAATATGGAATTTTAGGCTGCCCCCTGGGGCACACCATGTCGCCGGTTCTCCACCGCCTTCTTGCAGAGGAAAGCGGCATCCCGTTAAACTATGGCATTTTTGAAATTCCCGGGGAAAACCTAGCGGGAAATATAGCCCGCCTGAAAGCCCTGGACGGCTTTAATGTCACAATTCCCCACAAGTCCGCCATTATCCCCCACCTGGACGCCCTGGACGAAAGCGCCAAAAAGTACGGCGCTGTTAACGTAGTGGCAAATGAAAATGGAAAATACATAGGCTATAATACGGATTGCTTAGGCTTCACCCGCGCTATGGAGGCTGCAAATATCCCCCTTTCCGGCCGGGTATGCATAGTGGGCGCGGGGGGCGTAGGGCGTATGTTTGCTACAGAGTGCGCCTGCCGTTACTGCCAGGTTACTTTAGCGGTGAAAAAAGAGCATATCTTACAAATGCAGCAGGATATGGCTGCAGGCCGCCAAACAGCCCTAGGCTTTTTAAAGGAGAAGCTGAAGTGGCTTTCCGGCCATACGGTGCAGGTGGTGCCCGCAGAAGAACTAACAGGGGAATTTGACCTGCTAATCAACGCAACCCCAGTGGGTATGTACCCCCATACACAAGCCAGCCCTGTGGAGCAAGCCTTGCTGAATCAAGTGAAGGCTGTGTTTGATTGTATTTATAACCCCCAAGAAACCCTTCTCATGGCCCAGGCGCGCAAGGCCGGCTGCCAGGTAGTGGGCGGTATGCCTATGCTGGTTTGGCAAGCAGCGGCAGCCCAGGAGATTTGGAACGGCGTCCCCTTTCAAAAGGAGGCTGTGGGGCGCGTTATGGAAAAAATGCAGCAGGAGGAAACCGGCTATGAATAATTCCCCTATTCTGCTGTGCGGCTTTATGGGCGCAGGAAAAACAACGGTGGGGCAGGCGCTTTCCCAGCGGCTGGGTTTGCCTCTGCTGGATACAGACGCCATAATAGAGGCCCAGCATGGGCCTATTCCTCAAATATTTGCCCAGCAGGGGGAGGCGGTGTTCCGCCAAATGGAGGCGCAGCTGGCACAAACCATAACAAAGCAGGGGCCGGCTGTTATTTCTACCGGGGGCGGGTTTCTCCTTTCCCAGGAAGTGCAGCGCTGTGTTCAGGGCAGCTGCCGGGTAATTTACCTTGCCGTTCCCTTTGAGGAATGTTATCGCCGCATTGCCCAAAGCAGCCGCCCTTTGGTTAAAAACAACACCAAGGAGCAGCTGGCGCAAATTTATGCCCATCGGGATGCCCTTTACCGCCAGGCGGCAACCTGGGTGGAGGATAACAGTGGGGACTTAGAAAAAACCATAGATAGCATTGTCGGGAGGGTGGCTTTATAGCAGCCCTCCCCTTTTTGACCTATGTGCCACTATACCCTTGTTTTGGATGGGGAAAAAAGTTCCGTTTAATAAAGAAAAAACGAGAGGAATGGCAGAAAGCCATTCCCCTCGTTTTTGGGAAAGGGAGTTAGTTCCCAGCCCCTTCCACAAGGATGGGGACAACTTTTGTGTTGTAGGAATTTCGCAGGAACAGCAAGCTGCATACCAGGGCAAAACATTCGGAAATGGGGAAAGCATACCAAACAGCTTCCAGTGAAAAGAACCGTGCAAAAAACCAGGAGAGAGGAAGGATAATAACAAGCTGGCGCAGCACGGAAACAAACAGGCTTTTTTTGCCCTCGCCCACAGCTTGGAAAAAGTTGGAGTTTGAAATGCCCACTGCGGAAAAAATAAAGGAAGAACTAATGATGCGCAGGGCAGGCACGCCAATTACCAGCATTTCTTCAGAGGCGTTGAACATCATTAGCAGCTGTTCTGTAAAGCCCCAGAAAATAAGGGTCCCCACAGCCATAATGCCTATAGCCACACCAATAGAAAGCTTTAAGGTGTGCATTAGACGTTTGCTGTTGCGGGCGCCAAAGTTGTAGCCCATAATGGGCATTGCCCCCTGCCCCAGGCCAAACACCGGCATAAATACAAAGGATTGCAGCTTAAAGTACACACCCAAAACGGAAACCGCCGCGCTGGAAAAGGCCATGAGAATATTGTTTAGGCCAATGGTGAGGATAGAAGTAATGGACTGCATTACAATGGAGGGCAGGCCCACGGCGTAGATTTTCTTAATCATATCCCACTGGAAACGGAACCCGCGGATAGTAATATGTACCTCGTGCTTGCGGAAAAACACAATGTACATGGAAAAGGCCATGGCCAGTATTTGCCCTGTTACAGTAGCTACGGCAGCGCCAAACACGCCCATGGCAGGCACGCCGAACATGCCGAAAATGAAAATGGGGTCCAAAATAATATTGGTAATAGCGCCAATAAGCTGGAAAAGCATGGGGTAAACCATGTTGCCAGTGGCCTGGAGGATTTTTTCGTTGCCAATCTGCAAAAAGCTGCCAAAGGAAAAGACAGTGACAACAAAGGTATAGCTGGAACCCAGGGTAATAATTTCAGCGTCGTTAGTGAAGGAAGATATAAACGGATGGGAGAAGAAAAGGCCAAAGATGCAGAATACCAAATAGCTGAGGGCCATAAGCATAACGCCATGGCTGGCGGCGTTATCGGCTTCTTTAAAGTTATGTTCCCCCAACTTGCGGGAGATGAGGGAGTTGAGGCCCACACCGGTGCCTACAGAAACAGCTATCATAAGGGTTTGAATGGGAAATGCCAAAGAAATGGCAGTAAGGGCATGTTCCCCCAGGCGGGCTACAAAGATGCTGTCCACAATGTTGTACATAGCCTGAATAAACATGGAGAACATAGCGGGAAAAGACATAGAAAAGAGCAGCTTCCCAATGGGCATAACGCCCATTTTATTTTCTCTTTTTTCGTTCAATATACTCACAACTTTCTGTATCAAATTTTGGGACGTTACAGTCCCCAAAGCAGCAGGGAAATTTCTGTACGTAATAATGTAGTATAACATAACCCTGCCGGAACAGACAAGTAATATTTTTATTTTTTGCAGAAGGGGGCTGCCATCCCCGCAAAAAAGCCACCGAAGTACCTTCGGTGGCTTTTGGCTTTGTGGAACTAAAGAACTTCCTCTTGCTGGTGAGGCTCCTTGTCCTCCTCTTTTGGGGTAGGCAGGGCATTTGGGGTATCCTGCGCCTCTTTTGATGTGTCGGCCAGCTTCTCCATAGCTTGGGAGGTAAGGGAAGCGGCGCGCTGTTCCAAATCAGCTATTTCTTCCTTCTTATGGGCCAAGGTCTTCTCGCTGCTGCCGCGGTCCAGCGCTAACTCGCTTTTGCGAACCTTAGCCATACCCTCTACCCTTTTTTGGGCCGACTGCAGCGTCTGCGCCCGGGAAATATCGGTGGAAAGGTTGGTCAGCTGTTCCAAACGCTCCCGCTGCAGCTCCTCCTTGGTTTTGCCTTCCGGTTGTTCCGCTTTTTGGGCCTTTTCCTCCGGCTTGCTTTGCTGGCGAATTTCCTGGGCAATCTGCTGCTCAATGGAGCGAATCTGTTCCTCACAAGCCTCTAAGGACTGCCGGATAACCGCAGGGTCGCTGTTTTTGTCCTTGGCCTGGCGCTGCAGCTCCTCCTGGCGGTTAAGCAGGGCTTCCCGTTGTTTCATCAGGCTTTGAATCCGGGCGTTTTTCTTCTGTCCAAAGGCAGAAATACTTACCTTGTCCTGGTTGTGGTTAGCCGGAGCGCCAACCGCCGCCGGGGCAGGCGAGGGCGAGGCGGGCGAGGCGCCGGTGGGCCGCAGTAGGCCTTGAACACTGGATATTCTCATGCAATCTTCTCCTTTCTTGTTTCCATTGCTTGTTAAGCGATAGTTTGCTTCCACAAAATCAATCTATATTTGTAATATTCGGACACAGCATGTAAAAAGAAAGCATTTTGAAACTATGGGCTCCAAAAAAGTTTGCTGAAACCCAGCTTGTATCCCTTCACTAAAGGGCATTTTCACTGGTGAAAAAAGTTTAACCGGGGGAGGCAGCGCCCCGCAAAAGATTTTTCCCCCTATTGACAGATTTACACTGATGTGATACTGTATATATACGAAATATACAGTTGTTTTACAGGGCCCAGCTCCCTCCCTAAGGGTTAATACTGCATATTCAATAAATTGTTAAATGGTTGGTGATACGGTGGATATTATTATCAGCAACTCCAGCCCAAAGCCTATTTACGAGCAAATTACGGCTCAAATAAAAAAAATGGTAATGGGCGGCCAGCTTTCCCCGGGGGATGCCCTGCCCTCCATGCGCTTTTTGGCCAAGGAGCTGCGCATCAGCGTAATAACAACAAAGCGGGCCTATGAGGATTTGGAACGGGACGGCTACCTTGTCACCGTTCCGGGCAAGGGCTGCTTTGTGGCCGAAAAAAACAGGGAAGCCATGCGCCAGGAACACAGCCAGCAGGTACAGCAAATATTTACTCAGGCAGTGGAGGCGGCCCAGGCAGCAGGGCTTACCAGGGAGGAAACCTTTGCCATGCTGGAAAATGCCTGGAAGGCAAACGCCCTTCCCTTAACCGAAACAAGGCAGTAACGCCTGGCAGCATAAGAAAGGTGGAACCGATTGTATGCAATACAGCATAGAACTAAAAAATGTTTGCAAAACCTACCCTGGCTTTGCTTTAAAAAATGTGTCCTTCCAACTGCCAAAAGGCTCCATTATGGGGTTTATTGGCATGAATGGCGCGGGAAAATCCACAACCATGAAAAGTATTTTAAACATGGTCCGCCCCCAAAGCGGTGAAATTACTGTTTTGGGGCTGGACCCTGCCAAAAATGAAGAGGAAATAAAGCAAAATATTGGCGTAGTGTTTGACGAAAGCCACTTTCCCAGCAATTTTAAGGCAAAACAGGTGGATATGGTTATGGGCAACCTGTATACCAACTGGGACAGGGAACAGTTTTTTGGATATATACGCCGGTTTTCCCTACCGGAAAACAAAACCCTAAAGGAATTTTCCCGGGGAATGAAAATGAAAATGAATATTGCAGCAGCGCTCTCCCACAAAGCGCGCCTGCTTATTTTGGACGAACCCACCAGCGGCCTGGACCCCATTGTCCGCAATGAAATTTTAGATTTGTTTATGGAGTATATTCAGGATGAGGAAAACTCCGTTTTGGTTTCCTCCCACATTACAGGGGACCTGGAAAAAATAGCGGATTACATCACCTTTATCCACAACGGGGAGGTTATTCTCAGCGACAGCAAGGATAACCTGGTGTACAACCATGGGGTGGTGAAGGGCTCTAAAGAAGAAATTGCCGCTATAGCCCCCAACTATGTTATGGCCCTGCGCCACAACCGGTTTGACACAGAAGCCTTGGTAAAAAACAAAGCAGAATTTGCGGCAGCCTACCCCAGCCTGGTGGTGGACCATGCCACTTTAGAGGATTTTATGGTGTTTTTGGCCCAAAATCAGGCGCCAAATGCCCGGTAAAACTTATTTTATCAACATAAAAAGGAGGCTTTCCCCATGAAAGGCCTGATGATTAAAGATTTTATTGCGATTGCCGCCAATGGACGTACCCTCATTTTTATAGTGGCCATATTTATGGCAATGGCTATGATAAGCGGGGAAGTTGGCGTAATGAGTTCCGCCCTTACAGCAATGATCGCAGTACTGGGCGTCAACACGT
This sequence comes from uncultured Oscillospiraceae bacterium, assembly GCA_910578755.1. Lineage (GTDB taxonomy): Bacteria > Bacillota > Clostridia > Oscillospirales > Ruminococcaceae > Negativibacillus. The sequence goes on along the minus strand of CAJTSZ010000016.1, from coordinate 20,798 downwards.
TTTCTTATGACGAAATTAGCCACTGGGACGAATTTGTCGTTGCCCTGCCCGTAAAGCGCAGCCGTATTGTGCTGGCCCGGTACGCGGTGTTCCTTATTACCTGTGTGGGCGGCGTACTGCTTTCCTTTGGGTTAAGCTGTATTGTGCTGTTTGTTACAACAATGGAAACCGGCGGTTTTTTACAGGCCGCCAGCCAAACGGCCTTGTCCTCGGGCAGCAGTATGGTTGCGGTTATGGCCCTGTTTTCCCTGATGATTCCCATGATTTATAAATACGGCGTGCAAAAAATGCGCATTTTATCCATGATGATTATCATTATCCCCATTGGTATTTTGGTTGTAATGCAGAACTTTCAAATCCCGCTGCCCTCGGCGGTAGCAATGGTTCCCCTTTTAAAAGTACTGCCTTTTGCTGCCATAGGGTGCTTTGTTGTTTCCTACTTTGTATCTGTCCGCATTTTTGCCAAAAAAGAATTTTAGCAATGTGCCCCGCCCAATTTTTTTGGAGGCGTGGGCTACCTCCAAACCTTTTCCTTGTGGGCCCCCCAGCCCACACCCGGCCCCTTTCTTTTCCATATTTCTCTCTTCGCAGAAAGAAATATGGTCAGGGCTTGGGGCTGAAATCCCCAATAGTCCAAGGCTTGGAAGTGGCGCACGCTTCCAAAAGAATATAAGCCCGCCAGCACAAGCCAAGAAGCGGTCAAACACCTCCAAAATAAAAAAGTTAGGGGCAAAGTTACCGTAACTTTGCCCCTAACTTTTTTAAATCTTTGTTTCAATACTCACGCATTAAGGTTCCAATATTTTTTGGAACTCCACTGTATACCCGTTGGGGTCCTTCATAAAAAAGGAATACACCGCAAATTCCGGGTGCCGCTGGGGCTTTGTACATTGGTACTTGGAGGTATCCCGAAACAGTGTATAGGTTTTATCCACCTCCGCTTCGTTTTTGCAATTAAACGAAATACACACATGGCTTGCCAGCTCCCCATGGCTGTACTGGCAAAAACCCAGGTAGCCGTAGCCGGTGTCAAAAATTTTGCACTTCCCTTGGTCGTTGTACAGCCGCAGGCCCAAAACCTCCTGGTAAAAACGGCTGGTTTCCTCAATATCCTTGCAAGGGTAAAACACCATCATAGATTCCATTTTCCAATCCTCCTCTTTACATATGCAGCCGCTTTTTCATTTCCCGCTGGGTGTCCTTCCCTGCAAACAAAACCACAGCCGCTATGGTAATTACGCTGCTGGCCGCGCACAGCATAGAGGGCCACCTCACCTTTGCCAGCCCCGTCAATGCAAACGCCAGGGGCACAAGGCCAAAGCCGCAGCTGACCAGCAAGTATACCACGTACTCTTCCACTTTGTGGGATAAAATAAATATCTCTATTACAATAATACAAATAGTAGTAAACAGCAGCACCAAAGGTACCACATAGTCTACCGACCACCCGTGCCAGCCTGTCAGCCCGTCCACGGCAACTGTTAACAGGGAAAGCACCACCATCTGCCAAATAATACGTTTGGATATACTGGTTCGCCGCCGGGCAGCCGTGGCTACTGCCACCCAAAAGCCGCCTTCCCCTAAAAGGACCATCCAGCACCAAAAGCCGGTTTCCGGCAGCAGCAGGTTTATGCTTACCGCCGCTGTAGCAATGCAGACAGAAATAAAAATAAGCACCCGGAAAAACATATTATACTTTTTGTATAACGATGGCGCCGCTGGAAAGGCTTCTTCCTCTTTTACATCGTCATGGGGGTCATCGGCTAAAACCCCCTTGCACAAAGGGCAGTGCCTGCGGGGGGCGTTCACCCAAACCTTGCACCTGTCGCAGTATTTCATCAGCCCTGCACCTCCCCTTCCTCTTCTCTGGTTGCCGTAATTTCCACAGGAATCCCCCATTCCGCCAGCTTGCGGAAAAATGCCGTGGGCACCGCCGTGCTTACAAAGGCGGAAGTAAAGTTAATGGTCAGCTTGTCCCGGTAGGAGCAAACGCAGGCCTGCACCTTGTCTGTACTGACAAACACATGAAACTGCTGGATGTATTCCTGCACCTGAGGCGGCATTTCTACCTTCCCCAGGTTGGAAATGCTTGTGGTTGTATACCGCTTGGTTATACTGTTGGCAAGGTGGAGTACAGGGTTTTTCAGCGCCCAAGGAACCACCCGCAGCACAGGGTTGCACTCTAAAGCGGCCATTATATGAATCCGCGCAGCCAGCTTTTCCTTGGTAAGCTCCCGGGCAAACTGCTCCTTTACCTGCTGCACAATTTCCTCAAACTGCCCGCTGCCTTCTCCAAAATGGTAGCCGGCGTTAATTACTCCAAAAAAGTTGCGGGCCGTTTCCGAAGGGAAAAAGTTCCGCAGGTTTACCGGCACCGCCGAAACCACCGGCCGCCGCTTTTGCCGCACCGTCATGGTTTCCCCAATGGATTGCAGCAGCAGCGCCGTCAGAAATACAGAAAGGGTGACCCTATAGCTTTTAGCAAGGGCCAGGGTTTCCTTTACCGGTACGCAGCCCTCTATTACCTGCAGGTTCCCTACAGGGACATATTCCCCCTTAATGCGGTAAGCAACCTTGTTTTTGGGCCGGGGGAATTTGTTGGCTGGGTCATAATACTTTAAAAAGCTGTCCTCTGTTTGCTGGTCCTGGGAGGCGTCGTACCCTGCCGGTGTAAACTCCTTTAGCTCCTTTGGGTACCGCAGCTTTAAGTACTGGCTCACCAAGAACTTTAAAAACTCCATGGCGCCGGTGCCGTCGGTTAAGGCGTGGTACACCTCTAAGTTAATGCGGGGGCCATAGTAACTTACCCGGAACAGCACGTTGCGCATAGCGTAATCGTACAAAGGGGAGCAGGGCGGCAGGTTTTCTTCTGTCACCAGCACCCGTTGGCTGCTGCGCTCCAAATAGCACCAAAAAAAGCCGTGCTTCATTACAGAACAGAAGATTGGGAACTGCTCCGCAGTTTGGTCCAGGGCGTCCTGAAGCAGCTGGGGGCAAACAGGCTCCTTTAGCTGGCAGGCAAAGCGGAAGGTTTTTGTATCCCGCTTGTTGCTGTTAGGCGGGAATATTTTAGCCGCATTATCCAAGCGGTTCCATTCCTTTGGCTGGGAAGGCTTCACTGCTCCCTCGCCTCCTTTAAAAACTTGTTAATATACCCGTAGGCTTTTTTTACATGAGCAGCCGTAGCCCGCAGGGAAATAAACCCATGGAGCGCGTCCTCCATACGGTAAAGGGTAACATCGTTGCCAAACTTTTGCAGCTTGGCCGCGTAGGCTTCCCCCTCATCCCGCAGCGGGTCGTACTCCGCCGTAATAATTAAGGCGCGGGGCTGTCCCCTTAAATCCTCCGCCAGCAGCGGGGCAAAGTAAGGGCTTTCCCTGTCCTTGGGGCTGCCCATGTATAGGTCCATATAATCCTGTACCCGCTGGCTGGTTAAAAAGTAGTCCTTGCCGTTTTCCCGTACTGAGGGAAAAGGGGAAGCTTCCGTATGGTCATTATACGTTGCCGGGTACAGCAAAATTTGTCGCTGGGGGGTAAACTCCCCCCGTTCCTTTGCTATAAGGCATACCGCCGCAACCAGGTTTCCCCCGGCGCTGTCGCCAATTAGGGTGATTTGCTCCTTGGTGGTGTTCAGCAGCTCTGGGTGGGCAAAAACCTCCCTGGCAGCCAGGTAGCAGTCCTCCACCGCTGCAGGAAAATGGTGCTCCGGTGCCAAACGGTAATCCACCGAAACCACAGTGCAGCCTGTGTGCCGGGCCAGGTTGGTACACACCCGGTCATAACTGTCAATATTTCCGGTTACCCAGCCGCCGCCGTGAAAAAACAGCAGCACTGGGAATTCCCCGGTTATTTTAGGTGAAAATATGCGCACAGGAATGTTATGTTCCCCCACCGGGATTTGGTGGTCCCATATTTTATAAAAGGGGCGCAGGTAATGCTTGTGAAAAAGGTTTGTTACCCTGCGGTACAGCTTGTAATGCTTACGCACGCTTAATTCCGCGTAAGAAACTGCTTTCAGCCCTGCCCGCAGCAGCCGGTTCATTGCCATGTTGTTTTCTCCTGTTCCGGGACGGCGCCCCAGCCCTGCTTTCCTGGAGGGCCGCCGTTTCCTTCCATTTGCCCTGGGGGTTCCCCAGGCATGTTTTTTTCTATATTCTTATTATAACAAAAATTTTCCTGCAAAAAAAGGGGAGGGCAAGGACTGGCCTTTTTTTGTGGGGCAAACCTTACAGCGGGTACCCGCTGTAAGGCAGCAAGTTTGCCTATGGCAAACTTGTAAAACTTGTGCTTCATTTAAAATGGGCCCCAAAAAGCTATGAAACAAAACCACCCCCTCGCCGGCAACACCGGTGAGGGGGTGGTTGGTTTATTCCGTAATGCTTTTAAAGCCGTTGCCCAAAACCTCTGCCGCTTCACTTACAATAACAAATGCCTTGGGGTCCACTGTGCGCACAGTCTTCTTAAAACCAATAAACTGGCTCTTTTTTATTACTGTCATTAAAACATGGCGCTCTGTTTTTGTGTACATACCAATGCCGCTTAGGTTGGTGATGCCCCGGGAATTGCTCATTAACGCTTGGGAAACCTCCTCCGGCTTATCGGTAATAATATAGCACATTTTGGCGTAGTCCGTACCGGTAATAATCATATCGCTTACTTTGGCGTTGAGGAAAATCATAATCAGCGCCATCAGCACGTTTTCCGGGTTCTTTAAAGCAAAGGCGCCGGTCACTACAATAACGGCATCCAGCAGGGAAATCATCTTTGCCGGCGAAATCCCCTGTACGTACTTGCAAATCACCCGGCCCAGCAGCTCCGTCCCCCCACTGGACATACTGTACCGGTAAAACAGGCCAATGGCAAGGCCCTGGAGCACGCCGCCGTAAATTGCTGCAATCAGCGGGTTGGTTGTCATTGCAGGCAAAAAGGAGAGAAGGTCAATCATGCCGCCCAAGGCAGCATTGGTAATAAAACAGCGGATAATAAAACCTAAACCCTGGGTTTTTAGCCCCATAAGCAAAATGGGCAGGTTCAGGGCTACTGTAACAATACCAATGCTTATGCCGGTTAAAATATTTACTAGTGTTGCCGCGCCGGTAATGCCGCCGGAAACAATTTTGTTTGGAACAACAAACAGGTTCATTGCCAGTGCGTACAAAACGCAGGCCACCAGCATAAAAAAGTAACGCTCTATTTCTGTTTTCCAGTCAATTTCCTTCAGGTTCAGCTTTTTCATTTTTCTCTCCCTTTTATCTCTTCTTCACAGTGGCCTTTGCCGTTTCCTTTTGGATATACATCCCTAACTTACTCAATTAAGCTGGGCCTCCCTAGCCCCAACACCCGGCACTGCTTTTGGGGAGCCATCCGTTACCTCCAACAAGCCTTTGCCATTGGGGGTTCCACCCCCAGACCCGGCCCCTTTTCTTTCAACAGCGAAAGAAAAAACGCCACAAGGGGTTTCACCCCTTTGAACCCCCCGGTCGGCCTGCTGGCGCAAAAGGCCCACGCCGTTCAGTGAACGGCTACAAGTTTGGCTTTGCCAAACTTGCGAAAACTACAGCAACGGCACAAGTTATCGCAAGTTCGCTTTGCGAACTTGTGGCCCCACGCTGTGGGGCTGGCTTCCCGCCGGTGCGTACTTGTCGCTTGCGGCTCCAACCGTTAGAGCTCGGAAATTCAGTAACGCCGAGCGTAGGCGAGGCTACTAAGCGGATAGTCTGCCCTCTCCTTTGGGCAGACCAACCGTTGTGCAGGGGAGTGTTCCTTGTAACATGGCCATACACGAATGTGGGGCCATGTTATGATAAAACACTCCCCAAACACCGGTTGCCGCTTTTTATTGAGTGGCACTATCAAATAACGGGTATCCGTAGGGCGAAGCCCTCGGCATTTTTCTTTTCCATATTTCTTTTGATGCCAAAAGAAATATGGCTTGGGGTTATAGGGGCCGGAGGGCCCCTATAAAGAACACAAGTTTCACAAGTTTAGCTTTGCCAAACTTGCTACCTTGCAGCGGTATACCGCTGCAGGGTTTGGGGCTGAAAACCCCGTATAATAGCCACAAGCGCAACGCGCACAGTGGTATAATTGGCCATGGGGAGATGAGCAATGCGAACAGTTCGCCCCGGCCATTTTGAAATATAATAACGACTGTGTCGTTATTATACCACACTAAAAATTTTTATCTATAGCTTTTTATCAAAGTGCAAAAATTCTGCAAATTGCAACATAACCGCTAAATATGCCGTAATTCCTTTGTAAAAATTTAATAATACAGTTGCCTCGCCCAAGGGCCTTGGCGCGGCAGGCCCAACGGCAAAAAACAAGCCTAATAAAACATAATGTAGCAGTAAGTTTCCCCGCTGCTGTTCAGCTGGGCCTTTCGGCCGTCCGGGGTATTGTTGGGGGCATGCATAATGTAAAACCCGTTTTCCCGCGCCTCGCATCCCCAAGTGCAGCCCTTGGGGGTAATAAAGGCGCTGTACTGCTGGGTTTGCCCGCCGCTGGGCTGCAATAGGGCCGGAACGTCATCCACCTTAAAAATAATGCCGAAGGCAGGCCGAAAGCCAATAGCCACTGTCCGTTCCATTTGGCCGTTCCCCGTGTAGGTGCCAATGAGGTAGGGTTTCTTCCACCTATCCTTTTCCGCCTTTGTCCAGTGAACATCCTGGCTTTCAAAATGTTCCTTCAGTTTATCGTCCAGCTTTTGGGTGTCGCGGTTAAAATCATCCATTTTGGGCTTGTCGCTGCCAATAAAGCGGTTTAGGCCCAAAAAGGGCGTCTTGTATGTGCTTGGCAAAATATTCTCCTCCTTTTGGGGCCGTTACAGCATTTCACCGTTTAGGTCAAAGTATTCCCAGGTTGTTTTTTTCTCGTCCCACTGCTGGAAGGTGCGGTCCTTTTCGTCAAACATTTCCCAGGTAAGGCTGCCAAAATCCAGCTCTGCTTCCAAATGGCAGGGCAAAAACCGGTTGATAGCCCTGCGCACCTCGTCCAAGGTGTAGTAACCCCCCGTAATGCCATGGCTGATAATGCGTATCTTCCCCTGGCCAGGCAGCTCCTGCACCTGGGCCGTTATCCCCGCGGAGGCCAGGGCCTTTTCCAGCCCCGCAACTGTAAAATCCCTAGGGGATACCGCCAGCCTCTCTAATACCATGTGCCGCCGCTGCTCCAGGGGAATTTCCTCCTTTACCGGCAGCCCCGTCATCCGTTCCCACCGTTTCAGCTGCTGGCTGTCACACAGGGCGGCAAAAGCCCCCGTGTATAGCTGCTTTAGCCCGTTTTCCACCGCCTCAAAGGCAGCAAGGTAGGCTGCCAGTTCCGCGTCCACCAGGGTGCCGCCCTTTAGGGAATACAGCTTTAAAGGCTCCAGCAATCGGTAAATCCGCTGCTTACTGGTCATAGTTCCCGCCCCGTTCCTCCATAGGGTTTATTTTTAATTCCCCCAGGGTTATTTTCTGCCTGCGGGTGGGCCAAACGTCCTCCTGGGGGGCCGCAATGCGGTAATTATGTACCCCTGTTCCCTCCATTAGGGCCTTGCCCAAATGGGCCAGCAGCAGGGGCTGCGCCACAGGAAGGTTCCGGAAAAACGCTTCCGCCTTGCGCCGGCAGGCCTCTTGGGCCTCCTCCCAGCTTATATTCTCTGTCACTGAAACCTCCAGCGTAACAGCTACCGGCCGGGCCTGTGCCTGCTCTACAGAAATATCTACATTGATTTCTTTAATCTCTTGAAACCGGGCCCCCAGCTTCTCCAAAAAGGTGCTGTCCACCCCTTCACCCCAAACAATAATATCTACCGTACCCGTCCCCCTGGCCCTGGGAATCACATGAACAGAGGAAACCTCCTCATAAGCGCTGGCTACCCCGCGGTAAAAGGCGCTGTTTGTTCCGTTGGAAATGTTCAAATAGGTATCCAGAAGCCGGGCCCTTAATGCTTCGTCATCCTCCTGGGGCGCGCCGCCTGTAAGGGGCTGGCGGTTGGTTACGGCCTGAATTCCCGGTACAGGCGTCACCATGGCCTGCAAAGCCCCTGCCCCGCAGTTTCCCTGTGGGCCGGGAACAGTGCAAACAACCGGGACCTGGGCCTCCGTAGCCCCCAAAGCCATCACCGCCGCCTCCGTGGTAATAAAGCGGGCCCCTGGGCTGCCCCCTGTGGCCACTGCAGTGCCGGCAGGAATTATAATTTCCCTGTCCGCCGCCACGCTCCTTAAAAATACGGCTGTCCCCTTTGCTGGCGTGCCCTGCTTGCGTTTTATTCCCCGCTGCTCCCCGTGAAGCTCCAAAGCCCGCCCTGTGGCCGTTTGGGGAAACGCCTGCCTGCCTATTTCCTCCAACTGGCCCATAAGTTCCGCCGTTTCCTTGGCCAGCACCTTAAACCGAATCCCCACATCCGAAGCGTCGTCCGGGCTGGCCCCTGTAAGCCCTAAATACGTTTCCTGCATTTTTTTCAGCAGGGCGCTGTAGGCTGTGCTATTTTCCAAGGCTCTCCTCCCCTTCCCTTCTTTTATGATATGCCCCGGCTCCCCTTAGCCGGGTACCGCCGTTTTCACCTCTACAGAATAGTCCCTTCCCCTGCGGGCAATTTTAACGGTAATTTCCAGCCTGCCCTGGCCCCCGGCGCTGCTGCCCCAGCACTTGGCCCATTCTACCTGGGCGTCCGCCATGGGCAGAAGGGCCTCCTTGGCGTACAGCAGAGCCTGTTCCTCCAGCAGCAGCCGTGGCTGTGCCGGGTTTATCGAGTAAAACCGGCTGCCCAATTCTCTGTCCAAAATAAAACTTCCCCTGGGCACGCAAAGGCGAATCATCGCCTGCTGCACCCACTCCTTTTCCCCGTCAATGGCAAGGGGAAGGCCGCGGCCATCCGTGCCGTGGTCCCCTTTTTCCAGCCATGTATCCATAGTTGCTTCTCCTTTATTCTCTTTTTGGAGGAACCACTTCCCCTTCCTTGGTAATGCGCAGGCCGTTAATTTCAACGGAGCCATCCTGCCTTAGCCAAAGCAAAGCGCCCCCCTGGGAGTATAAACAAACCTCCCCCGGTAAAAGCTGCCGCTGCCTGGGGGCAACAACCCCAAGGCCCAGGCAGGCGCCCCCATAGTTTACCGTTAAAATCTCCTGCCCCAAGGGGGCTTGCCACCACAGCCCGTAAGGGGAGCAGCTGGACAGTTCCCGGTATTCGCATTCCCCCACAAGGCCCGTTTCCTCCTCTGTTGCAGCGCCAATTTCCCGGCTGCGCCGGGCCGTTATTTTTTTTGCCAGCCACATATTTTTCCCTTCCTCTTCTTGTTTTTTATTGTTTCACAATAAAAAACTTGATGTGCAGGCGAAACAATTTTCGCAAGTTTTGCAGGCGAAGCCAAAAAACTTGTAAGGGCGCTTACGAAGCTTTTATTTTGTACAAGTGCTTTGCGCCCCGTTCCGCCCTCCCCTGCCTGCTGCACAAAGAAATAGTTTCGCTTTGCCCTACTATTTTTTATTATAAAAAACGTTTTTTCAAATTTTCCACTCTCTATAGCAAAGAATTTTCCACAAGTTTTCCTCAAGATGTGGAAAACTTGCTGCCACTGCCAAATTTTATTATTATGCAGGTGTTTCGCCCCCTGCGGCCATAAGACCTCCCACAAACCCGCCTCATGGAATACTTCCGCCAAGTTTGGCGGGCACACAGCCCGCTAAAACTTGCAGGGGGCGCATTGTAAGCTTTCTTTTCGCACAAACTTCCGCGCCCCCCTCCGCCCATGGAATACTTCCGCCAAGTTTGGCGGGCACACAGCCCGCTAAAACTTGCAGGGGGCGCATTGTAAGCTTTCTTTTCGCACAAACTTCCGCGCCCCCGTTGCCCCCGTTATTCCCTGCATATGGTAATATGGGTAAACCGGCCTGCCGGCCCCGCCTCCACCTGTACCTGGTGGGCCGTGCCGCTGAATTCCCTGCCCCAGCCGTCCCTGCCGGAAACAAAGTCCCCTGGGGCCACAGCAAAAACCCCCGCAGCTTGTACCTGCCAGGTTTCCCACTGGGCGGCGCTTTGTCGCAGCAGGCTGTCCCCGCTGCCTCCCGCGTCCAACGCCCACTGGGGGGATGGAATCAAGTATCTCTGCCTGCGTATCCCCTTTTCTATCGCCTCCTGGTTTTGGGCCATGCTGGTGTACAGGCCGTTTTTATCCCGAATTGCCACCTGAGCAATTACCCTGTGCCTGCTGTATATTTGGCGCAGCTCTGCCGTTGGCAGTCCACCGGCCCCAAAGCGCCATATTTTAGGGCTGGCAGGCTGAATCACCACAGTATCCCCCTGTAAAAAAGGGTGTAATCCGGTCACCCTCCGGCAAAATTGGGAAAATGCCTCCCACTGGCTCATGCCCTTGCTCACCACATACTTTCCGGATACTCCCCCTGCCCCAACACCGTTTACCGCCCCGTAAGGCAGGCAGTGGCGGCGGAACACCTGCTCCATCGTAGGGCTTTCGTACACCTGGGGCATGGCCTCGTCATCCAAAAGCAGGCCGCCCAGGCCCCGGGCTGTCAGACGCAGCATTTGCCAGCCGCCCTCCTCCCACTGCTCCTGTTTATCCAAAAAGCCGTGGAATAACTGCCGGCCCTGCTCCTCCAGCCAAAGCTGGCACAGTTCCCCCACGGGTTTTTTCAAAGCCAGCTGGCAAACAAGGCTGTCCGCCGGGGTGTCCCTTCCCCTGTCGTACCGCAGGCTTAAAATAACGCTGCTTTCCCCCAAAACGCCTTTGGTATCCTGCCACCGTATTTTCACAATACCTCCCCCTGTTTCCTGCTGTCATCCTCTATAAAACGGAAACGGTATCCCACGGTGCCGGCACCTCCTTGGCCCACCAGCTCCAGCTGTTGGGGGCTGGCCTCCATAGGTTCTACCCCTGCCCCAAAAAGAACCGCCTTTTCCCCCTGCTCAAACACCAGGCGCAGCTGTTCGTACTGGTGCATGGCCTGGGGTCCGTAAAATTCCCCTTCCCCTTCTATCACTGTGCGCCCCCGCCCCAAGCGCTGGGTAATTTCCCCGCCTTGGGCGCAAACAATCCCCTTTAGCTGCTGGGCTGTAACCACCCGCAGCTTTTTTGGGTTGTGGGGGAATCTGTACTGCCCAAACTGTAAATTTACCATAACTCCTCCATATCCTGCCGATATCGCAGCGCCTGACGTTCCAGCTCCTCCTCAAAGGAAAAGGGCTGGGGGGCAGGCTCCATCTGTTCCTGTCCAAACCCCTGCCACAGTTCCTCTTGGGGCGGGAAGTCCAAAGCGCCGGGGGCCTTGCCCACTGTGTTGGCTCCCATGCCGCCCAGGCTGTCCAAAGCCCCAGCGCCCCCACTGGGGGCCGCCCTGCGGGCGTTCCAGCGTCCCCGCAAATATTGTGCCAGCCCCATTTAAATCACCTGCCCCGGCCGCAGGGCCATGCGCCGGCTGGCAACCAAAACTGCCGACTCCAGCACCACCTCATTTACCGAGGCCCCCTGGGTAATTTCCGCCCACTGGCAGCCGGAGTAAATCACCTTTCTGCCCGGCTTTACAATTACCAGGTTAAAATCCTCCAGGTCGTAAAAATCCACCCCATCCTCCAAGGCGCCGCACAGCTCCACCCGGGTCAGCTGTATTTTGTGCTTTATCCGGCCGCCTACCGTTGCCACCGGCTCCTGGCTGCCAAAAGCCTCAATATATCGGCTTTCCCGGGCCGATGTCACCTTGTAGCTTTGGGCGGCGGCTACCCGCCTGCCGTTTACTTCAATGTAAATATCCGCGCTGGTTGGTATGTTAATAAGCGCCATAACTTTCCCCCTTTACACCGTTATTTCCGCCGTTATCCAAATTTGGCTCACCACCACCGCCAAAGCAAAGCGCAGCAGCACGTGGCAGGTAGATGGGTTTTCCTTATCCCTGCTGGCCTGGGGCGATTGGAAGGATTCCACCAGCCCCAAGTCCTGCTCCTCCCCCAAGGCCACCGCCGCCTGGGTTTCAATGGCCCCCAGGGTGTAGCGGTCCGTGCGGATACTCTGCAAAAGCCCCTTGAGCCTGGCCCGTACCGCCTGCATCACATGGTCAATCATCAGCACCGTGGTAATGGCCCCCAAACTGCGGTCCTCCCCGCCCTGGGCCTTTGTCTTAGTCGTTACCCCGCAAATGCACTCTACCGCGCCGCCAATTTCCTCAAAAACCGTCACGCCGGCGGCCAGTAAGGCCTCCACCTCTGTTTCCCCCAAGGCTTCCACTGCCCCAATGCCCGGCAAGGGCAGGCCGCTGAGGCTGTCATTGGGGGCGGAAAGGGCCAATATCCGGGCCGCAAAGGCAGCGCAGGTAAAAAGGGCGTCACCCTCTTCCCCCTGGGCAGCCGAAGCCTTTTGGCAGCACAGCACCATGCGCTCGCTGTTCAAAGCCGCCGCCAGCCCCGGCGCGTCACTGGCGGAGCAAAAACCAAAGCCCAGCCATTCCCGCTGTTGCCTTAGGGCCTGTTCCACCGCCGCCTTTACCTCCAAAAGCACCTGTTCCTCCCCGCTGTCGCACAGCAGGCAGGCGGCGTCCTTTATTTCCTGCGCCTTGGCCAGGGCAGCAGCATAGTCCGCTTCCTCCGGCTGGCTGCCGTCCACCGTAGCCGGCAGCAGCCAAAGCCCCACCCCCTGTTCCAGCCACAAAAGGGCCAGCCTCCAAAGCCGCGGGTTTTCCTCCTTTGTAAACAGCTCCTCTAAGCAAGATTCATTTTCAATTTTCACCGGAACATATTGCTCCACCGCCGCCCCCGTCTGTTTTTGCGTCCCACAGCAAAAAATTCCCGTTTTGGGCAGCTTGCTTGTCCCGGAATAGGTCACCTGGTACCGGGAGTACACCCCCGGCCGGTAAGTCTGTGTCATTGCTGTAAAGCCTCCTTTCCTTCATCCCCGCCTGCCAGGCCTTCAGCGCGGGCCGTCAGCTCTACCCGTTCAATAGGCAGGGCGGCCTGCTCCTCCATCCGCTGAATATAGGCGCACCGCACCTTTATTACCAGTAAAAATCCCCCTGCTTCCCGCTGGAACTTTACCTCTCCCCACAAAATTTCCTCAATAAAGAACCCCGGCGCCGCCATTAGCGCGTCCGCTGCCTGTTCCCCCAGGGCGGTGCATTGGCTGCCATTTTGGGGGCTGCAAAGGGCAATGCGGTATACCACGCAAAGCCGTTTGGCTCCGCCCCGGTCCCCACAGCCCAGGGGCCGCAGGGCAAGCTGTTCCAACCCCACCGTTATTAGGGGCCTTTTGGGCGGAAAGGGCCTTTGGTCCCCCGGGTGGGCCAGCCCCACCTGGGCCTGGGGCAGCCGGGCCTGTAAAAAGGCCCGCATTTCCTCCAACATACTGCTTATTTCCCCCATGCTACCCCTCCTCTTTTCCACCGGCGGCAAGGCCCTGGTAATAAGCCGGTTCGCCCTGCCAATGGTAGGGCCGCGCCCATTTTATGTACCAGCATCTGCCGCCAACCCGCAAAATATCACCCTCCGCCAGCTCCTCCGCCGCAATTACCACATACTCCCCGCCGTCGCCGCCACCGGTTTCCCATTGGTTTTCCCACATGGTCTTTCCGCCCTTGCGCCGCAGGTAAACGGGAAAGCAAACCGGTTCTTCTCCTGGGCGCTCCCGCTGTACCTCTATTCCGGCGCGGCAGGTTAAAAATACTACCGCCTGTTTAATGTTCATAAGCTGTCCCCTTTAAGCAAACCCCTATGTTGTCCAGCAGGTCGCCAATTAACTCCCACGCCTCCTCCTTCAGCCGCAGCGCCTGTGCAGGGGAGGGGGCCTGCACCGCCGCATCCCCTAACTTCACCTGGCTAAATCCCCCCGTTGTTTGCTGCTGGTACAGGCAGCAGGCCATAGCCCCGCAGGCAAGGGCCAGCCGTTCCTCCTGTTCCCATATAATTCCGGGGCGCAGGGCCGCCGTAATGCGCTCCCGGCAGCTGCTGCACAAAGGCGCCCACTTTAAAGCCTCCTCCGGGGAAAGGCCCGCCATTAAGGCAAAATAATCCAGTTCCTTTGTTGTTTCCATTGGTTCCTCCTTTATCAGCTTTGGGGCAGCCTATCGGGCCTGCTCCTCCAATACCTTAAGCACCTTTACCGCCTCTGGGAACAGCTTGGAAAAACCGGCAATGGCCGTCACCGCCGCCCGTTCCAGCTGGCAGTCTATCAGTTTATCATATTCCACCAAAACATCCCCTGCGGTCACAGTTTCCAAAGCAAAACGCCTGTCCAAGCCAACCACGGTCCCCTCCGGCACCGCCGAGGATTTCACCAGCACCGCCCCCAGCGGGGTGGAAAGCCGGCCGGTCCCCTGAAAGTTCAGCCCCGTTGCCGGGTCCTGCAATTCCTTAATTTGCAGCAGCTTCAGCATCATGTCCGGGGAAGCCAAAAGCACGTTCATTTCATAATCGCCAAAGCTGTTCCACAGGTTCAGCAGGTCCGTGTACCCGACCTCCCCGCTTTTGGCGGTTTTTATTACCTGGGCGGGGTTTTCGTTGCCGTCCCCGTTTATCAGTACCTCTACGGCGTCCTTCAGCTGGGCCTTGGCAATGCAGGCGCCAATCTGCCTTAATGCCACGGTAAACAGGTCAATCCTTTGGAACTTCAACGCCTCGTAGGAGGCGCAAAGCATCCTGCCCCGCTTGTGAAGCCGCACCAGGTTTTCCCTCAGCTTAATAGCGGTTTCCGGCAAAAAGCCCCCCTCCTCCACAATAACAGCGCTATCCTCCTGTCCCGTCAGGGAAACAATAGTTCGGTAGTCCATGGAATTGATGTTGGTTCTGGAGGCCGAAATCAGTTCCAAAACCTTGGCCTCCTCCGCACCCTGTTTTACTGCCCTGGCCACATATTCCGGGAACAGGGCTGCGCTGTCGGCCGTGGCGAAAAACTTTTGCAGGCAGTCGCTCTCCCTGCCAAAAACGCGGATGTCAAACCGCTTTAGCTGTCTTTGGTAGGCGTCGTACTTCTCCCACTCCGTGCCCTTGTACTGGGCGGACGGGTCCTGCTTTTCCAGCTGGCTTGTAAAGGGCGCCCCCGCTTTGTACATTTCCCTTGCAATCCTTACATTCTTATAACTGTTCATATCCCTTTCCCCTTTCCTTCCATTCCTGTGCTGGCAGGCTCATGCCGCCCGCCAATAAAACCATCCTTCATCGGAACCCCTCCCCATGCCCGCAGCCTTAAAACAAAATACCAGCCTTGGCCTGGCTTTCATCCACTTCTACAACCAAAACCTGGCGGCCTGCATCGCTCACTTTTGTTTGGGAGCCGCCCCCCGGCTGGGCCTCCAGGCTTACAAAGCCAAAGGCCGGCTTATTGCCGCTGTAGCCCACCTGGGCATATCCCCCGGTTTGAATCAGCGCAAAACCGTCCCGCACGCTGCGGGCCACGCCGGCAAATTTGCCGCTGGTAGCCTTCTGTACTGTCATGCTGCCGCAAAGCTGCACCAAATCCCCTGGGGCTAACTCCCCTTGGGCTTCAAAGGTTGCGTAACGGCTGTGGTACCCCTGTAAACTTACTTTCATCCTGCTTTTCCCCTTTCCCTTCTCCAACTCCAACGGGTTTTTCTCTAAATAAAAAATTCACCTTCCCTGGCCGCCTGTACATTTTGTGGTACCATAGTTTGAGGGGCCTCTATGGCGCTGCCCGCTGCTTTTTCCAGCAGTTGCCCCACTAGTTCCATTTCCCTTGTTTCCAGCTTGTCCAGCAAATGGGCAAAGGCCGTCTGTTCCTCGCTGCCCGGTGTCCCTGGGGCGCCTCCCAGTACCTTGGCCTTTACCGCCCTGCGGTAAGCCTGGTTTTCCTCCTCCAACCGTTCCAGCATTAAGGCAAGGTTTGCCGCCTGCTGTTCTGTCAGCCGCAGGGCTCCCCCCGCGGCAAGCTGTTTTTTCAATTCTTCCACGGAACTTTCCTCCTTTTTGCTCCAATGCTTCACTACCCCTGCCCCCGGCTGGGCCGGCACCGCTACAAAGGACCACTCATAGGCATCTGTCGGTTCCCCCAACAGGGTAAAGCAAACTTTGCCCTGGTACCGCTGCCCCGGCCTGTGGGCGCAGCCTTCGCCCTTTCGCTGTGCCCCGCAAACAGAGCACCGGGCCTGCCCTACGGCGCAGCCTACGCTCACTTCCTTTTTAATTCCGCCGTCAATCTCCAGTGCCAGGTCCCTGGTTTCCGCTGTGCGCACCATGTAGGCCTTTGCCTTTAGGGCGGCATAGGGGCGCCCGTCGGCAGTAAGCCGGTCAGGCTCCTCCTCCACCCAGGCCCGGTAAATGCGGGCCCGCTGGTTTGCAGCCTTTGCCTCATGGTCCGTTATGCCGGTTTTCCCTATAAAAAGGCTGGCCAGCTTGTGGAGGGCCGGCGCCTCAAAGGCTTCCCAATCCCTGTCAATGTCATTGTTGCACAGCACCACTTCAAAGGTGTAAACCTCCTCCGGCAGCAAAGGCCGCCTTGTAAAGCGGTTAATTTCCTCCAGCTCTTCCCTGCTAACCTGCTGTTCCATTTTTGTCCCCTCCTTGTATTGCCTGGGTTTGGGCCCGCAGCAGGGCCGCCCGGGCCTGCTCTACCTCGTCCTGTATGCTAATGCTTTTCCAAACAACCTCCAACTCCGGCGAGGCCCCCAGCATATGCAGGTGGGCGGCGCATACCCGGCGTATAATGCCGCCCAACAGCGCCCGGTAGCTTTCCAGCTCGCTGGTTAAAATATCCGCCTGCTGCTTGCTCATCCTCTCCGTGGTGGACCAGTTCAGCCCCAAAATAAAGGGCGGCAGCCCCAGCTTGGCAATCATCTGTTCCAGTATCTGCCGCACCGGCGTTTGGGTATCCATTATGCGGGCCTCCGCCCCAATTACCTTAATATCCACATCGCCCACGGCTACAAAGTCCTGAATACTGCCGCTGTCCGCCATGGCCTTTCCCCACTGCTCCGCCAAATTGGCGGCAATTTCCTTGGCACTCCCCCGTTCCAAAGGGCCGGAGGGCTTATAGGTAACGCCATAGCGCAGGTTTCCCAGCCGCTGGAAGTTGCTTCCTACACACTGGTATATTTTCATTAAAATATCCGCCAAATAGGGCAGCCCCTCCAGCAGGGAACGGCCCTTAATTTCCCCGGAACGGGGGTTTAGGGCAGAAAATAAAATCCTCTCTGGGTAAGGCGCCTTTTTCGCTGTCATCCCATCGGGGTAAACAAAAATATCCAGTTCCAGGGGGCTGTCCCCCTGGGCTACGGAAATATTCTCCAACGGCACGTTGTACAGTGCCCCTATGCCTCTGCCGTTTTTTAGGGGAACCATTTCGCCGGCAGCATTCCCGTAGGTAAGCAGGTCGTTTAAATATTGGAAGATAAACTGGTCCAGCCCGGCGGCTGCCGGCCCCACCTGCACCTCGCGGTAAAAGCGCTGCAGCTCCCCTTTGCACCAGGGGTCGTCGCAGTGAACCTCAAAGCCGCCCACCAAACGGATAATCTTATTTACCGCCGCATCCACCACAGGCACCGTCCGGCGCATTTCCTCGTAAAGCTTCCCCTGGTTGTCCTGCAAAGGGGTACCCAGACCTCCCCACAGGGTATCCACCGCCGTCCTTCCTGTCTGCACACAGCAGCTTTTTTCCGGTGTGCCCCACCGTTTCCCTTTCATCTGTCCTTCCGCCTTTCCCGCCTTGGATTTGTTTTCCGCCTCCTCCAAAGCGTATTTCTATACTATTTTTTGCCAAACCCGGCTTAACAGCGAAGAGATGCAGGCAGCAGTTATCTTAGCCTCCCAAAACCGCGTCAACCCTTGTTAAGCAATCAAAGCCCTAAAGGTTAAAACCGCGGCGGGCCACCGCCCCGGCAAAAAATTCTGCTTCCTGTGCCTGTCCCTCCAAAACGGTCATTACAAAGTAGCGCATATCGTCCATGGCGTGGTCGTCCTGCTTTTTGGGGATGTCCTGCCCGGCGTCCTCTTCCCAGCAGTACTGGCCAAACTCCCGTATACAGTCCTGGCAGCAGGCGGCAAAGCGCAGCTTGCCCTCCTTTAACAGGGCGCTCACTCGCCGTATACCATTGGCCACATCGTTGTTGGCCTTCACTACCCGGAACCTGCCCCTGCGGCGAATACACTCAATAAAGCTGGCCGCGCAAGGGTCCACAACCACCTGCTCCACCGGGCAGCCGCCGGCCAGCTCCTCTAACCGTTCGCAGTATTCCTCGTCGGTTAAAAGGGCCCCCGCCTTTCGCCCGTCATGGTAATACTCCCGCAGCCGGTACCAACGCCCATCCCCGCCCTGCCCCCACAGCCCCATGGAGCAGGGGTTCAGGGTTCCGTAATCGCAGGAAATTACGTACCTTACACAGGGCGGCGGCTGGGCCACCACATGTTCCTCCTCCCGGAACATAGGGTACACCGCCCCCTGGGCCGCGCACCACTGGCCTAAAACAAAGCGGCGGTAAAAGCTGCCGCTGTACAGCTCCTGGTACTGCTTTAAGGTTTTCGGGGAAAGGGAAGGGTTATCCTCCATGGTAAAATGTAAATAATGCAGCTTTTTTTCCCTGCGCTTCAGTACCCACTCCTGGTAAAACCAATGGCCGGGGTGTTCCGGGTTGCAGTTAAACCACAGCCGCGCCCCCTCCACTGAGCACCGGGCTGCGGCCTGTTCCACAAAGCTGCGGCAAAGCAGGGCGGCCTCGTCTATCAGTACCCCTGCCAAGGTTGCTCCCTGTATCAGCGCCGCCGAACCTTCATCCTTTCCGGAAAACAAAAAGTATCTGTTGCGCCTGCCCTCCCAGCTTACCTCTATTTCCTTTCCCCCAGCTCGCTCCTTCCACAAAAAGCCCTGGCCCGCTACCATTTGGCGCAAGGGCCCCGCCACGTTGCGGCGTACCCCCTCCAGGGTTTTGCCGCACAAACCAAAACTTTCCCCGTGAAAGCAGCTCATGCTCCACAGCAAAAAGGAAAGGGAGGTAGCCGCTGTTTTGCCGCTGCGCACGGCGCCGTCGCAAATAATGCCCCGGCAGCCCTGGGTCTTGCTGCCCCTGCACCACCAGGTAAGCGCCTCCATCTGTTTGGGGGAAAAGCGTTTTATCCTATTCATGTTCCCTTATGGCCAAGGCGCTCTCCTCCAGTATTTTCCCTAAGCTCTTTATCCCTTTGGCAAACTCCCCCTCTTCCAGCCGTTCCAGCATTTCCATCGCCCGCAGCCGGTCGTAAAATTTCATCTCGTAGCCGGCCTGGCGGCGCTTCAGTTCCGCCACCGGGAACAGTTCCTCCTCCGGCTTCTGCTCTGTGCCATCCATAAAGCGCACCGCGTCCTCCACGCTGCCAAAAGCAATGCGTTCCAGTGCCTCCTTCATCCGTTCCTTTGTCAGTACCTTTTTCCCTTGGTCCAGGGCCTCGGCCACCAGCGGCCTTGCCAGCAGCCTTGCCATGTCGCCTTTCCAACGTATGTGGTACCCGGCCCTGCGGGCCGCCTCCATGGGGGGCTTTCCTTTTTTCAGTTCCCTAATAAGCCGGCGTTCCTTTTCTGTCATTCGCTAAAACCTCCTTTCACTTACACCCCCTTTTGGGGCAAAAGTTGCACAAAAATATGCAACTCCTGCCATTTATTCACAATTTATTTACAATTTCCTTCACTTTTCCCTGGTTTTCCCTTGCTGTAAATTGTAACAAATGCTTCTTGACCTTACCTTTCCCACCGTGTAAAATAGAGGTAGAATTTATTTTTTAGGAGGAATTTCCGTGTCTGAACCTGTTCGCTGGCTTGCCTTGGGCTACAGCGTGCCTATCAATCCTTCCAAAAACAGGGTTTATGTTTGGCGTAAATTAAAGGAATACGGCGCCGAATATTTTAAACAGGGCGTCGCCCTGCTTCCCTACTCCCGGGGAAGCTACGCTAAATTTAAATATCTTGCCGCTAAAATAAAAGAAATGAATGGCGAGGCCTCCATTGTGGAAATGAAATTTATTGACCCCCAGGACGAGCAGGAAATGGTCTCCCGTTTCCGTTCCCAGGCCCTGGAGGAGCTTTCCCAGCTAAAAAAGGACTGCGCCGCCATTATGGCCCAGCTTTCCCGCCAAACCGTAAGGCACCTTACGGAAAGCGAAAGCGAGGAGATTAAAAAAATCATTAAGCGCTTTTCCAAAGCGCGGGACCGCAGCCATTTTTCCCTCACCCTTGCACAGGATGTGGAAAACGCCCTGTATTCCCTTATTGAGCTCACCAAGGCCACTGTAGGGGATGCTGCCGCCCAGTTTGTCCGCGCTATGGATAAGGCCATAAAATAACCCCTTTTGGAAGTATGCAGCCACTTCCAAACCTTGACCTTATCGGGGCCTACCCGGCCCCGTACCCCGGCCCCTTTCTTTTATGTGAAAAGAAAGGGGAAAAGAAAACACACCAGGGGACACCCCTGAACCCCTTCCGCGGGGCCGGTGGGAAAGGCCCCCTGCCGTTCAGCGGAGCGCCGCCGTTGTTCCAACGGCTACAAGTTTGCCTTTAGCAAACTTGCGAAAACTACAGCAAAGGCACAAGTTATCGCAAGTTCGCTTTGCGAACTTGTGGCCCCACGCTGTGGGGCTGGCGGTTGCCCACACTCAAAAAGCGTATATATTTCCATGGGCCGCAGGCAAGCTGCATGGCCATGGAAAGTGGAACGCTTTTTTTCGTGAGGCCAAGCCCTCCCCAAGGTGAGGTTGGGCTTCCCGCTGTGCCGACTTATAAGCACTGGCCTCTCACCATTAGAGCCCGCAGGCTTGGTAACGCCGAGCGTAGGCGAGGCTACTAAGCGGGTAGTCTGCCCCCTCCTTTGGGCAGACCAACCGTTGTGCAGTACAGCGAACT